>BFAS01000264.1 GCA_008974985.1 bacterium MnTg02
TTTATCCGGCTGCCGCAAAGAGCGAAAACCCGCAAATCAGGTAAGCGGCCGGAAACGCGCTTTATTCGCCTTGAGAGCACGGTAAGCCTATTCATCTCGCGACTCTTTCCTGGTTATAAAGTTCAAGGTCAGGGCGCGTTCCGTGTGCTGCGCGACAGTGATATCGAGATTCGCGAAGAGGCGGAGGATTTGGTGCGCCTCTTCGAGACGGCTCTGAAAAGGCGGCGGCGGGGCTCGGTCATTCGGCTCGAAATCGATACCTCCATGCCGGCCCGTATGCAGCGATTTGTGATTAAGGAGCTGGAGGTTGCCGACAGTGAAGTTTATGTACAAAAAGGGCTGTTAAGCGTCAGCGATACATCTCAGCTCATCATTAATGAATATCCGGAGTTGAAATTCAAACCTTTCAATATCCGTTTTCCGGAACGAATCCGGGATCATGGCGGCGATTGTTTTGCGGCCATCCGGCAAAAAGATATCATCATTCATCACCCCTATGAATCGTTCGATGTTGTGCTGCGGTTCTTGCGGCAGGCTGTCGCAGATCCAAACGTTATGGCCATCAAATCGACGCTCTACCGGACGAGCAAGGACTCACCGATCATTGGAGCCCTCATCGAGGCTGCGGAGGCGGGTAAATCGGTCACGGCTATCGTCGAGCTAAAGGCACGCTTCGACGAGGAAGCCAATATTCGCTGGGCTCGCAATTTGGAAGCCGCGGGGGTCCATATTGTTTATGGATTTTTGGAACTTAAGACCCACGCGAAGCTCACGCAGATCGTGCGGCGCGAAGGAGGCAAACTTACAACCTTCTGCCATATTGGGACCGGCAACTATCATCCGGTGACAGCAAAGATCTACACGGACCTGTCATTTTTTACGGCGGATCCGGCTATTGCCCGCGATGTGACGCGTATCTTCAATTATGTAACCGGCTATGCAGAACCTGCTGATCTTGAATCGATGGCGGCATCTCCTCTTGGGCTGAGGGCGCGCATTCTCGATCATATTCGCGAGGAGATGTTTCACGTTAAGTCGGGCCGTCCGGCGGCAATATGGATGAAAATGAACGCCCTTGTCGATCCAGAGATCATTGACGCTCTCTATGAAGCCAGTCAAATCGGGGTTCAAATCGATTTAATCGTCAGGGGAATCTGTTGCCTGCGTGCAGGACTACCAAATTTGTCGGAGAATATTCGCGTTAAAAGCATCATTGGGCGGTTTCTTGAGCATTCCCGCATCTATTGCTTCGGCGCTGGACACGGTCTGCCGGCGCCGGAAGCGGTTGTCTACATTGCCTCAGCGGATATGATGCCGAGAAATCTTGATCGGCGCGTTGAAGTGATGGTGCCGATTAACAACCCGACGGTACATGAACAGGTTCTCGATCAAATAATGGTTGCGAATCTCAGGGACAATCAGCAAAGCTGGCATGTTAACGCGGATGGCACATCGCAGCGCGTTGTTCCGAAAGAAGATGATAAACTTTTCAATGCCCATGAATATTTCATGACAAATCCGAGTCTTTCGGGACGTGGTAAATCTTTGAAAGAGAACTTTCCGCCGCGTTTTACAGAAAATGGCGAGGAGACGTGAACAATTGTGACCGGCACGCTTAAGGAGGCGGAGCGGCAAACGGGATTCGACCCAGTTGCCGTCATCGATATCGGTTCGAATTCTGTGCGGCTCATCGTCTATGAAGCGGCGAAGCGGAGCCCTGTGCCCCTCTTTAACGAAAAAGCGTGGTGTGGGCTTGGCCGCTCTATCGCCTCTTCGGGCAGGTTGAGCAAGGACAGCGTTGACAAAGCCCTGCGCGCCCTAAAGCGCTTTCGCGCGGTGTCCGATCAGCTCGGCGCAACCCAATTGCAGATCATCGCCACGGCAGCTGCGCGGGAAGCGGAAAATGGCAAAGTTTTCATCAAGCAAGCTGAGGATATCTGTGGCGCACCTATTGCGGTTCTGACCGGCAAGCAGGAAGCGGAGCTGGCCGCTGAAGGTGTCATTGCTGGCATTCATAATGCAGATGGACTGGCGGCCGATTTGGGCGGTGGCAGCCTTGAGATCATCGATATCAAGAAACAGAAACTGGTTGGCGGCGTTACGCTTCCTCTCGGTGGGCTGCGCATCATTGATATCGCTCGCGGCGATCGCAAAGAGGCCGCTAAATTTATCGATTCCCAGCTTGCAAAGGTCGACTGGCTGGAACGCGGCCGCGATCGGCCATTTTATGCAATTGGCGGAACGTGGCGCGCCTTTGCGAAACTGCATATGGCGCAAACCGGCTACCCCTTACGTGTGACACACGCTTATTGCTTGTCCGTTGCCGATGCGCTGAAATTTGCGCATCTGGTCGACCATTTGTCGCCATCGTCCCTTGAAGGGATCGACGCGATTTCCCGGGCGCGGCGGGAAACCGTTCCATCCGGTGCACTCGTGCTCGAGCGATTGATGACATGTATCAAACCTTCCAAAATCGTGATGTCTTCGTTTGGCGTTCGCGAAGGTGTTCTCCACCGGCTGCTGCCTAAATCCGAGCAGCAGCGGGACGGATTGATTGCAGCCTGCGAGGATTTAGCGGAGCAGCGCACGCGTTCCGTCGAACATGCCCACGAGCTTCGCGCCTGGACAGACAAATTATTCGAGCCGCCTGGGCCGAAGGAAACCGCCGACGAACGGCGCTTGCGGCACGCAGCCTGCCTGCTCGCTGATATAGGCTGGCGGGCCCATCAAGAATATAGGGGGCGTGAGAGCCTTGATACCATCGCTCATGGTACATTTTCAGGGGTTAGTCATGCCGATCGCGCCTTTCTCGCGCTGGCGGTGTTCTATCGCCATGAAGGTCTTGTAAATGATCACAAGGAGCCCGATCTGCACCGTCTCGTGAGCCAAGAAATAGCGCAAAAGGCCCGTATTGTTGGTGCGGCGGTTCGCGTGGCGCATATGCTCTCAGCGGGTATGGCAGGTGTTATCGGGAACACGCCTCTTGGCTATAAAGCAAGAAAACTCGTGCTGCATTTGCCTCCGCCCTATAACATATTGGAAGGCGATAGACTGATGCGCCGGTTCGCGGCGCTTGCAAATCTTTTGGATCGCGAGCCTGAAATTTGCTTCAGTGAAGAGCTAAAAGCGTTAGAGTTTCTCCGGGTTTAGAGCCCTTTTAGAGACTTCAGAACCAATTCTGTTTCACGTCTGTTGCGATGATTTACAGGCAAGAAAGCGCGGCGCAGCGCCGGGTCGATTTGAGATCAATTATACCGAAGAGATAAGACAATAAGCGATGGCGGACGATCCATATACTGTCCTTGGTGTTTCGCGAGGTGCGAGTGACGACGAGATCCGTGATGCGTACCGTAAGCTTGCGAAATCTCTGCATCCGGATATGAATCCCGACGATCAAGCGGCGGAGGACAAATTCAAGAATGTTTCCGCCGCATTCCGGATATTGGGCGATCAGGAAAAACGTGCCCGCTTCGACCGTGGCGAGATCGATGCGAGCGGACAGCAACGGTCCGATAGTCAATTTTTCCGGGATTTCGGCCGCCGCGGTGGCACTCGATATCGGACACGTGGAGCGCGGGACGAATTTACGAGCTTCAGCGATATCTTCAGCGATTTATTTGGCGCGGATGACACCATATCGCGCGAACGGTCATCGCGTGGCCGCGATCGCAACTATACCTTCGATATCGAATTCTTGGAGGCGGCCCTTGGCGCGAAGAAACGTATTGTGTTGTCGTCCGGCGGAACCCTTGATCTGAACGTTCCGGCAGGCGTCGCCGACGGGCAAACGCTTCGGCTCAAAGGAAAAGGCGACAAGTCTACGCCCGACGGTGCTGCCGGAGATGCGCTGATCGAAATTACCGTCAAACCACATCCTTTTTTCGAACGCGAAGGCGACGATATTCAACTGGCGCTCCCGGTGACAATCGATGAGGCGATCATCGGCGCAAAGGTGAATGTACCCACGATTTCCGGACCAGTTGCCCTCTCCATTCCCAAGGGATCCAATACCGGCAAAGTGTTGCGTCTGAAGGGGAAAGGCATCGAGAACAGCCGCACAGGCGCAACCGGAGATCAATTTGTGCGCTTATCGATCCAATTGCCGGATCACATTGATGATGAGCTTCACAACTTTATTGAAAGCTGGCGGGAGAACAACGAATATAACCCGCGCCGTAAACTTGGCGGTTGATCCTTGTTTAGAGTGCTTCCGGATAAAGTGGAAACCGGTTTTCCGATGAGAAGCGTGTAAGACCCTAGTCGGCCGTTTGCGCCACTTTTGAGCCGTTGGACTCAGAGTTTGCATCCTCTCTTTCGGGCTGTTCGCTTGCTGGATTAAGTCTCACAATCCGTCCATTTTGGGCCATGAGCGCGAGCTTTCCATGCTTTAAGGCGATCGCGTCACTGCCAAAGAGATCGTGACGCCATCCCTTTAGCGCAGCGACATCCGCCTCGTCGTCAACGGCTATTTTTTCAAGATCAGCCATACTTGCGATGAGCTTGGGGGCGACGCCGTGGTGTGCGGCGGCGGATTTGAGAAGCACACGCAAAAGGTCGATCACGGCAGCAGCGTCCGGCGGCAAAGCTCTGGATTTGGAAATCGCGGGCAGCGAATCTGCATCGGTACCAAGCCCGCGTTGGACGGCGGCAAGAATATCCTTGCCACGGGAGGAGCGCGCTAATCCTTCGCTGATCGTCCTGAGTTTGGAAAGTTCGGCAACCGAACCAGGCGACTGATTGGCAATATCGTAAATCGCATCGTCCTTGATTATCCGATTGCGTGGAACATTTTGGGATTGCGCCGTGCGTTCACGCCATGCGGCGACTTCCATCATTATGGCCAGTGAACGAGGGTTCTTGACGCGCATCTTGAGCCGCTTCCAGGCATCTTCTGGATGCAGATCGTATGTCCGCGGGTCGACAAGAACCGAAAGTTCCTCACTCAGCCAACTCGAGCGATTGGCCTCGGTAACTTGCTGGTCCAATTGCCGGTAAATGTCTATGAGATAAGTGACATCGCCAAGCGCATAGTTTAATTGCCGTTTGCTGAGTGGCCGGCGGCTCCAATCTGTAAACCGGGATGATTTATCGACGTCCTCCCGAAGCAATTTTTTGACAAGCATGACATAGCCTACGGAATCGCCGAAACCGCACACCATGGCCGCAATTTGCGTATCGAAAATCGGGTAGGGGATAACCCTGCTCATATTGTAAACGATTTCAATATCCTGACGGCCTGCGTGGAAGACCTTAAGGACATCCTGTGCAGCCATAAGCTCGAAAAACGGTGCAAGGTCCAAATCCGCCGCAAGTGGGTCGATGATGATCTCGTCAGTATCGCTGGCAATTTGTATGAGACAGAGAATCGGCCAAAAGGTACTCTCGCGCATAAATTCCGTATCGACGGTAATGAAAGGCTGTTGCGCTAGCCTGGCGCAGGCTGCGGCAAGTTCTGATGTTTCTGTGATGAGATGCATAGGGTGGCGTATTTTGCTTATGATTATAGGACTGTTGGGTTTGCGCCCCTCGGGCTCCCTTGACAAACCCAATCGCCCATGCGCTTTTCCGCGCGAGCGAAGCGGGTTTTCCAGGATCGGTTCTAAGAGGTTTTACGCACGCCCGTCCGGCGTCGCAAGGGAATTGCTGATATGGATCGATCTAAGATAGAAGAAAAGAAGACCGTGGCGGCAAGCAAGAAAGCTAAGTCAGCTCGAAAAACAAGCAGCGGCAAAGGGCAAAAGGCGGGTGGGTCCATGACCAATAATTTAACGTCTGATGCCTATCGGACACACACTTGCGGGGCTCTCCGGTCTGCCGACGTTGGCGAGCAGGTCCATGTTTCCGGTTGGGTGCATCGGGTGCGGGATCATGGCGGGCTGTTGTTCATCGACCTTCGCGATCATTACGGCCTCACCCAGTGTGTGATTGAACCGGAAAATCCGGAATTCTCAAAAGCAGAGGTTGCGCGGTCGGAATGGGTGCTCAAAATTAGTGGCAAGGTCGTTGACCGGTCGAGCGATAATTTAAACCCTGATTTGCCGACCGGCGAGGTCGAAGTGCGGATTGAAAACATCGAAGTGCTGTCGGAAGCCTCCGAGTTACCCTTGCCCGTCTTTAACGAACCTGATTATCCGGAAGAAACACGTCTGACTTACCGGTTTTTGGATCTACGGCGCGAAACGCTCCACGCCAATATCGTCAAGCGCGCTACGATCATTGCCTCGATCCGGCGGCGGATGACCGACGCGGGATTCTTTGAGTTTCAGACGCCGATTCTGACGGCCTCCTCGCCGGAAGGCGCACGCGACTTTCTGGTGCCGAGCCGCATGCATCCCGGCAAGTTTTATGCGCTCCCGCAGGCGCCGCAGCAGTTTAAGCAGCTGGTGATGATCGCCGGGTTTGATCGCTATTTTCAAATCGCTCCGTGCTTTCGTGATGAGGATGCCCGCGCGGACCGGTCGCCTGGAGAGTTCTACCAGCTCGACATCGAGATGAGCTTTGTCAGCCAGGAGGACGTCTTTAACGCCGTCGAGCCGGTCATGCGCGACCTCTTTGAAGAGTTCGCTGACGGCAAGCCGGTGACCCAGAATTTTCCGCAGATTACCTATGCGGAATCCCTGCAAAAATATGGCAGCGACAAACCCGATCTTCGCAATCCTATTGAAATGGAAGATGTCACTGAACACTTCCGGGGGTCTGGCTTTAAGATTTTTGCCGGTCAGATCAAGAAAGACGACAAGGTGCGTGTTTGGGCGATCCCCGCGAAGACCGGTGGCAGCCGGGCCTTCTGCGACCGGATGAACTCTTGGGCGCAGGGCGAAGGCCAGCCTGGCCTCGGTTACATTTTCTTTCGTGAAATATCTTTGCCGGACGAAGCTTTTTCGGACCTGAAACATCCGCTAAAGGAGCTCTCGATCAAGCAACAGATTCCATCGTCGCAAGAAAGTGGTGAGACGTTCGTGCCCCAGTCCGCTTCTACTTATATTGGCGGCGCTGGTCCCGTTGCGAAAAATATAGGTGAGGACCGAACAGAAGCATTACGTAAACAACTTAATCTGGGTATTGGCGACGCGGTATTTTTCGTTTGCGGCGTGCCGAAAAAATTTGCCGACTTTGCTGGACAAGCACGCACCAAGGTCGGAGAAGACCTTGATCTCGTCGACCGCGACCGGTTCGATTTTTGCTGGATCGTCGACTATCCCATGTTCGAGTGGGACGAGGACGCGAAGAAGGTCGATTTCTCGCATAACCCTTTTTCGATGCCGCAAGGCGGATTGGAGGCTCTGGAGACTAAGGATCCTTTGGACGTCTTGGCCTATCAATATGACATTGTGTGCAACGGGGTGGAACTCTCGTCAGGCGCGATCCGGAACCACAAGCCGGAGATTATGCGCAAGGCCTTTGGCATCGCCGGTTATGACGAAAGCGTTCTCGAGGAAAAATTCGGCGGTATGTTGCGGGCTTTGCAATATGGTGCGCCGCCTCATGGTGGAATTGCGCCAGGCGTTGACCGGATCGTCATGCTGCTTTGCGGCGAGCCGAATATTCGCGAAGTAACGATGTTTCCGATGAACCAGCAGGCCGAGGATTTGCTCATGGGCGCGCCATCGGAGGTTTCAGCTCAACAACTCAGGGAACTGCACATTCGCCTCAATCTGCCGAAGTCTTGAACAATAAAAATTCCTGGCCGGAAGCGACGCCAAGACCAACAGGCATTAGACCATCCTCAGAGCAATGGAGAAAGCTGGCCTCTACCTTTTACGCCCGCCGCCATTGCTGAACTGTTCCCAAAAATCGACTTTCTCGACCCTGAGCGTCTCGGCACAACTGCCAGCGCAGTCGATCCACACGCCGCCGGGAAGCCTGATTTGCTTTGAGGCGAAGCCGCGGCTGTGGTCGACACGCACCGGCGCGGTCAGTGAATCATTTCCATAGTAGCTGTATGCCGTGACATATCCCACATAACCTCTATGGCGCTTCTTGGCTTTATGGGCAAAGCCATGATCTGCCGCGGACACCAGTAAGACTGCTCCTATGATGGCCGCGATTGTTAGGTTCAATATTGTCTTTAAAGCCATTCTTCAGACCTCTATTCTCCAGCCTTCTCGGTGTGTCGACTTGTGAAAATATTACACGCACAGGCCATCACGGAGCAGTCATTTTCATGTGAGCCTCGCCTGTCGGCGCGTTATGCCTAACGCGTGTAATTCGTGCTTCCTTTTATATATGACTCCATTTGCAGACGCGTCGCTCCTCTTATATTTGAGTGCGAATCGGACATTTATGCCACTCATACCGCTTTCGCCGGATGATATGACATTATGCGCACGACAATAATCGCGCAGCCATCGAGAAATCCGTTATTGGGCATTGGTCATGGCGCTTCAGGACCGGATATTTAATTATTGTGAAAGAGGGCAAGATCCCTCGCTTTGGGCCGAGCCCTTGAATGCCACGAGCAATTTGGCGTTCATCGTTGCGGCCATGATGGCGCTCGCCATTTTGCTCAATCAGCCACGCGCCGCCCGCAGCAGCGATCATTATCTGCTGGTCGCTCTGATCTTCGCGATCGGTATAGGCAGCTTTCTCTTTCACATTTACGCCAATCGCTGGAGCGTCTTGGCCGACGTGCTGCCAATCACCATCTTTATTTTGGTTTATCTGGCTTTCTCGCTCAACCGGTTCCTCGGTGTTCCGGTCGGCTGGAGCGTTGTTATAACCATTGCCTATGCGGGGCTTGGGCAAGCGGCATCGTCCCTGAAGTGCCAAGCCGGTCTAGCCGGCGCATTTCTCGGGCTTGGAGCAAAGTCCGGACAAACTTGTTTGAATGGCAGCATTGGCTATGTTCCAGTACTTTTTCTCCTCATCATCGTTGGCGGTCTTCTCGCCATCCGCCGTCATCCGGCCTCCAAACACCTTCTTTTAGCGGCGTGCGTGTTAGCGGTTTCCCTCACCTTTCGTACAATCGATCAGGCCGTTTGTACGCAAACAATTATCGCCGGGACAAAAATCGGAACGCATTTTGTTTGGCATTTCTTAAATAGCGTAACCCTCTTTTTGCTCTTGAAAGCCGCGATTGAGCACAATCGCCCGGCGTCAGCGCATGACGTGTACGCGCCAATGCCGGACAAAAAATAGCTAATGTCGCCAATCAGTTTGGTGCGTGCCGCACAGCGCTATTGCAACCCCAGGGTACACAGAGCATAAAGCGGGGCTTATGCGGACGTGGTGGAATTGGTAGACACACAGGACTTAAAATCCTGAGGCCTAACAGCCGTGAGGGTTCGAGTCCCTCCGTCCGCACCACACTTACGTCTGGCAACGTCCGTAGACGTCCAGAACTCTCCAGAAAATCAACAAGATAGGCCGATTTATATTCCGGGGATATCCGGCGAGAACCATTTGAAGCCGGGGTAACATGGGGGTAAATTAGGTGGTAACTTATGTCCATTGCTAAAATCTACCCCCATGATGCTGACCATTGCCAAAATCAAAAACACCAAATCTAAGGATAAGCCCTACAAGCTCGGCGACGGTCGCGGCATGTATTTGCTGGTCAATTCGAACGGTTCACGATGGTGGCGATACAAATATCGATTTGGCGGCAAGGAAAAGTTGTTGGCGCTGGGGACTTATCCTGATGTCTCCCTGAAAGAAGCCCGAAACCGATTTGATGATGCCCGGAAATTGTTAGCGGAGGGCAAAGATCCATCTGCCGTTCGCAAGGCCGCAAAGCAAGCCAAGAAGCTGAGCGTCGGCAACATCTTTGAGATGGTTGCCCGCGAATTTATCGAGAAGCAGGCGAACCGCTGGTCCAAAACCTATGTGCAGGGTTTCCGCCGCCGTCTGGAACTGAATGTCTTTCCCGCGCTTGGAAACCGTCCCATCGCCGAAATTGAAGCGCCGGAACTGCTCGGCGTTCTGCGCTTCATCGAGGAGCGCGGAGCATATGATTTAGCGCATCGGCTCTTGCAGATGTGCGGGCAAGTGTTTCGTTACGGCGTTGCGACGGGACGTTGTGCAAGAGATCCGTCATCGGATCTCAGGGGAGCGTTAACTTCTCACAAAAAACAACATATGGCGGCAGTGAGGCCTGAAGAATTTCCGGAGTTGCTTGCCAAGATTGATGCCTATGACGGCGAAGCCCAAACGCGGCTAGCCTTACAACTCTTGGCACGAACCTTCGTGCGGACGAATGAACTGATCGGAGCTGAGTGGCGCGAGTTCGATATCGAGAATGCAATGTGGATTGTGCCCGAGGGGCGCATGAAGATGAATACCG
>BFAS01000265.1 GCA_008974985.1 bacterium MnTg02
GTTTGTTGCGGCATGCAGCTTATCCGATAAGGGGCCTATCTTATTGTCCGCATTGAATAACCGGGATTAGCGTCAATATACAAGTGGCAATATGGATAATGCCGGCGTCTTCTTTGGATGCCAACGACCAATTTCGTTAATATGCGGAACCCTAGAACCTCCGCGTCCCTGGACGAGAGGACGGATATTTCGAGCCGGCAGCAGCGGTAGCGCCGGGCCCGCCTAACCTTTCGCCGCCGTCAGCGCTTGGTCGATATCGGCCATCAAGTCCGCGACGTCCTCAAGTCCGACGGACAGGCGCACCAAATTGTCGCATATGCCGAGTTCGGCGCGAACTTCCGGTGTGAGGCGCTGATGGGTGGTTGTCGCCGGATGGGTGATGAGGCTTTTGGCGTCGCCGAGATTGTTGGAAATCCGGATGATCTCCAGTGCATTCATGAAGCGGAAGGCCGTCTCCTTGTTGCCATCGAGCGAAAACGCGATCAAAGGTCCCCCGCCGTCCATCTGTTTCTTGACGAGCTCATATTGGGGATGATCGGAGCGTCCGGGATAAATCATTTGGGCAAGCTCGCTTCGATTGGCGAGCCAGTCGGCAAGAGCCGTAGCGGAGGCGACATGGCGGTCGACACGGATCGGCAGCGTTTCCAATCCCTTGAGCATTACCCAGGCATTGAAGGGTGAGAGGGATGGGCCGGTCTGGCGCATAAAATTGTGCAGATGGTCATCGACAAATTCGTTGCTGCCGAGAATGATGCCGCCCAGGCACCGTCCCTGCCCATCAATATGCTTGGTTGCCGAATAGACAACGATATCGGCCCCGAGTTTAAGCGGCCGCTGCAGCATTGGCGTTGAGAAAACATTATCAACGACCACTCTCGCCCCAATCTCATGGGCGATCTCCGAGACCGCTTGAATATCGACCATTTCGAGAGTTGGATTTGTCGGCGTTTCGAGAAAGAAAGCCTTGGTATTGTCCTGGCAGG
Source organism: bacterium MnTg02 (assembly GCA_008974985.1). Classification (GTDB taxonomy): domain Bacteria; phylum Pseudomonadota; class Alphaproteobacteria; order Rhizobiales; family BFAS01; genus MnTg02. Next base: position 984 of record BFAS01000265.1, read on the forward strand.
CGTCGCGCCAGGAATCGAGGTCGCGGCCATCGACCAGCGTTGATTTGATGCCGAAGCGCGGCAACAGCGTCTCTATCACATAGAGGCAACTGCCGAAAAGGGCGCGTGCCGAGACGACATGATCTCCGGCATTGAGCTGGCACAGCATGGCAGCCGTCACCGCGGCCATGCCCGTGGCCGTCGCGCGCGCGGCTTCGGCCCCTTCAAGCGCCATCATGCGCGCCTCGAACATATTCACGGTCGGATTGGAAAAGCGGCTATAAATATACCCCGGATCATCGCCCTTAAATCGGGCTTCGGCCTGCTCGGCAGAATCGTAGACGTAACCGGAAGTAAGAAAAACGCCTTCGGATGTTTCCTGAAATTCGCTTCTGAGCGTGCCGCCATGAACCAGTTTGGTGGCTGTCTGCCAATTATTTTCCTGGTTGGGACGGTCGTCCTGAGGGGCCATTCTGTCCTCCATGCCGCGCACAAAAAATCCCGGCTAGGCAAAAAGCCAAAAGACCGGGGCGCGTGCTCGGCCTTTTAGCAAGTTATTTTACGTGGCTGCAAGCCGGCCGGCCAAATCACCACATATCCAGTAGGGGATTAACACCGATCTGACCCTTGGCGTCAAGAGTGGGTTAGTCTAGACCAAGGTGAAGAAATAGGATTCGAACGGATTTACGCATGGATGGAGCCGCCAGCCTGGCCGAAAGTGAGACCGCTCAGGGCGCGATGCAGGGTATCCTGCCGTCCCATTCGATCCATGCCCTGATTGAGAGTGGCGAGTTGCATCTGTCTTCGCCGCTTCTCGAAGGGCAAATTCAACCCGCCAGCCTGGATCTGCGGCTTGGCCAAACCGCTCATCGCGTGCGCGCCAGTTTTCTGCCCGGTCCCGGTCGCACGGTCGCCGAGAAGCTCGACGATTTGGCGCTCCATGAAATCGATTTGACGGAGGGGGCCGTTCTCGAAACGGGTTGCGTCTATGTCGTGCCGTTGCAGGAAAGCCTGGCTCTTGGCGAAGCGCTTTCGGCTGCGGCCAATCCGAAAAGCTCCACGGGCCGCCTTGACGTCTTCACCCGTGTTATTTCCGATGGCGCCCGTAGTTTCGATCAAATTGAAGCCGGCTATGCCGGGCCGCTTTACGCGGAGATTTGTCCGCAAACGTTCCCGATTCTCGTGCGAACCGGCTCACGGCTTTCGCAAATACGCTTTCGCATTGGACCTCCCAGCCAAACCGATTTCGGCCTTGAAGCCTTACACAGCGAGCATCGCCTGGTCTCCGCTGATAATGCGGATATTCACGATGGCATCGCGTTAAGCGTCGATCTCATCGGCGATCGGGCGACCGGTCTCGTGGGCTACCGAGCGAAGCGCCATACGGGCGTCGTTGATGTGGATGCGCCGGGCTCTTGCGCGGTTCTCGACTATTGGGATCCTATTTTGTCGCGCGGCGAAAGACGGCTCATTCTTGACCCGGACCAATTCTACATCCTGGCCTCGAAGGAAGCTGTTCACGTTCCGCCGACCCACGCCGCCGAGATGGTTCCCTTTAATCCACTCGTTGGCGAATTTCGCGTCCATTATGCAGGCTTTTTCGATCCTGGTTTTGGTCATTCGGAGGCAGGTGGAGCAGGCAGCAAAGCCGTGCTCGAAGTGCGCAGCCATAATGTGCCGTTCATATTGGAGGATGGCCAAATTATCGGCCGGCTTGTTTATGAGCGGCTAACGGAAGTCCCGGACCAGGTCTACGGCCAGGGCATCGGGTCCCACTACCAGGCTCAGGGGCTGAAGCTAAGCAAGCATTTCCGGTAGAGCGATCCCTGCCTGGTCCTGTTCGACGATGGCGATAAACAGGGACTAGCTTCGGCTTTATTTCAGCGCGTACCAGATTCCCAAAACCGGAGTGCCAAGCGGTTCAGGCTTTCGCCGGACGCGCCGGAACGCAGTCATGTTCGTGATTACCCGCCTGTACAACTGCCGCCGCCAAGCACACAGAATTTCGCGCAATGGGGATGGCAGAGTTTAACCGCGCCCTTGTCGAACATGCCGCCGTCTGCGGAGAGCGATTCCGCCAGCGTCGCGCCCATGCCGAAGGCCGTATCGTAGGGCAGAAGCGTGCAGGGAAGCACAGTTGGTTTGTCGGCGCCCTTGCGTTTCACAACCATCCGGCTGGTGGCGCACATCATATCGTTTGGAGAAATATTCAAAATGCTCCAACAAGCCGTCGTGATTTCAGGAACATCGGCCTTCTCATCCATCTCGGGGAGAAGGACCAATTGGCCCCTGTCATCGGGATCTATTGGCCAGCCATGCTCGGCTATCAGTTTTGCAAAACCGGCGCGGGATTGAGCGTCCGTCTCGCCCCAGCACGTACGACCGGCAATGGCGACCCGAAATTCTTCCCTGGAGAGCCAATCGAGGCCCTGCAACGTCTTGTGCCAGGTTCTCAGTCCCCGTTCGGTTTCATGGAGGGCTTGCGAATAATGATCGAGGCTGACGCGGAGCGTTAGCCGGTCGCCATAGCGTGCCTTAAGCGCCAGAAGACCCGACTTGATGCGCGGCCGCTGCATGGGCTGCATGGCATTGGTGAGGACGAGCACCTCGAAATTGCGCTCCAGCGCGTCCTTCAGCATCGCCAGCATATCCGGGTTCAAGAACGGCTCGCCGCCGGTGAAACCGATCTCGCGTGTGTTCAAATTGAGTGCTTCGATCTCATCGAAAAAGATGGCCGCTTCGACCGCTGAAATATAGCTCAAACGGTCGTTTTTCGGGCTCGACTCGATATAGCAATTCACGCATTCGATGTTGCAGAGCGTGCCAGTATTGATCCACAGCGTTTTCAGCGCCTCCAAGGCAACGGAAGCGCGCCGCTCTCCATTCGCGGTCAGGTCGGCGTCGGCGAATTTGCCAATCGTACTGGCGGCCGGATTTTCGCTTATGACAAGATCTATTTTGTTCATTGTTGTGCAATGGTTGAGTTGTGCAATGGTTGATTAAGCGGCTCGGAAGCTAGGGGCCGGACCCTAGCATTTATCGTGCACACGGAGCATTCACATTCTGTTTATTGCAGCGCAACAATTCTGCCATGTGCTGTTCGTTCTCCGGTGTCTCGAGAGCTTCTCGCGACACATTGAGTATGGTATCAAATGAACATGACGAGAGCGGGTGTAGCTCAGTGGTAGAGCACGAGCTTCCCAAGCTCGGTGTCGAGGGTTCGATTCCCTTCACCCGCTCCAAAAAGTCACGAATCCGAAAGCTTCGTAAAAAATTCTCTACTATTTCCGAGAGCTAATGAGTTCTGTGGATTGCTCGAGCCTCCGGACTCGGCCGGAGCAATCACAGGGCTCAGGGTGACGCATTGTTTCAGAAACAATTCACCATAACCATGATTTTCGAGACTTCGCATACCAGGATTAATTCGAATGATATGCCGATTGAATACACTCCCGGATAAGTAATTGAACCTCTCAAATGGATTATTCGTACACAAATTTGGGGATCCAAAATTATGCAAGTCGAGCTTCTCAATTGGAATGCGTCGGAAGGTCCTGATGGACAGTCCGTCGAAAATCGCGATGCGGATCTGGTCATGTATTTCGGCCAGCGTGAGGCGCTAGCGGGCGGGCGGCCTTTCGACAAATTGTGCGAATCATATCCAGAAGCGCTACTCATAGGCTGTTCAACAGGTGGGCAGATTCTCGATAACGCTTTCGGTGAAGACGACATGGTCACCGCGGCCATCCGCTTTTCTGACACCAAGCTTCAGCTTACCAGTGCGGATATACGCGATCCCAATCAGTCTTATGCGTGCGGGAAGACCATCGGCGCGGACCTGAAGGCCGATGGCCTTGCAGGGATCTTCGTGCTTTCCGATGGGACAATGGTGAATGGCAGTGACCTTGCCGAAGGCATAGCCGACGGAGCGGGCGAGAATGTGCCTATTGTCGGTGGCCTTGCCGGAGATGGCGATCGTTTCGAAGAAACCCTGGTCGGTGCCGGAGACCGCCCACGAAGCGGGAAAATCGGTGCCATTGGATTCTATGGCAATGCCATTCGCTTTGGACATGGCAGTGAAGGCGGCTGGGACGTCTTCGGACCACAGCGGAAAGTCACGCGGTCGTCGGGCAACATTCTCTATGAACTCGACGGTCAGCCGGCGCTCGATCTTTATGAACGATATCTTGGTGAGGAAGCAAAGCAACTGCCCGGCAGCGCGCTACTTTACCCATTGCAGGTCTGGGACCCGGAAGAGCCGGACAATAATGTTGTGCGGACCGTTTTGAACGTTGATCGCGAAGCACGTTCCATGACCTTCGCCGGCAATGTTCCAGAGGGTTTTTTAGCGCAATTGATGCGCGGCAATCTTGACAGGCTTGCTGCCGGCGCGGCGGAAGCCGCAAGGCAGGCTGGCAACAGCGTACCGGGTGGCCAGCTTGCCATCATGATCAGTTGCATTGGCCGGCGCTTGCTTATGGGGCAACGCGTGGAAGAGGAGATCGAAGCCGCCAGTCGTGAACTCGGATCAGAGATGCCGCATCTCGGTTTTTATTCTTACGGCGAAATTTGTCCGAGATTTGTGTCAGGGCGGCCGCGTCTTCATAACCAAACGATGACGATTTCCGTCATCTCGGAACATTCGATCTAATTCATGAACAGGTTTCTCTCAAAGCAGATCGCCAAGGCGACAAATTCATCAGGAGACATAGACGTTTTCCGTCTATGCGAGCTGGTGAGTGGCGCCTATGAGGAGATGGATAATGACCGGTGGCGGACAGACCGTGCCGTATCGCTCATGGCTGAGGAGCACCACCAGCTCAATGAGGAACTCGAACACGCTGTTTCAGACCTCAAGGTGCAAAATCTTTGGTTCGAGGCCGCCTTGGAAAATATCTCCCAGGCACTTTGTTTGTTCGATGGCGAGCAGCGCCTGCTTGTTTGCAACGACCGCTATGCCACCATGTATGGTTTGTCGCGGGAGCTATTGAAGCCTGGTGTTACCCTGCGTGAAATACTGGAATATCGCATAGCAAATGGTTTCTACGCCGGTGCGAATCCGGAGGATTATATCCAACAGATTATCGATTGGGCGGACTGCGGTGTCCGATCGCAAAAAACTCTGGAGCTCAGCGATGGGCGGGTCATCGAAGTTACACATGAGCCAATGTCCGGCGGCGGTTGGTTAACAACGCACGAAGATATTACAGTGCGCAAAAAGGCCGAGACGCTAAATCTCAGGCTCGCGCGCATCGTTGAGGATTCAGTCAACGAAATCTATGTGTTCGATACCGAGACGCTCAAATTCCTTCAAGTCAATGTCAGCGCCTGCAAGAATCTCGGTTATAGTCTGGAGGAAATGTATGATCTGACGCCTCTCGATTTGAAACCTGAATATACGCCCGAGGCTTTTGAAGACGTTATTGCCCCTCTCAAGCGCGGCGAGAAGGACTACATCCGGTTTGAAACCGTTCACCGCCGCAAAGATGGCTCGCATTACGATGTGGAAGTGATCCTGCAGCAGATTAGGTCGGAAAATCGGCCTGTATTCGCTGCGATTATCGAAGACATTACTGAGCGCAAAAAGACCGAGACGCTAAATCTCAGGCTCGCGCGCATCGTTGAGGATTCAATCAACGAGATCTATGTATTCGATAGTCAGACGCTCAAATTCCTTCAAGTCAACGCCAGCGCCTGCAAGAATCTCGGCTATACGATAGAGGAACTTTACGGACTTACGCCTGTCGATTTAAAACCCGATTATACGCGCGAGGCCTTTGAAGATATTATCGCCCCTCTCAAGCGTGGCGAGGAGGACTACATCCGGTTTGAAACCGTTCACCGCCGCAAAGACGGCTCGCACTACGATGTGGAAATCATCCTGCAGCAGATTAGGTCGGAAAATCGGCCTGTATTCGCTGCCATTATCGAAGACATTACCGAGCGCAAACTGGCGGAGGCGGAAAAAAATCGCGCCGAAGCCCGTATCCGCCATATGGCCCACCATGACACTTTGACCGGCCTGCCGAACCGCGTTCTGTTCAATGACCGTTTGGAGCAGGCCGTGATCCGGACCCGCGCCGCGGGGGAAATGGTATCCGTCTTGTGTCTCGATCTTGATCATTTTAAAGAGGTCAACGACACTCTGGGGCATGCTCGGGGCGATCAACTGCTGACCCAAGTGGCTTCGCGGATCAAATCCTGCATTTCCGAAACCGATACCTTCTCGCGCATTGGCGGCGATGAATTCGCAATTCTTCAGAGCGACATCACAGAGCCGGGGGATGCCGCTACATTGGCGCAAAATATTGTCGACGCGAGCTCTGAGCCCTACTTCCTCGATGATCATGAGATCTTCGTCGGCACCAGCATAGGCATCGCCGTTTGTGGACAGAGCGATTGCGATATCGAGCCTGACGACTTGCTGCGCAATGCGGATCTGGCGCTTTGCAATACCAAAGCGGAAGCACGCGGCACATATATTTTTTACAAGGAAGAAATAGATAACCAACTGAAAGCACGCAAGGTGCTGGAGAGCGATATTCGCCGCGCGCTTAAGCAGGGTCAGTTCGAGGTTCACTATCAACCTCAAGTCAATGCCATTGACAATAGCATTGCCGGAGCTGAGGCGCTGTTGCGCTGGAACCATCCAACCCGTGGTCCGATCTCACCCGCTGAATTTATTCCGCTCGCGGAGGAAACCGGGCTTATCTTCGCGATCAGCGATTTCGTCCTTCGATCAGCCTGTAGGGATGCCGCAGCGTGGGCGCGGATCAAGCTTGCTGTGAATTTGTCTCCAGTGCAGTTTCGCAGACCAGGGGTCGCGGAGCTGGTATCGAACGTGCTGCGCGAAACAGGTTTTCCACCGGAGCGGCTGGAGCTTGAGATCACCGAAGGCGCCCTGCTGCTTGATACGGATGCCACAATCGCGGCTTTGACAGAGCTGAAATCTCTTGGCGTCTCGATCGCCATGGATGATTTTGGAACCGGCTATTCGAGCCTAGGCTATCTCAGGCGTTTCCCTTTCGATAAGCTGAAAATTGATCGCAATTTTATTAAGGATCTCGGCCAAAGCACGGAGGCCAACGCCATCGTTCAGGCCGTGATTAGCCTCGCAAAAAGCTTGGGAATGCGGGCAAATGCCGAGGGTGTCGAATCCTTCCTTCAGGCGGATATTTTGCGTATCGAAGGCTGCGACGAATTGCAGGGCTTTTTCTTCGGAAAGCCAATGCCGGCCACGGAGTTTGAAGCACTGTTGCAAAGCGGCTTACCCCTGCGACCGGCTATCTCGGCTGACAAAGACCTTGCCGCATCTGAGAAAATCTCCTGCCCGTCAATCGCGAGCAGCGCATAGGCAGCTCTGTCATCCTTGGATGTAATATCTCCATTCTTGAATTGACTTAAATGCAAGCGTAGGTGGTATTTCTCGAAAAAATACTACTATAGTTTGTATATTAAAGATGACTTGTTGATATCGAATGGAAGTTCGACTTCATATCAACTGTTTTTAGGAGTTGTTAACCATATAAAAACGAAGTGTGCCCAGTCTTGATATCGAATTTGCTTGCAGCAAAATAAGACGGGCGAATAATCGATGCCAAACCGGAAAGATAGCCACTTATATACAGGTGCGGATGTTGAAAATACGTTCCAGCTCCTGAGACATATTTCCGATATTTCTGTGAAGACCGACAGCGTATCGGAATGGCTCGCACACTTTATGCAATGCATTTGCGACCACACGGGCTGGATGATCGGCCATGCGTGGCATTTTGCGACCCCGGACGCCGAAGAATTGACGTCGATGGGCATTTGGCACTTCAATGGTTGCCCGGAGAAGAACGAATTTCGTTCGAAATCAGAAACTATTCGCTTTGCATCGGGCATCGGGCTGCCGGGGCGCGTCCATGCCCTCCGTCGGGTCGATTTTATTCCCGACGTTATCACGGACGATAACTATCCCCGAAAACCGTATGCCCAAAAGATTGGAATAAGGGGCGGCTACGGCGTTCCGGTTTTTGTACAAGACGAGGTCGTCGCGATCATCGAGTTTTATTCGCGCGAAGTTGCGGCTCCTGATGGTCTTCTGCTCGAAATGTTGAATTATGTCGGCTCACAGATCGGTCCAGTTCTCGAACGTGCTCAGAGGTGGGATCAAACGCTGGAATTGGCCGATGATCTTGAGCAAGAAGTTGCGAAGGCCGTCGATGAAATCACCCAATTTTCGAAATCCATGGAAGCGGCAGCGCGTGAATCCAAATGTCTTGCCGAGAATGCACGCTCACGATCCAAGTCCCTGGCAAAAAGCGCGACCAATACCACTCAAGAAGTGCAGGCGCTGGCGGCGGGGACGCAGCAAATTGCATCATGTATTCAGGAAATCGATAGCCAGGTTGCAAACACAGACAAGATCGTTAGCGGCGTATGCCAAGGGCTGGATAGTGCGCAAAACACATTCAATTGCCTTATAAGGGGCGCCCGTGAGATTGATGAAATTATTCAGATGATCAATCGCATTGCCAATCAAACGAAGCTGCTGTCATTGAACGCGGCGATAGAGGCGGCCAGAGCGGGAGAGTTTGGGCGGGGCTTTGGCGTTGTTGCCTCAGAGGTGAAATCCCTTGCGAGCCAAACAGCCGATTCAACCACTCATATCGCTAAGCACGTCTCTGGCATTCAGAATTCAACATCGGAAGCGAATGACGTTTTCAGATCTTTTTCTGAAGCTATTGACCAGCTTGAAAGTGCGACCAAAACAATTGGAAACGTACTCTTGGAGCAACAAAAAACAATCGACGAAATTGTTAGGCAATCTCAAGAAGTCGCTGCCGGTGCATCGCACACTTCATCTTCAGTGCAGAATATCGCAGATGCAATGTCCCAAATTACAGAGACATCGGAAAACCTGATGGACGATACCTCAAAGATGACGCTTCAAACCTCGTCCTTGCAGTCCCAGGTCAATGGGTTTCTGCAGCGCATCCGCGATTCATAGATAATGACGCCAGCGGCCCGCTCTGCGCGGCCATCGAGCGAAAAAATTGCGAGAGCCAAATCCGTGTCCCATTGAATCGAAAATTCGCTCTAAATCTTTGATCGAGCGCCGTCTTTTCGCCAATACGCATCCACTCCCGGATCAAATCCGAAAGGCTGGCAAAATAATGCGTCTAGAAGCTTGAACGATGTGTCGGCATCGCTCTTCGCTTGTTTCCTGTTATTTCAAAAATTTCATGTCCCCTCCCCTCCATCACCTCAGTTCTTCAACAGGCTGCTAGGGACGGATACGCACATGTGGTGTGATCTGCGGTCGCATCTTGCTCAGACCATGCTGGGTCTTTTCCCAATGAAAATGTGCAAAAATCGATTGTCCGACGGCCCGGTAGGCGGCGAATGAAACGATGAGCCAGTAGATGGGCATAAACCAGATTTGCAGGCCGAGACCTTTAAACCGTCGCTTGCGGGCTGCGAGATAACCAAGTGCGATTGCCGCCGCGTAGCCGACGCTCAGGTTAAAAAGTGACGTCACCGATAAATGGAGCCCGAGAATCGTCTCCGGCATTGAAAAAAGCGCGCCGGCGCCACCGGTTAAGAGGGCAATCAGAAATAGCGGATGGGCGAGTGCTGAGATCACCACGCCGCCCACGATCGCTTGAAAAGTGATAAATCCGCGCAATCCGAGTTCGCGCCTCAGGCGCACTGGATGACGCATATGGACGAAATAAGTTTGTATCCAGCCCTTCATCCAGCGGGTTCGTTGTTTGACCCAATTGACGGTGCGGCAATTGGCTTCCTCATAAGTCGTGGAGTCGAGCATTTGACAGCAATAGCCGCGCCGATAGATCCGCATGCCGAGGTCGGCGTCTTCGGTAACGTTGAACGCGTCCCAGCTCCCGGCGTCACGCAGCACGTTCATTCGAAAATGGTTCGATGTGCCGCCAAGGGGTATTGGCAGTTTGAGCTCTTGCAGCGTTGGCAGAAGTCCGTCGAAAAGAGCTGAATATTCGATGGCGAATTGTTTGGTGAGCCAATTCTCGCCGGCATTGTAAAAGTTGAGGCGTGCTTGTACGCAGGCGAGGGTCTTTGGACCGTTTTCAAAAGCAACGAGCGCTTTGCGAATTTGATCCGGTTCTGGTTGATCCTCCGCATCATAAATCACCACAAATTCGCCTCGCGCAAAATGTAGCGCGAAATTCAATGCTTTTGGCTTGGTGCGCGGATGGCTTTCCGGGGCGATGATCACGTCCATATTTGCGGGAAGGTCAAACCTCTCTAACGCGCGCTGCATCTTGCCATCGGTGCTTTCAATAATAAGCTTGATGTCGAGTTTCGCGGTTGGATAGTCGAGCCGTGAGAGTGCGCGGATGAGGTCGGGCAATACTTCGGTTTCGCGGAACAGCGGCACAAGCACCGTGTAGACCGGCAACTTGCTGTCTTTGAGCCTGACATGCGGCAGGCGCTCGCGCGGATTGCGTGGAACGGAAAGCAGGTGAAGGCAGGCTGCAATCCGGAAACAGGAAATCAGTAAGAAGAAGAGCGTTAAGATCGCGGTCAGTCCGGCGATCGCTGCCCCTGGCGCAATGACGGATAGGGCAGCGGCGAAACAGATGAATGCGGAGAGGATGAGGATTTGCGATAGAGTGAGCCCGCTCGATGCACTCATATCCGGGTGCCGGCGCAACAGCCCATAAACAGCGTTATGCGTTAATCGCGCGCCTGCTACTTTAATGACGGCCTTCAACCAAATTTCCGGTGTCGTCATGACGAACCGATGCTTTTTGGCTTCCGACCGGCGTCTCAGGGCTAGGAGTTCTCCCGGCCTAAGAGCCTCGGGTGTGAGTGCAATTCTCATGACGCCGTTTTGACGAATCATGAGAATACCCGGTTTCAACGCGAATTTCGTGTCATCCAAATTCGCCGGATCGCCGCTAATAGCGGCGACATCTTCCACAAAGTCGATCCCCGTTTCGGCTGCAAGCGTCCGGCCATAATCATCCGGCCGGATCCAGCCGGTCGACAGTAAAACTTTGTGCACCGGGACATTCCAGCGGTTCGCAAGTTGCTCGGCGCGGGCCAGCGTCCGGCGGTCGATCAGGCGGCCGACAAAAGGGTTCTTAAGAGTCCATTGAGGAGGGGTTCGCGCAACACCGCGCCTCTCCGCAATCCCTGAGGGATTGTTCGGCCTCGGCGGCATAAGCGGATCAGGTTGCATGCGCCCGATATTGGGCACATAGAAATTATGACGAATTGGCGAGCCGACTCCACGATTGTAGAACCCACCCGGTCGCGCCCCGCGTCCCATACCAGCACCAAATTCAAAGATTACCGAAAGTATATTGGCGCTAAGGAAAAACTCCGATCAAGAACTTCAGTCACTCGTTAGCGATCAATCCACAGATGAAATGAGCTTTTATACAATATATTCACTTTTACGCACGCGTTACGTGTGGAAATACTGCAATACAACCTAATTAAGATTGATGGTGAGACAGGTCATTGTCTGGCCTGCTATTTCGGGCTAACTCAAAGCCTATGAGAGCAATTCTGACAGGACTTTTTGCAATTGCGTTATACGTTGGCGCCTTCGCCGGACCCGCTTGGTCGCAGCGGACCGTTAAAGAGGCTAAGCCGGCGCCAGCGGCGAACGATGCGGTTAGACGAGGCTGGACCGGGGATCGGCTCCGCTTCGTCACGGACAGCGATTTTCCACCTTTCAACTATTACGACGAAGAAGGCGTGCTGATCGGGTTCAACGTCGATCTCGCGCGTGCCCTTTGCGCCGAACTCAGTGTGGAATGTGATATTCAGATGCGTGATTGGTCGGAGTTGCTTGACGTGCTTGACCGAGGGGAGGCGGATGCCGTCATTGCCTCACATGCCATCAGCGCGGCAAACTTAGCCAAAGCCGATTTGACCAACCGCTATTTCCAGATACCGGCGCGGTTCGTAAGCCGCGCGGATTTAGCTCTCGACACTGTCGTACCTGAAACGTTGGAAGGACGGACAGTGGCAGTGCAAAAAGGGACGGCCCACGAAGCGTTTCTCCAGGACTTTTTTAAACAAGCCAAGGTGGTCTCCTTGCCAACCGCCGAGGCCGCTAGAGACGCACTTAGAACTGGAAAGGCCGACCTGCTATTCGGTGACGGTATCAGTCTTATGTTCTGGATCAGCGGAGCGGCGTCGGAAGGATGCTGCAGTTTTCGGGGCGGTGCCTTTACCGAATCCAAATATTTTGGCGAGGGCTCCGGCATTGTTGTCAAGAAAGGGAATTGGCCGCTGCGCGATATCCTCAATGGCGCGCTCCTGAAAGTGCGTAAGGATGGACGCTTTGAGGAGCTATTGCTGCGCTATTTTCCCTTACGGTTTTATTGAGCAAGAAACCGATATCAAACATTGTCGGATTTCGCCGGCTCTTTTCGCGGGCGGGCGAACGGAAAGCTCAAGCTCCACAGAAGTCTGGTCGGTTGTGTGCTTTGCTGATCGGGAAGCCCGATCGTCATATTCCTATGCCCCTTTTCCGGCTGTGCGCGATAGGTGCGGAATAGCCGGTCCCAAATCGACAAATTGAACCCGTAATTGGAATCTGTCTCGAGCTTCAGTATCGAGTGATGCACCCGGTGCATATCCGGGGTAACCACGAAAATGCGCAACAATCGGTCGAGCGTACGGGGCAAATCCACATTGGCGTGATTGAACATGGCACAACCGTTCAATATGACTTCGAAAAGGACAACAGCAAGAACCGAGGGGCCGATGCCGACTACGAGAACCACCTTGTAGAGCATCGAGAGAGCAATCTCGATGGGGTGGAAGCGCACCGCCGTGGTCACGTCAATGTCGACATCGGAATGATGCACCCTATGGATCCGCCAAAGGATTGGGAATTTATGGGATGCGACATGTTGAACGTAAATGGCGAGATCCAGGACGATTAGGGCGATCAGAATTTCGACCCAGGAGGGCCAGTCGAGACCATTCAGGAGACCTCAGCCCGCTGTCTCCGCCCAAAGGGCGGCAGAAACCGCGACGATGGGAATGAAAAAGGTCGCCATCAGACGGACGATCAAACTATCAATGCCGCCTATGGCGATATTGGTGAACCAGCGTCCGGTCTTGGAATGACCAAGTTTTCGCTTCGGGAGCATCAGTTCAAGAAACGCCATTATGGCGAATATTCCGGCGAATGCTGTGAAGCGCAGGACGCCTTCACTGATCGTGTTGAACAGTTCCATGGGACTAAAAATAGTGTTTCCTCGCGTGAAATGCGATGCGATTTATGAACACAATCAATTTCGTGATTAAATTGGGCGGGAACGCCGCAAACTTTTGCCGCCGCCCGTTGACGATATAGAACGCGGATCGACCCGGCCAGTCGTGCTTGCGCCCCCATATTGCTAAATGGCCTCTGACTTTACAGGTGATTCATGACAAGCTCTTCAGAAACGCTTCGCCGCATCCTCGCCGAGGACCGATGCCACCCTATGCCCTGCTGTTGGGACGCATTGTCGGCCAAAATGATCGCTCAGGCCGGTTTTCGCTTTACCTTTATGTCCGGCTTTGCCGTTTCCGCGGCGCGCATCGGTCAACCGGATCTCGGTCTGATTTCCTATGGTGAGATGCTTGATCAGGGCCGGAATATTTGTGCGGTGGTCGATATTCCGGTGATCGGCGACGGTGATACAGGCTATGGAAACGCCCTTAATGTGGAGCGGACGGTGAAGGGGTATCATCAGGCCGGATTGGCGTCGGTGATGATCGAAGATCAAATCGCGCCAAAACGTTGCGGTCACACCAAGGGCAAGCTGGTCGTCGAACGGCAAGAGGCGATCGATCGCGTGCGGGCGGCTGTTCACGCGCGCGATGAATTGGACGGTGACATGTTAATCCTGGCGCGCACCGATGCACGCGCCGTCCACGGCTTGGAAGAGGCTATTTGGCGGGCGCAGCAATTTGCGGAACTTGGCGCGGATATCCTCTTTGTCGAAGCTCCCGAGAGCGAGGATGAAATGGCGGTTATCACCCGTGAGGTGCCGGGCGTGCATATGGCAAATCTCGTGGAGGGCGGGACGACGCCGGTTCTGCCGATGGATCGATTGCATGAGTTAGGCTACCGGTTCGCCGCGTTTCCGCTCACACTCATGTCAGCGGCAATGCGTGCCGTCAGGGACAGTTTGGCGGTGATGGCCAGCGGCGGTCATCCGGACGACCAGATTCTCAATTTCTCGGAACTTCGCCAAATCATTGGTTTTGACGCTTATTATAAGGCGGAACAGCGTTACATATCCGACGCAAGGTGACGTTTCACCAACCGAAGAGTGATGCTGCCAAGAAAAGAACCCCCGGCGGATGCCGGGGGCTTATTTGCGCGTCGATTGGGGGAAGGCACGAGACAACGCGCAATGACTCTTTCTTTTTAAGTATTTTCCGGGCGGTTTTCCGCCCACACCCACCGATCAAGTCGGAGGGCATGCTTTTCCTGAAAATGCTCTAGAAATGTCTCCACATGCAGCGATTATATCTTTTCAGGTACTTGTAGCGGCCGGTCCGGTAAAATTTCCGCTTCCAGCGCATGCAGGGGTTGTAGTGGCGCCAGTGATCGTAGCCATAGACCGGGCCTGCTCCCCAATGGACGCCCGGAGCGCCGATAAAGAGGCTGAACGAAGGTTTGGCTTGTGCACTGCCCTGAACGGCCATTGTCGCAATTACCGCGGCGGCTACGCCGAGAGAGGTCTTCTTGAGGATCGATTTTGTGTTCGCGGTCGTCATTTTACTTCTCCTATTGGTCAGTCTGGATGCGGCGCGAAATGCCGCGCTTATCTGTTGGTCGCCCGACCGGCGGAAAAGGTTCAAAGCACAATCATTTTCTGCTTGTACGCTAGACGATGCCATTATCCGAAGCCGTCACGAGACAATTCACCGCCACGCGGTTTGGCTCTAAGGCATTGAATAAACACACGAAATAATTCCCCTTGGGAGAAGTGAGACGAGACGATCCGGGATTAACCATGCGTTAGGGCTATTGCAAATTCCGTGTCCCTTGGGATTGGATAGTCGCCCTCGCTCGATCTTTAAATATGTTTTAAGCATAATCTTTTCGCAAAAGCGGATCTATTTTTGCGGCGCCTAGATTATCGACCCCGACCAAATTTCTCGGCCAAAAGCATCTTTTTCTGTATTTACCGCGAGTGGTCTGATCGATTAGGTTAGCGCGCCTCACGGCGGTGATCCGCCGGATCAATAATATAAAATGCCTGGAGAGGAGACCCGATGAAATTCAAATGGCTTGGCCAGACCGGCGTAAAGGTCTCGGAGCTTTGCTTCGGCACAATGTCATTCGGCGGTGACGCAGACGCAGCGGAATCGGCCCGGATGTACAAGCGGTGCCGTGAGCTGGGGATCAATTTTTTCGACTGCGCGGATGCCTATAGCAAAGGACGCGCGGAGGACATTCTTGGACCCTTGATGGCGAGCGAGCGCGACGAGCTTGTGATCACGTCCAAGTGCTTCAACCCAACGACTGACGATGTAAACGCGCGTGGTGGCAATCGCCGGCATATTGTCCAGGCTGTCGAAGCCAGTCTTAAGCGGCTCGGCACGGACCGGTTGGATGTTTTGTTTATGCATCGCTGGGACCCGGTGACGCCGCTCGAGGATACGCTTCGCGGCCTTGAGGATTTGGTGCGCGCCGGAAAAGTTCTCTATCTTGGTGCAAGTAACTATTCCGCCTGGCAGATTGCGAAGGGCCTTGGCATTTCCGCGCGCCGTGCCTGGGAGCGTTTCGAAGTCATTCAGCCCATGTACAATTTGGTGAAGCGGCAGGCGGAGGTTGAGATTTTCCCCCTGGCGGAAGCGGAAAATCTCGGCGTCATCACCTATAGCCCCGTCGGCGGCGGCTTGCTCAGCGGAAAATATAGTTCGGAAAATAGGCCTGATTCCGGCCGGCTGATCAGCAACAAGGAATATACAAGCCGCTATGGTGAAGACTGGGTTTTTGAAACTGCCGGCAAGTTTGCGGATATGGCGAAGGCAAACGGTGTTCATCCCGTGAGCCTCGCTGTGGCTTGGGTCGCCGCGCATCCGGCGGTAACTTGTCCGATTGTCGGGGCTCGAAGCTTGGAACAGCTTACGCCGTCGCTCGAGTCACTGGATGTCGATATGACGAGTGAGCTGCGCGAGGAGATCTCAAACCTGTCGCAAATGCCTCCTGTTGCGACGGACCGGCGCGAAGAGCAGCTTTAAATTCGAAATGGGTGGAATAAATAGCGCACTCGTTAGATGGCTTGCGGCGGAGGGGGCAAGTGAAGCCTGATAGGGGTTGGATGAGCGCTGGAAGAGGGTTGCCTCAAGCGCCTGGGGAAATGCGACGGATCTATTCCGCCGCCGCGACGGATTCTAGCGCTGGTGTTGGTATCGTGCGGGGCAGCCAAATAACTGTCAGCAGAATGACGGAGGCCGCACCGGCCAGAATAGTGAACAGCGTATCAAATCCCCAATTGCCGTAGACCCAAGCAATCATCGGAATTGCGAGAGCGAGAGCGGAAAACGTCACAATATAGCGAATGGCAAAAATGCGGCTCCGCCAATCGCTGTGGGCAATGCGGCTGACAAGCACATCGTTGATAGGGATCTGACCGAACACCGCAAGCATGAACGCCAAGGCAACGAGGATGGCCGGCCAGTTTTCAAGTCCGGGCATCGTAAGGAAAAAGACGACCTGCAGGGCGGCGACAATCGTAAATATGGTGCGCAGCGGAAAGCGGTCGACCAAATAGCCGACGACAAGCTGAGCGGTGCCGGCGATCGCAAAAACCAGAAAGGCATACCAGCCAATGAGCGAAGCGGACAAAGCCAACCCGGCGAGCCGCTCATCAAATATTTTCGGCAACGCGAATGTCGTGCTTTGATAGATCGTGCCGCCCATGGCGGTTGATATAAAAACGATCGCGATAACGCGGATCAAAAGGCGGTTATTGCCAGCAAAGAAGCGTCGATACGTGCTGGTCTGCGCGGACTTTGCCTTCTTCTTCGGAGGCCGGTTTACGCGTTTCGGGATACCAATCAGCCTGAGATAGGCGAAACCGATCAGGACAGAGACCGCACCCGGCCAGAGGAAGGCGGTCCGCCAGCCGGCGGTATCGATAAGAATGCCCGTGAGCAGCGCAGCCGCGCCCACCCCCAGATTTCCATAGATCCCGTTGACGGCGATCGGCAGGCCGGTTTTTTCGCGCCCCTCAATCACCAGCGCCAGGCCGACGGGATGATAAATCGAGGCGAAGACACCCATAATGAGAAGGGCCGCGCCCATTTGCAGGGGCGTTTGGGCAAAGGACGCCAGAATGGAGCTGGCGCCGATCCCGACAAAGAAGACGGCCATCATGCCCCGCCGGCTCGAGATATCGGCAATCCATCCGGACGCCAGACTGCAGACGCCGAAGGCGATAAAGCTAGGCGTCGCGTAAGGAATAAGCTCGGAATAGGTCATATTCCACTCGCGAGTGAGAACCAGAGCCGCGACGGTCGCGAAAATGAGTACGAAGAAATGATCGAGCAAATGTCCGATATTCAAAAAGAAGAAATGCAATTGGTCACGTGTCAAAAGTCATATCCTGGTGAATTGAACGATCGGCGCGCGGCCAAAGGTCCCCAAACGGCTGGTTCTGCCCTGCATTGCTATATGGAGACAAATTAGCTTTGGCGTGATATCGATGTCAGGTCAATTATCGTCGCATTTAAGCCAAGGCCAATAGGACTTATGAGCACTGAGCCAAGGAGCACGGATCCGAGAGACTATCAGGACATCGCACGGTCCGTCGTGGTCATGGCGAAGACCTTTGCGGTCCGCGATTTTGTGCCGGACCACAGCCATCCGCGCGATCAACTGCTGTACGCCATCTCAGGGGCCATGCGCGTGCGCACGGGAGGAGAAGCCTGGATTGTGCCGCCGGACCGCGCGCTCTATGTGCCGGCGAAAACCATCCATTCCGTAGAGGCATGTGGCCGGGTGGAAATGCGGACCCTGTATATTTCTCCGGGCGCCGGGCGGGATTTGCCAGGTCGGCTCGTCGCCATCGAAGTCTCAGTGCTGCTTCGCGCACTGGTGCTGGCACTGTTGGAAGAGCCCATAGACTATGACGATGCGGGACGCGGTGGTCTTCTGGCGCAGCTTATTTTGCATGAAATCGAACGGGCGCGCCGGCTGACGCTCGCTATTCCCATGCCGCGCGACGCCCGTCTCGTGCGGTTATGCACGGCACTTCTCGCCGATCCGCAGCGCGGTGAGACATTGGAAGGATGGGCGGACATTGCAGGCGCTTCGCCGAGAACGCTCACCCGGCTGTTTCACCGTGAAGTGGGTTTGACGTTCCGAGCTTGGCGCCAGCGCGTCCGCTTTCATAGCGCGCTTGAAGCTTTGGTCCGTGGTGAGCCGGTCCAAAACGTAGCGCATGCGAACGGTTACGCGAGTCCGAGCGCCTTTACTGCTGCGTTCCGCAAAGCGCTCGGTGTTGCGCCGAGCCGCCTGATCGCGACCCAGGAAAGGCCGGAATAAAGACCTATCCGCCGGTCCACTAATACCAAGGGAAATTATGATTGCCTCTAATTTCCTTTGGCAAGCGCGACCGCGTGGTCCGCGCCTTATGGCGGTCAAGCCTGCGTGGCGCCTGAACGCCCATCGGTCATTTCCAATGACCGATGATATAAGCCGCGATAAATCGAAGATCTAAGCCAAGCGATGGCGCACCCGGGCGCTGTGCTCGATTGCGCCCACGGGCAGCTTATCGAGATCTAACTGATCGCGAAGCATTTGCAAAAAGCGCAGTTCTTCTTGTTTCACCTCAAGATCCACCGCGGCGATTTCGACCGCGAGGGCGTAGGCAGTCTCGTAAAGCTTTTTCGGAAGAACTTTGGCGATCAGGTCGAGAATGGCGTCAAGGCCATCCTCCGCGCTCAGCCGTTCGCCGCACGCTTGTGCGACTCCGACCAATTCCTCTTCGTCGAAATCGGCGAATATCGGTAATTGGCTCACGATATTGCCTATTCGGGCAAGCTCCTGATCGCTAATGGTCCGGTCGACTGCGGACATGGTGACCATGACGTAAATCAGAGCGTGGTGGTGATTGACAGCGTCGGACATGCGGGTTGGATCTCCTGGATCGAGGCTTGCGGAGGGTCGGTTCGCATGAGATGTAGCGCGCTCAGCTCTGGGTTCAAGGGAGAAGTGCTTGACGGTGTACATAAAATAGGCGAGCCAGCACGCTGGTTGGCGGGAAAAGGGCCACCCGTTTCGCAAATGCCGGTACGTATCCGGCAGGCGAACTGATATAAATCCTGAAGATTCGGGCAGAAACTTCATAAACGTAGAGTGATTTATAGGAAGCGGAACGGCAATGACGGTTCAGTACGATCCGGCCGAATTGAGCGCGGCAAAGGACAGTAAGGCTTGGCCTTTCGAGGAAGCGAGAAAATTACTTAACCGGCTGGATAAAATGAAGGCGCCGCCGGATAAGATTATTTTCGAGACGGGTTATGGTCCTTCGGGGCTGCCACATATTGGTACGTTCGGCGAAGTGGCGCGGACCGCCATGGTGCGCCACGCCTTTGAGGTGCTGACCGGCGGCGCGGTTGAAACCCATCTCATATGCTTCTCGGACGATATGGACGGGCTGCGCAAGGTGCCCGACAATGTTCCGAACAAGGACATGCTCGCCGCCCATCTCGACAAACCGTTGAGCGCCATACCGGATCCATTTTCCAACGAATATCCGAGTTTCGCGGCTCACAATAATGCCCGGCTGCAAAAATTCCTCGACGCTTTTGGCTTCGACTATGAGTTCACGAGCGCGACCGACACTTATAAGTCAGGCCGGTTTGACGTGGCTCTTCTGCGCATGCTGTATGTCTACGACAAGGTGATGGACATCATTCTGCCAACGGTTGGGCCCGAGCGGCAGAAAACCTATTCCCCCTTCCTGCCCATCTGTCCGCGCACCGGCAAAGTGCTGCAAGTTCCGATGATCACCCGCGATGCGGAGGCGGGGACCATCACTTACGAAGATCCGGAGACCGGGGAGATGGTCGAGACGCCGGTGACTGGCGGGCACGTGAAATGCCAGTGGAAGGCCGATTGGGCGCTTCGCTGGTTCGCGCTTGGTGTCGATTATGAGATGGCGGGCAAGGATCTGATTGATTCCGTGCGCCTGTCGAGCCGCATCTGCAAGGCGCTCGGCGGCACGCCGCCGGAAGGCTTCAATTACGAGCTGTTCCTGGACGAGAACAGCGAGAAAATCTCCAAGTCGAAAGGCAATGGGCTAACCATCGACGAGTGGCTCACCTATGCGAACCCGGAGAGCCTGTCGCTCTTTATGTTCCAAAAGCCGAAGACGGCGAAGCGGCTTTATTTCGATGTCATCCCGAAAAATGTCGATGAATATCTGACGTTTCTTTCCAAATATTCAGGCCAGGAGACGAAGGATCAGATCACCAATCCGGTCTGGCACATTCATAGCGGAAAACCGCCGGAAGCCGAGCTGCCGATTTCCTTTAACCTGCTCCTCAATTTGGTAAGCGCTTCAAATTCCGAGGACAGGGACGTGCTCTGGGGCTTCATCCGCCGCTACGCGCCGGACGCGACGCCGGAAGCTCACCCGCTGCTCGACCATCTGGTCGGCTACGCCATTAGCTATTTCCATGATTTCGTGAAGCCGAATAAAAAATTCCGCGCACCGACGGAGACCGAACGTGCGGCGCTTCAGGACCTCAACGATAAGCTTGGCGATCTCCCCGAAGGCGCGAGCGGCCAGGAGATCCAAACACTCGTCTACGAGGTCGGTAAATCCCACCCTTTTGAGAATCTCCGCGACTGGTTCCGCGCGCTTTACGAAGTGCTACTCGGCCAATCCCAAGGTCCGCGCTTCGGGAATTTCGTTGAGCTTTATGGGGTGGCGGAAACGCGGGAGATGATTAGGGGAGCGTTGGCGGGGTGAAGAACAGCGTTAGTCGACTGAACGTCTGACAGATGACTTGCAATCGACGACGGCGCCAAAATTATGCAGCAGTTCGGCCTGCCGTTGCTTTACTTTTGGCGTCGAAATTCAACATTTGCGAATGCAGCGCTTTGACCTTTTTCCATGCTTCGGCTTTTGTTTTGGCGGACGCTCCGGCAAATTCCTTTGCGATTGCGACCGCCTCGTTTTTGTAAATGCCTTTCGACTTGGACATCTCATTGTAGACGGTCATAAAGCGACCTTCGTCGCCGAGCGTATCGCGCAATTTGCGCAGGCATTCATTGATGACGTCTTCACGTACTGTTTGCGCGCGGGACCGGCGCGTGGGCGGAGTCGCCAGGGCCTCTGAGCCAAGTGCGACAAGACGCTCAAGAGGGGTGCTTGGTCTCTTAGAAAGCAATGAAATGATGAGGTCCAAGTCCTTAACGAAGGCGGGCTTTGCTATCTGGTCGAAGAAAGACCTAAAAGCCCCCAAAGTGTTAGCTAGCTCACCAGAAGTTGGCCCGCCACCTTCGGAGGGAAGGTCGACGTTGTCGAGTTTCTTCTTCAAAGCCGCGACGCTCGCCGGTGACTTGACATCCAACAATGCAGCGAAAACCGCAACGCTTTGCGCATCTGCACGATTGTTGATGGCCACTAAGGCGTCCGCCAGCTTTTGTAGAGATTTCCCGAAATCCTGCGGTTTCATGACAGATTCTCCGTATGAGCTCTTGGCTACGACGCTGCCGGACTACTCTTTACTGCGCCGCCAGTGGCTGCGCGATGGGCTGCGGAATACCCATGTCGTTTGCGATATGTTGGGTCAATGTACGAATCGCATTGCATATATTTTGGTTCCTTTGGTCTCCGCAAATATGAGGATAAGCGATTCCTTCCTCCGGGTTGCGAACTAAAGCAGCCGCTTGTGGAAATTCTTTATCAAGTGGAAGAAGCGTTGCTTCAGTATCCATTGCGCCAAAGCGCGCATGGAGAAATGTCCGTGATTGTCTCGCCGCAACCGAGCCTTCAGGGACGCGGGCGCCCACAACACCAACATGATGGATATATGGGAATATTCCCTGGGATTTAAATGCCTCGATCTGCTCCACAAAACTTATAACCGCTTCCGCCGACGGCCGGTCCAAAATGGTTGGGATCAAAAGGTGAGAACTAGCGCAAAACGCTTGGATCGCACCTGTTGTCAGTCGGGGCGGGCAATCAATGATGATTAGATCGTATGCGGCTCTGAGAGCAGTCGAATGCAACAATTCGGCAAGCGTGTAACGGACATCATAAATACGAAACAGTTTGCCATATGCGAGGTCCCCAATGGCTTGGAGAATTCCCTCGGCGGCCGGGGGCTGACATTTCAATAACCATTCAATCGGAATTCGGTTGTCAGCCTGAGCAAGATCGTAATAGGCAGGCACAAGATCCAGTCCCGGCATGCCCGGAATATTCTTAATGCAATCAAGGAGCAAACCGGGATCGAAGTCATTGCTAATTGCCTTTGTCGCTATCGATGTTTGATTTGGGCCCGGAATCCAACTGCGATTTTCGGCAAACGCCATAGATGATAGGCTGCCTTGGTAGTCGAGATCGACAAGCAGGACTTTTTTGCCCCAATCATGGGCGAAGCACGATCCGACAGTCGTCGCAATCGTCGTCTTTCCGACACCGCCTTTCAAATTTGCGATAGCCAGTATCTTCGCGGCCAAAAGATTAGTTTGATAGTTCTCCGGTTGATGAATGGGCCTTGTGAGCCACAATCCCTTGCCTTCCAGCGGTCCATTTTCGGTGTATCTACGGGCAATAGCGTTCAACGTGCGACGACGACTTCGAACAAAACATAGAAGACGTTGGGCGATACGTAGAAAAAGGCGAAGTACAATGTAGCTGAGCGCACCCAAAAACAGCGCGAGAGAAAATCCAATATCTTTGCCGATTCTCTCAATAACTAATGCGTAAGCATCGTTCAAAATATCCATACGCATCCTCCAAGATTGGAACTGGATATTCGATACTGATACTATAGAACAGAAAGTAGGGCGCAAGTGCGAAGCATATTGGGCCGCTCTGGCCTGGGCTTTTTATTGATGCACGGATGTTTCAATCCTTGCGATGGGTTACGGCTCGCGCTCACCCACGCTACGGGCCCGGTCTAGGATAAAAGGCAACGCAATGCGCCCCGCCACCCACACCCGTCATCCCGGAAAATATGCCGGCTCCGTCGCAGCCCCGCGGGAAAGCTCCTACGGGTTGAGCTGGAAGGAGTGCGCCAGCCAACGATAGCCTCCCGCCTTCAGCCGCTCCACATAGCCAATCGATGGGAACGGCATATGGTAGCCAATGACAGGGGGGC
>BFAS01000266.1 GCA_008974985.1 bacterium MnTg02
GTCGAGTTTTTCCGACCGGCGCCAATAATGGAATTACGAGGTCCAATCGGACACGCCTAGGCCAGCGAGAGCGAGAAAATGCCAAACTGGGGAATAGGGGTCTCCGGGCCCGAACATGGTGCGTCCGCGACGCATGATTTTGCTCTCTTTGCGCTCGCAAACGGTCGCGCCGGAAAATGAATGACACTCGTTTTTGGGAGAAACATAGCGATAGCGGATGAATTACACGTCGCTGCTTTTCCAGTGTTCTTTGGCCAACAACGCAGCCTCTACACGATTGCGAACATGGAGCTTCCGCAGAACGTTGGTCATATAGTATTTGACGTTCGTTTCGCGGATGGGGAGATCCAGGGCAATTTCTTTATTGCTAAGCCCTTTGGCAACGCGTTCAAGAATCTCTTCTTCCCTGGCCGTCAGTGCGGAAAACGGATCGTCCGACGTTCCGGAATGTGGCGAATGACCTATGGTCTCAGACAGCAATCGCATGGCCAATCCTGGAGACACATATGAGCCGCCATCGTAAAGCTCTCTCATGATTTCGATCAGTTCGGAACGCTTAATCCCCTTCAGGATATATCCTCGAGCGCCAGCTCGCAGGGACCTGACCACGTCATCGTTGCGCTCGGATACTGTCAACATCGCAATCTTGACGGAGGGGCAGGTCACCGAGATAGACTGGGCGGCTTCGATGCCCCCGCCGGGCAGGCTGATGTCGAGCAGGACGATGTCGGGCAGCAAATCACGTGCAAGGCGGATGGCGTCTTCCCCGTTCGTCCCTTCTCCAACGACGCTAATGTCAGGGTCGCCATTCAGCGCATGCGTCACGCCTTCGCGCACTATCGGATGATCGTCGACCACGACTACTCGAATCAATTCCGTCATTCCTGGTCACCTCATCTCCCATCAAAAATCTCGTATTGACGCTCGTGCTACTCCCCGGTGAACTCTGAAGCTCAAAAAACCCTGCTAGACTTTAGATCTGTTCGCGAACACCTGGCAAGCCGAGTACATGCGACATAGTACCGATGTCCGACGGGTTGAAACCCGTGCCTGGATCGGAAACTTCCAAATGTTTCTGATGCCGTCGCGCGGAGGACGCGGCGGCCGCGCACCGACGACGGCGGCACGCCGGGCAGGTTATTCAGTCGCGTATATTCTCACCGCCATCGTCAAGTTTCTCCGGCCGGCGCCAATAATGAAATTGCGGCGTCCAATCGGACACGCCCAGGCCGGCGAGAGAGAGAAAATGCCAAACCGGAGAATAGAGGTCGCCGGGCCCGAACATTGTGCGCCCGCGCCGTACGATTTTGCTCTCTTTGCGCTCGTAAACGGTCGCGCCCGGATTGTTCGAATGCTCACCCATGGCACATTGCTCAGCCATGTAGGCGCCGCCCCCGTGGGAGGCCATTTGAAACTTCCAGCCGCGGTCGAGCGCCATGTGCCGCTGTATTTCCGGCGGGTCTTTGGAGACGAGCGCGACAGCCATCGCGTCCTCCAGATGGGACAAGACGCCGTTGATCCCGTCCGCCCACAGCGTGCAATAGCGGCACCCTTGGCCCATATTGTGGATCATCAGCAAACGCTCGCGGCCCGCGAAGAGATCCGAAAGACTGGTTTCGCCGGCAAGCGTTTGGAAGGCGTAGTCCGTGACCTCGACATCGCCCTCCTCGCGGCGCAAAGCGGCGAGCTGTTGGGCCTTTTCCATGATTTCGAATTCGAGCTTTTCCGCTTCCGTCACGTCGCGCGTCCTCCATATTGTGCGGGTCCGGCAAAATGAGTTCGCAAGACCCTTTCAGATTGTCAGCGCAAATTGGGGCCCCAATTTGTTGGATTTATACCGATGGTTCTTGAGTTTGACTCGTAATTTCCTGTGGAATTACGCAGGAGACATGATTAGCCCAATCGGCGGTGACCCGCACATCCGCAAGCCTCCTCCGCATCCCCAAGCGCATACAAACTGAAAATTCGCCCGAGAATTCCACAGATTAGGCAGGTTTTCCCCAGCGCAGGCTCTTTGGCGGCCGTCGGCGAATCGCTATTCTTAGACGCTATGCGGCTGGTCATTGCTGCAAGGCCCGCAAAGAGCGCGGGGAAGGAGCAGGCCAGACCGGGTCATAACGACCCCGGAGATCCGCAACAAAGGGGCTCAAATGTTAAAAAGTTTTTCAATCATTCTTATTTCCTTGGTGCTAGCGTCCTGCGCGCAAAAGCCGCCTTCCTCCACCGTCACATTGCTTGACGGCTACCGGACGCGGGGAGCCGCGCACGCGATGCTCGGATCCTATGGACGCAAGACCGGCAAGGTTCAATTTGGCTATGAGCGCGTCGATGTCCCAAAATGGAAATCCGTCGCGCTCAAGAAGGTTGCCGTCGTCGATATCACCGAGGAAAAGAAAAGAGAACTTGAAAATGCCGGTGTGTCCTTCGGGACAGCGGGCCAAGTCACCGCATCGGCGTCGTCGTCCGAGAATGCTTCGTACAAGATCGTCTTTATGGAAATCTTGAGTTTGGCGGCACTGCGCAATGAATTGCGCGAACTCATCAAAAAAGATCCGGACGTCAAAAAGGATCTCATCGACAAGGACGCCAGGATCGTTATTACCAGCGGCGTTGTTCTCGACCACGAGACCGCTCGACAAGTCAGCGCGAGCCTCGATGCGAACGCATCATTAGCCAACGTCACCGGCTCTCCCGTAATTAGATTCAAGGGCAGCGCGTCCTCGACTAAGACGCTTAAGATCGGAGATCAGACGGTGGTCGCCTATCAATATGCCCGGCTTTGCTGGGAGCACGGTGAACTGCGGGCCCTTGTCCGGGATTCGACGAGCGCCGATCTATCGGCGTGTCCAAACGGGTCCAGCCGCACTTTTCCTGGCTAGAGCTCTGTCGTTCCAAAGGAAGCCGGACTCGCATGATACCGTCTTATGCGAATTCACCTTTTTGCCCGTAACGGCTCATCGTTTCTTTTGACCGAGAGGCAGCTTGTAGCGCAGGCTGATACCGCCTTTCCGCGTATTGAGCTCGCCTTCAAGTTCCTCAGGCGATCGCAAGCGCTCCAACGAAAGCTCACCTGGCTTGGTCCTTGAATTCAGCCGGACACCGCCGCGTTTCTCAACGATTCCGATTTGACCATCAGTGCCAAGGGCAAGTGCGTCCGGCGTATCGAGCTCCAGCTCAAGATCTATAATTTTATTATTGTCGGTAAAAAGATCCTGCGCCGCGCGGAAATTATCGCTCGCCGGTAAAGCTATCTCTTTTGACTGCGCAAGGGCGGCATTATCAGCGGCGCCCGAAGCGATGATGACAGCCACCACGCCTGCGAATTGCGAAATCTTCAAAGAGAGCCCAACCCGTTTCTCGCACATTCAAGCCACCAATTGATAATCTGCGTTTGCAATGGCGCAATCGCACCTGGCCTCTTTCGCCTGCACTGAGATCGCGCTAATGTCCTGCTCCCTCAAAGGTCGATCGTATGAGGAGGCGCACGCGAATCCATGTCTATCCTACAGGAGTCATCTCAAGACGCCAGCCTGACCGATGGTGAACGCGAGCTGATCGCCGCCGTTGCCTCGGGCCAGCGCGCGCAATTGGACGGAAAGATAATCCGGGCCAGGGTCATCCGGGACCTGGCCATAGAAATCCGCGATGACTGGCCCGTGCAACCGGCCGGTGTCCGGATTTACGGCGCGGTCATTGATGGCACGTTGGATCTTGAGGGCTGCACCGTCGCCAAACCGCTTCTCTTTTTCGGCTGCCGGTTCGGTGAGGATGGCGAAGACGAGCTTCGTCTCCAGCTCCGCGATACCAGGCTTCGCCGTCTTGGTTTCTACCAGTGCATCATTCATGGCGGCCTCAAGGCTGACCGGAGCCAAGTCGAAAGCGCCGTCTTCATCCAAAGTTCGATCGTCAATGGACCCGTCCGTTTTCGCGGCGCCGAAATTGGTGGCGCGCTCTCAATGGAGGACTCCACCTTCAGCAGTGAAGACACGGCCCTCGTTCTCGATAATGCCGTACTCGGTGGCCCGTGGCTGCTGCGCGGATCGCAAGTGCATGGCGAGGTCCGGCTGCCGGGCGCCCGGATCCGGGGCGGACTGCTTGCCGAGGCTGCCTCTTTCTCACACAAAGATATTGCGATAATCGCCGACGGCGTGCAAATCGACGGACCGTGGGTGATGAGCCGGGCGTATATATCGGGCCGCCTGCAAATGCGTGGCGCCGAGATTAAGGGCGTCCTGCTTGAGGCCGCGCAATTCGACGGCGCCGAACCTGTACTTCTTGC
>BFAS01000267.1 GCA_008974985.1 bacterium MnTg02
GCACGATGCAAACGGCTTTAATGTCGTGTGCGCGATCCTCGGCAAGCCGTGCCTCGATGGCTTCAGGGGCCGCACCCCGGCGCCAATCGCTTTCAATGACTTCGGGAACAAGCCCCAGCTTTTCCGCAACCGCTTTCCAAAGACTTGCGAAATGCCCAGTTTCGTACATGAGTACGCGGTCACCCGGATTGAGGGTGTTCACGAGAGCCGACTCCCAGGCGCCCGTTCCCGACGATGGGTAGATGATGACCGGCCCGGCACATTTGAAGATCTGTTTGATATTTTGAAGAATCGACGTGCTGAATTTGCCGAATTCCGGTCCCCGGTGATCGGTTGTTGGTCTATCTATTGCGCGAAGAATACGGTCCGGTACATTGGTCGGACCGGGAATTTGCAGATAATGGCGGCCTGCGATACGTGACATTATGGCGTTCCTTCTACCCTTGCGGCGCCCGATCGTGCCGGGACCCGGATATGCTCGGGCTAATTGATATCTCAAGGCTTGTGTGGGCAAGTCAAGCTGAGTTTAATATTGAATTATGAATTCAATTTCCCTGTCAAGCCATGACTCGCGCCATCTCCTGAGGCGAATAAGCGCATCGATAGAGGGTGAAGCCTACGCCGATCGTTTCACCCTGGGGCGTTACAGCAGCGATGCGTCGTTCTATCAAATTGAACCGATTTTGGTTGCCATTCCGAAGACTGAAGCCGATTTACAGGCAATTTTGGAAATTGCTGGCGAGGAAGGCTGTCCGGTTTTGGCGCGCGGCGGCGCAACATCGCAGAGCGGTCAAACCGTTGGCCGGGCGCTCATCATCGATTTTTCGAAATATTTGCGCAATGTGGTTTCCGTAAATGCGAATGAGCGGCGTTGCGTCGTGCAGCCCGGCATTGTGCTGGATGACCTCAACCGGACGCTTGCGCCGACGGGATTGTGGTTCCCGGTCGACGTGTCCACATCAAGCCGGGCCACCATTGGCGGCATGGCTGGCAATAATTCTTGCGGTACGCGTTCGCTGCGCTATGGAATCATGCGCAATAACGTTCAGTCGATCCGGGCGTTGCTTGCGGACGGAACAGATGTCCGGTTCGGCGAAGTGCCTGAGGCGATTGATCGCGTCAACATGCGCTCGAATGCGGCGGATCTCATGCAAGATTTGCTTCAAATTGGCCAACGGGACGCTGAGCATATCCGCCAAGCTTTCCCGGATGTGTCCCGCCGTGTTGGCGGTTATACGATCGATGCCCTTGTCGCGAATGGCGCGCCTGTCAATCTCGCGGAAATTCTTATTGGCTCCGAGGGGACGCTTGCAATAAGCAAACGGATCGAACTCAAGCTTGCGCCGCGTGCGAAAAACAGAGCGCTTGGCGTTTGTCAGTTTTCGAAATTCCGCGCCGCCATGGAGTCGGCGATACATATCGTCAAACTCGGACCCGTCGCCGTCGAACTTGTTGATCGAACAATTATCGATCTTGGCCTTGAGATACCGATGTTCCGGGCGACGATCGAGAAAATCATCAAGGGGCAGCCGGATGCGTTGCTCCTTGTCGAGTTTGCGGAAGACGATCAATCCGAGAATCTCCGACGTCTAAAGAAACTCGACGAGTTGATGGGTGATCTCGGCCATCCGGACAGTGTCGTCGAAGCGATCGATGAGAGTTTTCAAAAAGAAATCTGGGAGGTTCGCAAATCTGGGCTCAACGTCGTGATGTCGATGAAGCGCGAGGGAAAGCCGATTTCCTTCATCGAAGATTGCGCGGTTCCGCTTGAGCATCTCGCCGATTATACCGAGCAACTTACGGAGGTCTTTGAGAGGCACGGAACAGTTGGGACATGGTACGCCCATGCCGCCGTTGGTTGTCTCCACGTGCGGCCGGTTCTCAATTTGAAGCTTGAAGCGGATGTTCGCAAAATGCGCTCCATAGCCGAGGAAGCGTTCGCCCTTGTCCGCAATTACAAAGGCGCGCATTCCGGTGAACATGGCGATGGGCTCGTCCGATCCGAGTTTCACGAATTCGCTTATGGCCGGCGCACGGTGGAAATTTTCGAAGAGGTCAAGGACAGGTTTGATCCAAATGCTCTTCTGAACCCCGGAAAGATCGTCCGCCCGGAACGCATGGATGACCGCAATTTGTTCCGTTTCCGGCCCGGCTATCATGTTGGTGAATTCAAGACGGCTTTGGATTGGTCCGACTATCCCGGCGCGGGAGGTGGTTTTCAGGGCGCGGTCGAGATGTGTAACAACAACGGCGCCTGCCGCAAATTTGATGCGAGCGTTATGTGCCCATCCTTCCGGGTGACGCGGAATGAGCGGGATGTCACGCGGGGGCGTGCGAACACATTGCGGCTTGCGATGTCCGGCCAACTTGGCCGCGATGCGCTTGTCTCGCCGGAAATGCAGGAGACAATGAAACTTTGCGTTTCCTGCAAAGGCTGCAGGCGGGAGTGTCCGACCGGCGTTGATCTCGCTAAAATGAAGATCGAGGTGCAGCACGCCATGGTCCTGCGCCACGGTCTTTCGCTTCATGATCGCCTTGTCGCCTATCTTCCGCGTTACGCGCCTTTCGCATCAAAGCTTTCCTGGCTCCTGAACATGCGGAATGTCCTCCCCGGCCTTGCGACCTTGATGGAGTATGCCACTGGGTTTTCGCGGGAGCGGCCATTGCCCCGATGGCGGTTTCTCCCGTTCGCGAAATCAGGATCACATGGCCCTGCTGGAGCACCGGAGGTTGCGCTCTTCGCAGATACGTTTAGCCGTTATTTCGATCCGGAAAATCTTGACTGTGCGCTTCGCCTTCTCGTGCGGGCAGGCTATCGCGTCCACATCCTGCAGGCTCCAGGAGGAGGGCGACCATTGTGCTGTGGCCGCACGTTTTTGACCGCGGGTCTTGTTGATCAGGCGCGGCAAGAAGCGGCGCGAATGCTGGATGCCGTGGCCCCTTTTATTGCGCGTGACGTGCCCGTAATCGGTCTCGAACCGAGTTGCCTGTTCACGTTTAAAGACGAATTTCTGTCGATGTTGCCTGGTAAGAAGGCGGAACAGCTCGGTCAGAAGGCCATGTTGCTTGAGGAATTTCTCATTCGGGAAAAGGAGCAAGGACGCTTGAAAGTTGCGTTTCACCCGCGCCCGGTTGAGATGCTCCTGCACGGCCACTGCCATCAAAAAGCCTTCGGGGCTATGGGTGCGGTTGAAGCCGCCGCGCGGCTCATACCGGATATCAATGTGACGACAATTTCCTCAAGCTGTTGTGGGATGGCGGGCGATTTTGGTTATAATGCGGAGACATACGACGTTTCGATGGCGATGGGAGAGTTATCGCTTTTGCCTGCGGTGCGAGCGGCGGATGACAACGCTTTGATTGTCGCAGATGGGTTTTCCTGCCGTCACCAAATAAGAGACGGCTCCGGACGTCGTGCCCGGCATTTGGTGCAAGTGCTCGATGAAGCGCTCAATGAGCGGGCAGGGCCGTAGACATCCTCGATTGCAACATTGGGTCTAAAACAATGGAACAGGAACACGCCGCGAATAGGGAGAATTCCCTACGGGAAGACCGGGACGGAAGTAAGCCAATTGTGCGCAAGACACTTCATTCCGAGCTCTTGGAGCGGTTGCGGCAAATGATTGTTGATGGCGATTTAACGCCAGGGTCAAAGGTTCCTGAAAAGTCTCTTTGCGATCGTTTCGCTGTTTCGCGAACGCCGTTGCGCGAAGCGCTCAAGGTTTTGGCGTCGGAAGGTCTCGTGATCCTAACGCCCAATCGGGGCGCCATGGTCTCCGATCTTACTTTTGACGATCTTGAAGAGGTTTTTCCGATCATGGGGGCGCTCGAGGCGTTATCCGGCGAAATGGCGTGCGCGCATATTTCGGACGAGGAGGTCGCAGAGATACGCGCGCTTCATCATCAAATGGTGGCGCACTTTGAAGCCCGGGAGCGGTTTGAATATTTCATCGTTAATCAAAAAATTCACGAGCGTATCTTAGTTGCAGCAAGGAACGAGACGCTTGCTAAATTGTATCGCGGACTTTCAGGCCGGGTGAAAAGAGCGCGCTATTTGGCAAATATGTCCATCGCGCGATGGACCGAAGCGGTGGAGGAGCATGAATTGATCCTAAAGGCTCTGGAGGAGCGAGACGGTTCCGCACTTGCGCGCATTTTGAAAGACCATCTCGCAAGAAAATTTGAAATCGTGAAGGATGGGCTCACGAGCGGGCGCAATTAGTGCGAACACAAGTGGCTTATACGCCGATGCAGCCGGATCGAACCGCCCGAAGTTAGGTGGTCGCGGAGATGAGTGATTTATAGTGTTGTTCGCTAGAGAGGGCGGAACTGGTATGAACCATATAGTTCGGCTTGTGACGGCATTGGCACTGTCATTGGGCATGCAGGCGCTTACAGCTCCTGCGGGTTACGCGGGCGAGCCGACGCTTAAATCCGTTCAAGAAAAAATTGAGAAGAAATACCCCGATATTGCGCATGTTGGGACGAAGACTCTTGATGAAAAACTTGCCGCCGGCGAGAAGATCGTTCTTTTCGATGTTCGCGAAGCGGATGAATTTGCGGTAAGCCGCATACCGGGTGCCGTTCGTGTGGATCCCGGCATTTGGTCATCGACGTTTCTAAAACGTTTTTCAGAATTGGCTGCGGGTACGACGGCCGTGTTTTATTGCTCCGTCGGTGTGCGCAGCACGCGTTTGGCGGCTGCCGTACAGTCAGACTTGCTTAAGCGCGGCGCAAAATCCGTTTTCAATCTGCGTGGTGGCGCCTTCGCGTGGCACAATGAAGCCCGGCAATTGGCCGATGATCAGGGTGCGACTAAATTCATTCATCCGTTTAACGAGACGTGGGGACGTCTCGTCGATCGCAAGCATTTGCTGCGCTATAAACCCGGCAATACCAAAGGAAATTAGTGGCGGTGCGTACGGCGATGCCTAAGTTTGCAAGGTCGCACGACGTGCAACGCTATTTTCTGGCCGCCGCTGGTGAAAATGCGGAACTCAGGGCGAAGCGGCCAATAACGCAAAGAATTTTTATTCCGGCGAGGAGCGTTCCCTTCAGGGTGCCGGAAATTTTCGAATGACCGATGCGCTGACGGTAACTCACAGGCACCTCAACCATCGAGAGTCCGGCGATGACCGCCTTAATCTGCATTTCGATGGTCCAGCCATATCCGCGGTCGCTCATTTTCAGTTGGCTGAGCGCGTCGGTGGATATTGCGCGGAATGGGCCGAGATCCGTATATTGCGCGCCCCAAATGATCCGTATGAGTGAACAGGCCAGCCAATTGCCAAATCGCTGCTGGGGCGTCAGCGCGCCGCGCTCGGCAGTGCCGCGGACGCGGGAGCCCAGTACGAACTGGCAGTCTCCTGAAATAATCGGCGCGACGAGGTCTCGCATTTCCTCAGGGTAGTCACTGTAATCGCCGTCGAGAAAGACGATAATTTCCATATCCCCGAGTGCCGCGATACCGGATTGGCAGGCCGCCCCATAGCCCGGCTGCAACTCGCGAACGATTTCGGCCCCCTCGGCGCGCGCAATGTCAGCTGTCCGATCTTCCGAGCCATTGTCGACAACAACAATACGGTCCACCCAATCAGGGATATCAGCGATGACATGCCCGATTGCTTGCTCCTCATTTAGCGCTGGGATGACAACGCCAATCTTATGTCCGCCCTTCATCCGGTGTCTCCAGCGGTGTGGGCGGGCGCACCTATTCGAGAGTGTCTTCTGAGCCGCGATAATAGAAAGTCGACAGTGAGAAGACACCAAGCCGGGCTCCAAATCAGCCATGCAATCGTGGTTTTGAATGTCTCGAAATTGCCGAAAGATTGATAGTGGAACGCGGTGTAATAAAGAGGCAAGGTCGCCGTTAAGGCGGTCAGCCCAAAGAGCGGCAGAATTGGCAGAAATGGCGCGACCCAAAGAAAATACCAAGGGAATTGTGCCGGGCTTAGGAGGAGTGTCGCAGCCGCGATCAGCCCCGCTCGTGCTATGAGATCGTGCGGATCCCGAACGTCCCTGATACTCATGAAAATAACGAACATCAAAAGGATCACGCCAAGACAAATGCGGGTCAACAAGCTTGACCATTCGCCACCGAGATTTGCAGTCTCAAGCAAGGAGCGGATGAAACCATCGAGTGCGGGGGTAAGTGCACTGTTGGTTTGCCATTTTTGAGCATAGGCGACAAACCCCGAACTTTGATCCAATCCTGCGAGCAAGACTGGTATCGCGGCTAGAAGGCAAACTGCCGAAAAAATAATGACCGGTAACGCAAGCGCGCGCGGCGAGCGGCAAAGCGGCCTCAGGAGAAGGGGAAGAAGTAGAACCGGCCAGATCTTTGTTCCGGCGGCGAGTGCGCAAAAAAAAGCAGAGCTGATAAAGCGCTTTTTGATCGCAAGCAAGAGAGCGCCCAAAACCAAGGGTACCAATATGGCTTCCATATGGGCCGAGTTAAAGAGCTCTTTGATGACAACCGGGTTCCACCAATAGAGCGCGGACCAAAGTGGGGACCTGCCCGTAGAGATGAGAATCTGAATTATGAGAGCCAATGAGACAATCTCGAAGGCAAGAATGGAGAACCGCCAGCCTGTCAGGCTCCAAGGGGCAATCCAGTGAACAAAGGCAAAAACACCTTGCGCGACTGGCGGGTAAATCGTGCGCAAATCTGGATGGTTTACGCGATGGACGATTTGCCCCGACTCCGTGACGAGACGCTCGAGTTCGGGCGTTGCCGCCGTGCCTTTTATGGCAGCGCTGGGGGAAAATTTGTAAGGGCTAATGCCATGAGCCGTGACGGCGCCATCCCAAAGATAGCGTTGATAGTCGTCTTCCAAGGTTGGTTCGCTCGCCAGCAAAAGCACGCGCATACCAAGCCCGGCAGCGATGATGATAATAAGAATCCTATTTGAGTGTTGGGGCTGCTTTGTCGACGCCTGAAGGACCATGTAGGGAAGGGCTTGATAAATAAGTCCGGCGGCGATTAGGCCACCAGCCAGCCACAGGACCGGCATTTCGACAATCCTGTAGTCATAGCCGAATCTTGAAGAAAAAAGCGTCAACGTCAAAGCGCCGCCGAGAAACAGAAATGCGAGCGTGATCCAAATTAACACTGTGGGGTGCGCAATTGAGCGTCGAAAGTTCGTCAACGGAACTCCGTTTTCTTTCCCCACATTCCAGTCGCCCTTTATCAACGGTCAAATGCGTTCGCGAAAAAGTTTCGACAGTGAAGGGGACAATCAAACCATACTATTTAAATAGCATGATCTGCTGTTCACGTCCTCGTGGGAGCAGTTAAATTGGTTGTGACCAGGACATGCCTGTCCGGTTCGCAGCGATTTCGTGCTCAGCGCGTGGTTATTAGAACCTAGCTTAGTTTGCCGACACTTTTGCAATGATAGCGCTTGCTTTTTCCGCAGTATCTCGAAGATCATCCGGATCGAGTGTCGGATGGACCTCGAACATGAGGCTCGTTTCTCCAAGCTCGCGGGCGACGGGGCGGGTTTCAACTGCGAAATCAGAGAACACTTTCTCGCGGTAGATTTCCGGACAACTTCCCGAAAACGCAACTATGCCACCGTCTTGAAGAGCCGTGAGAAGCGTGTCCCGGGTTGATCCCGCCTGCAGCCGCTCGGGACGAACAAAGGCATAAAATTTGTAATAAGCGTGCTCGAAGTGATTTTCCGGAGCCGGAATGTCAATGCAACTGGTTGCCGACAACGCATCTCGCCAAATGGCCGCGTTCCGTCGCCGTTTTTCGAGCCAGCCAGCTAGTTTTTTCAACTGCAAGATACCGATCGCGGCTTGCAATTCGGTCAACCGCCAATTGGTTCCGACAGTGTCGTGGAGCCAGCGGAATCCCAGATTTGCTCCCGGTTTTCTGGCCTCTATGCTTTTGCCGTGGTCTTTATATTGCCAAGCTCGCTCATAGCACTCGCCATCTTGAAAGAAAACCATGCCGCCCTCGCCACCGGTCGAAATTATTTTGTCTTGGCAAAAAGAAAGGGTCGCGGCATGCCCGAAGGATCCGACAGAGCGGCCGTTGATCGCGGCACCAACCGCTTGGGCGCAATCTTCGACGACAAGTAAATTATGGTCTTCCGCGAGCGCCATGATTGCCTGCATATCGCAGGGCCAGCCGGCGAGGTGAACTGGAATGATGGCTTTCGTCTTTTCAGTGATAAGAGGCCGTATCGTCTCGACGGTGATGTTCTGAGATTGACGATTAATATCCGCGAAAATGGGGATGGCGCCAACGACAAGTACGCAGGTTGCCGAAGCCACATAACTTCTGGACGTGACAATGACTTCATCACCGGGACCGATATTGAGCGCGCGTAACGCGAGTTCCAGCGCGACCGACCCGTTGCTGACCGCAAGCGCGTGACGTGTTTGAAATGTATTGGCTGCCGCTTCTTCGAAGGCCGTGACACGGTCGCCCGTCCACTGATTAACACGGCCCGAGCGAAGCACCTCTTGTACGGCGGCTATCTCGTCCTCCTCATAGAACGGCCAACTCTGTTGATTATCCATGGTCGCTCGCGCCGATCGCTTTGAGTGCAACGTCATTGGTCCGCCGGTTTATTTAACACGCCGTATTCATTGTCCTGTCAGATCTTTCAAGGCTGCTCACACCACTGCTCCGAGGCCCGGCCGGGCGCGTTTATCGTTTAGGGAAAAAAATCTCTAGACACCAAGCGCCCGCACCATCTCGTCATTAACCTGATTGACATCAAATTTTTCCAACGCGATCTGATAACTCAGAGCTGCCATAAATTCTAATTGCTCCGGATTTTCTAAAAACCGTTCCATTGCTGCGGCAAGTGCCGTGGAGTCGCCAGGGGGCACCAAGAAGCCGTTTTTATTGGGTTCAACGGTTTCGCGACAACCTCTGGCATCCGTAGTGATTATTGGGCGGCCAGTTGCGAGCGCCTCAAGAACTGTTCTGGGCATGCCTTCGCCATATGAGGGAAGCACATAAACATGACATGCGTTGAGAGCAGGCCGCACATCCATTGTGGGCCCGAGATAATCGACGGTATCGCCATAGGATTTCAGCTCTTCAAGAGACAAGCTGTTTGGTCCGGACTCTTCTGGTCCAACCAAGCGCCACCGCGCGTTCGGCCACTTGGCTTTGAGGGATTGTGCCGCGCGGCAATATTCCTCAATGCCTTTGGTGCGGACAAGCCGCGTGATCATCAGAAACGTCAGGCCATTATTTGTGCTGGGAAGGGGCTGGCGAGAAAACTCTTGGAGATCAACTCCGGACCCATTCACGACATAAGTGCGCCGTGATCGAGGGATGGTTCGGAACGATGCCAGGTGCGCCCTGTCATCTTTGTTATGAAATATGATGCCGTCGGCGCAGGCGAATGCAATCCGGTAAAGGGCATTCATAATCGGTCGAATTGCCCTGTGCTTCAATTTTGCGCTTTGCAGATACACACCGCCAAGGCCTGTAAGCATGGGCATAATGTGGGGAACTTTTGCAAGCCTGGCAGCAATAGATCCATAAATGGCTGGCTTCACCGTATACGCCAGTACGATATCCGGCCGTACGCGCCAAAATAGTCGGCGAAGCGCGAGCAACGTCTGCGCATCCGCAACAGGGTTTATGCCTGTTCGTTGCAGTGGAATCTCATGAACCACGGCGCCGAGCTGTTCGAGTTTACTACGAATGGCGGGCTCGATTTCAGGCGCGGCACACAGGACATCATGGCCGAGAGCCTTAAGTTTGCGAACGAGTGCTCCGCGAAAGATAATAAGCGATGGCGCATATGACGCGATAATCGCAATGCGTTTTGACGGCGTAGAATCTCTTAACGCACTATCTGTGATAGGGATGCCCAGCTTTCTTGTGACGTGTCTTGGTGTTGCAGCATCGATTTGTCCGGTACATAGCCTTCGACAGTTCTCTTCAGCACGTTATGAATCGCGTCGAGCTGGTTGCGATCCACGGCATCCTTGAGTTTTTTGAGCTCTATGGCAAGAAGCGCGAAAGGGTAGATAGGATCTAAATGCTTCTTGATGCGTGGATGCTTGGTGCCCGACGTGTGTTCACCAATCAACAGTTCTTCATAGAGCTTTTCGCCGTGCCTCAGTCCAATATATTCGATCGGGATATCGCCGTCTGGGTTTGAGTCTTCTTGAATCTCTAGCCCCATAAGCCGGATCATGGATCGGGCGAGGTCATCGATTTTCACAGGCTCACCCATATCGAGCACAAATATATCGCCGCCTTCCGCCATCGACCCAGCCTGTATCACCAGCTCGGAGGCCTCGGAAATTGACATGAAAAAGCGATTGATTTCCTTGTGTGTGACTGTAACAGGGCCGCCTTGCTGAATTTGTTTGCGGAATCGGCGGACGACCGACCCTGACGAATCGAGCACATTCCCAAACCGGACTATGGAAAATATTGTCTCAGATCCGTTCTGAGCTTCCGCTTGCAATACGAGCTCGGCCAATCGTTTGCTGGCACCCATTATGTTTGTTGGACGGACGGCCTTGTCAGTGGAGACCAATACAAAACGCGCCACACCAAATTTTTTCGCGATCTTGGCAATGACGCTCGTCCCAAAGGTATTGTTGACAATTCCTGCGGCGGGGTTCCGTTCAACCAGCGGCACATGCTTATAGGCGGCCGCATGGTAAATCATCTCGATTTGGTGATTGCAGACCGTGTTCTCGGCAAGCTGACTGTCCAATACGGACCCGAGGACCGGGACGAGCTCGATAGCCGGCTCTGGTTGCCCATGAAGACGTGCTTCCGCCGCAAGTTCGCATTGAAGTTCCGTAAGTTCGAAATCGATTTCGTACAAACCAACTTCGGAGAGATCGTACATAACAAGCTTGCGCGGTGCTAAACGCATGATTTGCCGGCAAAGCTCGGAACCGATGGAGCCGCCAGCGCCTGTCACGAGAACCGATTTTCCACGAATATTCTGTTGCAGCAGCTCCGGGTCAGGAGGAACCGGATCGCGCCCCAACAAATCATGGACGTCGATAGGGCGCAGGTCCGCGACTTGGATCCGCCCGGAGGCGAGATCATTCACGTCTGGCAAGGTCTTTACGGCAACGGAATAGGGCTCCAATTCGTGAATAATGGCGTGTTTTTCAGACGCCGATAATTCATTGATTGCAAGGAAGACGTGCTTGACATCCCGCAACTCGATCAGCTTTCCGAGTTTTTCTGGTTTGTAAACTTTAAGGCCATTTACGTGCTGGCCCCCGAGTGATCGTCTACTATCGATAAAGCCGATAGCTTTGTAATCATCCGCCTTCTTCAGCGCGTCAAGAAGCTGCACACCCGTCGTTCCAGCGCCATAAATAATGACATTGTCGCGATCAGGCTCAAAGCGGGCGAGTGTGATATTTGGTACGCCGTTAAGAAGCCAGACTGCGAATTGCCGGCTCAGCCATACAAACAACGCCGAAAAGCCGCAAAAGCTCGCAAACACAGAACGGGGCACGCCGTCAACGCCTGACATCAGAACAACAAGCGCCCAAATAAGCACGGTCAGCACGACCGCAGTGAATATGCGAATGGCGCCTTTCTGGCCGATATACCGTGTTACGAGCCGGTAGAGGCCGGAATAGTAAAAAGTCGCAACGCCAATAATTGGCGCTGTCGCCAGCAAAAGTCCGAATTCCAGTGTTGGAGGGACGTAAAAGGTCGTAAGCGCAAACGCAAAAGATGCCCAAAGCGCCAAGCTTAAGACGAACAAGTCATTTACAATCAAAATCGCTCGTTTCGGCCAGCGTGGTAAATTTACGAGCCAATGACGCCAGCCAGCGCCAGCCAATCGACCATCACTCATAAGCGCACACTACCCCCACGTTGCTGACTGCGCTAGTCTTGAAGAGCGCAGGAAACCACCAAGTATTAGAAAATGATTCTGCGTTTTTAAGAATTTATTCTGAGATATTAACGTGTTATCCCCAGCAAATTCATTGTGTCCTATCCGCAACATTTATGCTTATTTTTGATTACATCGCACCGGTTGTCTGCATGTCGTTCAGCACATGTTCAGTTTCACTATTGAATCATCGTTGTATCGGTTGGCTCATGCAGATATCACACGAGCATTTGACGACAGCGGCAAGCGGGTTCCATCATCATGGGTGTTGGAACAGAACAAGAGTTCTGTGATCGTTGCGGCGTGCTGGCGTCAATTTAGCCGAACGTTGAATGAACGCCTATTGTATAATGTTCCGGAGCAGGGCAGTCCCTGATACCGGATTAGGAACTGAGGATGGATTGATGAAGATTGACCGGCGTTTGGTGATTGTGGGGCTGAGCGCTGTAGCGATCGCAGCTGCAGGAATATTCACAGTTGTTCGGGAGCCCGCTGAGGCGCAACAGTTTCCGGCACTAGATAAGTGCGTGAAACGTTGTGAGGCCGAGAAAAACCAATGTTTCCGCAGCAGCAATAAATCCGTCTGCCGACCGCGATACCAATCTTGCGTGCTGCAGTGTCAACGTCATCTGAGGAAATAGTCCGGAAAATGTTGGTCTGATCCTGTGCGGCCGGTGCGCACGGTATCATCGTGTAATCGCTTGAGAGACCCTATGTTGTACCGACAAGCAAGATACACATCCGTCTTGGTCCGTGGGCGCCCATAATAATTGTTTGCTCGATATCAGCTGTACGAGACGGCCCGCTGATAAGATTGACCGTTCGCGGCATGGTTCTTTGCCCCTGGACTTCACGGAGTTGCTCCCAAACTTCCTCATAAGAGCCTGCGATATCAACTTTGCGCAGCACGACAATATGCGTTTCCGGCAAGAAGTTGAGTGTCGTCGGATTGTCAACGCCAGATAGCAAGAACAATGTGCCAGTTTCTGCCGCGGCTCCAAAGGCCCGGCTCAGGGCAGCGCTATCTTGCGGGACTGCCTTGCCGATCTTGGTTTCGAGCGCCAGCGCTGCCGACCAAGTGAGCTCCGTCAATATCGGGTCCGATCCCATGCGGATTTCAGCGGCTAAATTATTGTCTCTGAGATAGCCGGCAACAGCGCCGGGGACATCATCCATGCCCTTGAGCTCGACGACGGTCGCGGATTGACTTTCCATCATGTTACGGAAAAGAGCGATATTCTCCAGTTGCGTTTTTCTTGCCCGCTCGGGGATAAGGTTGGGCTTATGCTGATCGAGACGGATGCTGGTCCGCGTGATCCGCTCAGCCTCATCGCCACTCACTCCAAGGGAGGAGCGAATGGTGTTCATAATCTTATTTCGCGAGTCCTCAGTGTAAGTCATTTATGAACTCGCTCATTGCGCTGTTCCCGCCAAAGCTGATGAAAAGTTCGCCCCTGCGGTGCGGGCAACTCCCGATATTTGGTCCATCCGCCGGCAAACGGCAAATAACGGAATGTGCCCCGCCGGCGGCCAAATCGGGCCAATATAGCGATCAAGATATTTGTTGAGCGGCGATAGAGCCGTGGCCGTTTTGCAAAAAAAGCCCAGATTTTGATGCCGGCGCGCTGCTGCCAGGGGCTTGCGGCCTTTTCGAATTCCCGCTCCCGCAATTTGCGCATCAATTTCGGAAGAGGAATGCGCATCGGGCAAACAGCCTCGCAGCGCCCGCAAAAAGTCGACGCGTTTGGCAGATGGCCTGCTTTCTCGACGCCAATCAAGGACGGTGTGAGCACGGCACCAATTGGTCCCGGATAGACCCAGCCATAAGCATGCCCGCCGATTGCATGATAGACGGGGCAGTGGTTCATGCAGGCGCCACATCGGATACAGCGCAACACTTCACGAAACTCGGTGCCCAGCATTTCTGAGCGGCCATTATCGAGAATTACGACGTGGTATTCCTCTGGACCATCGGGGTCATCCGGCCGCTTGGGACCGGTCGAGAAGGTCGTATAGGTTGTGAATTCCTGGCCTGTCGCGGAACGCGCCAAGACCCGTAAAATGGTCATCGCATCCTCGCGGGTTGGAACAATTTTTTCGATCGTTGCAATGACAATATGAACACGCGGCAGAATTTGCGTCAGATCGCCATTGCCTTCATTCGTCACGATTACGGAGCTGCCCGTCTCGGCGATAAGAAGATTGGCGCCGGTGATGCCGACATCGGCGGCGATGAATTTGTCTCGCAAAACCGTGCGCGCTTCGTTGACGAGTTGCTCCGGGCGATCGAGCGATCTGTCTTCCGGCAAATCGGTATGGGTTTTCCGGAAATCCTGCTCGATCTGTTCCTTATTGAGATGAACCGCCGGAGCAATGATGTGGCTCGGCGTTTCGCCGCGGATCTGGATCAGATATTCGCCAAGATCGGTTTCGACGACTTCTATGCCCTGGGCTTCCAAATGATCATTAAGCGCAATTTCCTCCGCAACCATCGATTTGCCCTTGGTTACGGTTTTAGCGCCCGCCCGCGTACAGAGATCCAAAATAATCTCCCGGGCCTCGGCGGCCGTTGCCGCCCAATGCACATGCCCACCGGAGTAGGTGACTTTGCGCTCATATTCCTCCAGATAGAGATCCAGATGCGCCAAGCTGTGGTCCTTAATATCTCGCGCTTGATCACGAAGCTGATCAAACTCGGGCAGTGCGGCACGGGCCTTGGCGCGCTTATCGATAAAGCCGGTTTTGACGTTGCCAAGGGCGCGTTGAAGCTGATCGTCGTTCAACGCTTTGCGGACATTGTCCTTGAAGGCGTGAGAAGTCGGTTCCATTGGCTCGCTAAAATCTAATTGAATCGCGTCATACTAGTTGTTTCAAAGCGTATTCTTATCCGAAAACCGCTTACACTTTTCGGGAATAAACTCTATTGCCTGCCGATGGTCGAGCCATCGCCAATCGCTGGATCGTCAGCCATGTCAGCGAGCACTTCGGCAATGTGGCGAACGGCAACCGGTGTTCCTTGCCGTTTGATCTTGCCGGCCATGTTCATAAGGCAACCGAGATCGCCTGCAAGTAACAGGTCGGCTTTCGTCTCCTCAATGCTATCAGTCTTTTTCTCGACCATGGCATCGGAAATGTCCGGATATTTGACTGAAAATGTTCCGCCAAATCCGCAGCAAATCTCGGCGTTGGGCATCTCTTTGAGCTTGAGACCATCGACCGATGCGAGCAGGTCTCGTGGTTGGTTCTTGATACCCAGCTCGCGCAGTCCTGAGCAGGAGTCGTGATAGGTCACAGTGCCATAATAACGGGCATCAACCTTTGTTATTCCGCGGACATCAACCAAGAACGAGATCAATTCATGGACTTTCCCGGCCAAACGAACAGCGCGTTCAGACCAATCTCGGTCGTTGTCAAGGAGTGCGGGAAAGTGCTTCCGCAGCATTCCGGCGCAAGAGCCGGACGGCGCGACAACATAATCATATGTCTCAAATGCAGCGATCACCTGCTTGGCAATTGACTGAGCGTTGGTGCGATCTCCGGAATTATATGCCGGCTGGCCACAACAGGTTTGTGCCTCGGGGACGTGGACCTCGCAGCCTGCTTGCTCGAGGAGCTTGATAGCGGCGAAGCCAACGCTTGGGCGAAAGAGGTCGACAAGACAAGTCACGAATAACCCCACGCGAGGCTTGCGCTGCTCGTCCCTAGGCTGTGTCTGCTCTGATTGCACTATTTCGCTCGTTTCCCATCTGATTTTGCTGAAGCCGCCGCATCCAAATTATTGGATATCATCTCCAAACGCCTTTGGGCAGCATTGTTTCGCAACGGGCTTTGGCCTGCTTCCGGCAATGCCGCGTCATTGAACATATCATTCCCATCGGTGGCGATGCGCGGTCTTATGCAAAGACACATGCCGTCAGAGCGAGAAGATCGATAAAGGGTTTATTCTCTGTGTGAAATTACGGGTGATTGGGGCACTGCTTGTTAGAGCGCTTTCCAATAATGCTCTGTGGCTTCCACCGGTGATGATGAATTGACGGTGGAACCGAGGCCAACGCGAGAGGCATCGGCTCTTAAGACATATCGACTAAGAGTTAGAGCAGAGCTGCTTCGCGATCGCTACAGCGGCAAATAATGGCAGCCAAATCTTGGGGAGCGACTACTTCCCAGAAAAGGACTGGAGATAGGCAATGACGTCAGCCCGGGTGCCTTTGCTTCTCAAGCCGGAAAATCCGGTTTTCGTTCCGGGAATAAACTTTCTTGGCTTCTTGAGGTATCCATCAAGGGCGCTCGCACTCCATACCAACCCCTTCTCACCAGAGATGCGCATGGCTTGCGAATAATTAAATCCGCTTTGCGATCCTGCTTTGGTGCCGACAATATTGTTAAGCACCGGACCGGATTTGTTCTTAGCGTTTGGGCCAACTTCGTGGCAGTCGATGCATTTCTGAAATGCCGCCTGTCCTTTTGCAACATCGCCAGCAGCGTAAGCCGTATTCACGGCTCCCAAAAATACGATCACAAACGCCCCGCGGCTAAGCGCGTTATGCATGCCACAGTCCTCCCTTACGAACGGTCTAAGCCGATCTGATGGTTGTTGGTCCAGATTTGCATCCCAACCATACTATTTGGGGTAATTATCCGTCAAAACAATGACGGTCGCTACCGGCAACTGCTTATTCGATTCCCCTTTCGAGGGGGCGGCCGGACTTTATCACAGTCTTATTAGTTTGGAAGATTTAAGCCTTTGTCCCAATAGGGCTCCGGTCCATAAAGTTTGCTTAGAAAATCAATGAAAACTTTGAGTTTAACGGGCAAAAATTCCCGGCAGGGATAGACAGCATAGACGGCGACACGCGGAGAACCATGATATTGCGGTAGGACGATCTGCAATTTGCCGCTTTTAAGCTCCGCTCCAATATCCCAAGTTGAGCGCAGGGCGATGCCAAGACCGGAAATAACGGCGGCGCGCACCACTTCGCTGGAATTGGTGCGAATATTGCCCGTTACCCGAAATGTGGTCGGACCTTCCGGCCCTTCCAACCGCCAGATCTCCTGGGGAACCGACGTCAGGCAATTATGTTCACTGATTTCCGGCAAACTCTGCGGCGCGCCCATTTGCTCGATATAGCTGGGTGCGGCACATATCACGCGAAAATTGGCGCTAAGCGTTTGGCTACAAGGGTGGAATCTTATAATTCGCCGATGCGAATGGCTACGTCAAATCCATT
Source organism: bacterium MnTg02 (assembly GCA_008974985.1). Lineage (GTDB taxonomy): Bacteria > Pseudomonadota > Alphaproteobacteria > Rhizobiales > BFAS01 > MnTg02. Next base: position 17,087 of record BFAS01000267.1, read on the forward strand.
ACGGACGATGTCGGTGAAATCGTCATCGAGCACGAGATCCAACTTAAGGTCGGGATATCCATGCATGAAATCTGCCAAATAGGGCGCAATATGCACACGGCCGAAAGAGGTTGGCGCCGTAATTTTCAATGTGCCCCGTGGGGTGCGGTGCCGGCGCGCGACAAAGGCTTCGGCGTCCTCAATGCGGTCCAAAACATTGACGATGCGCTCGTAGAACCCCTCTCCCGTTTCGGTGAGTGTGAGTTGGCGCGTGGTTCTCTGGAACAAGCGTGCGCCAAGACGGCGCTCAAGATGGCTGATACGCTTGCTGACAACCGCTGGAGACAATCCCATTTCGCGACCGGCCGCGGACATGTTGCCAGCCGTGACAACACGTGCAAAGATTTCTAGGTCGCTGATTGCCGTCATATTCGCACCCGAGCAAATTTCAACTGTAGCGAATAAATCATTTTTGTTTTCGTCAATTGGTTAAATATAGCGGAATGAGCGATAAAGATGTCAATCCCTGAGCAAGCTGATCGTAAACAGCGTTAATTTGAGGGGTGATCTGCCTCGTACAATGAGGAATAGGAGAGGATTGGTTATTTATCCGCGCGCACGGGAATTTTCGTGATCCGCCGATGGCGTAGAGCCGGACTTTCAAGTGATCCGGCGTGGAGAGGAATGGAAAGCCGGCAATGTCTTTTCTCGTATTACCAGATCCTGATAGCGGCGTTTTGGCGCGGCGCGGTAAAATTGTCAGCCAATTGCGGCGGCTCGTTTCCAATAAATCGAGCATTATCGACGATGAGGATGGGCGGCGGGCTTTCGAAACCGACGCGCTCACAGCTTACCGAAGAATGCCGTTGGCAGTTGTATTGCCAGAGACGACCGAGGAAGTCAGCAGTGTACTAAAATTCTGCCAACGGGAAGGTCTCCCAGTGGTCCCGCGCGGGGCCGGTACATCACTCTGTGGCGGCGCCTTGCCATTGGAAGATTCGATTGTCGTCGGCGTTTCGAGAATGAACAAAGTTCTCGACGTGAATTACGAAAACCGTACGGCCTGTGTGCAAACCGGCATTACAAATCTCGGGATCTCGAGTGCTGTATCGGGCGCTGGATTTTTCTATGCGCCTGATCCATCGAGCCAGCTCGCATGCACGCTTGCGGGCAATTTAGCTATGAATTCCGGTGGCGCCCATTGTCTCAAATATGGGGTCACGACCAATAATGTACTCGGCATCAAGATGGTCCTCATGGATGGCGAGATTATCGAGATCGGTGGCGGACATCTTGATATGCCCGGCTATGATCTGCTCGGCTTGATTATAGGGTCGGAAGGTCAATTCGGTATTACAACGGAGGCAACCGTTCGTATCTTGCGTTCCGCGGAAGCGGCCCGGCCAATGTTGCTCGGGTTTAATTCCAACGAGGCGGCGGGCGCTTGTGTGGCTGCTATTATAGGATCGGGGATAATTCCTGTGGCGCTGGAGTTCATGGACAAACCGGCGATTCATGTTTGCGAGGACTTCGCGAAGGCCGGCTATCCGCTGGATGTCGAGGCGCTGCTTATTGTGGAGGTTGAGGGGTCGGAAGATGAGATCGATGATCTCTTGGGAAAAATTACGCAAATTGCTGAGCGCCACGATCCTCTTGTTGTCCGGATAAGCCAAAGCGAGGAGCAAAGCGCTGCTATTTGGAAAGGGCGCAAGTCAGCGTTCGGCGCGATGGGGCGGATCTCCGATTATTATTGTATGGACGGCACGATTCCAACCAGCCGATTACCTGAAGTGCTCAAAGAAATCTCCCGGATTTGCGAACAATACAAGCTTCGCGTTGCCAATATTTTCCATGCCGGGGATGGCAATTTGCATCCTCTTATTCTTTATGATGCCAATAATTCCGAAGAGGTTGAGAAGGCGGAGCGCGCCGGCGCGGAAATCCTCAAACTATGTGTAGATGTGGGAGGGTGCCTCACGGGCGAGCACGGTGTCGGTATTGAAAAGCGGGATCTGATGACCGTCCAGTTTTCTCATACGGATATCGAGCAGCAAATTCGCGTGAAGAGAGCCTTCGACCCAGATTGGCTTCTCAATCCAGGCAAAGTGTTTCCGCTTGATTACCAAAAGACACGGTAGGAGACGGGATATTGGCGGAAATACTAACGCCCGGCGACGAAAATGATTTGGCCAATATCATTGCCGAAGCCGTGACAGCAGGCGCGCCGCTCGAAATTCGCGGCGGCGGCACAAAAGCGGCAGTGGGACGCCCGATTCAAACGGCTGGCGTGGTCTCGACATCTGCTATGTCGGGTATCACGCTTTATGAGCCGCGCGAGCTTGTCTTGTCGGCACGCGCAGGAACGCCGTTGGTGGAAGTCGAGACCGCTCTCGCAGAGAATAATCAAGAGCTTGCTTTTGAGCCCCTTTATCTCGAAATGGTGCTGGGGGAACCGGCCGCGCCAAGCACCATCGGCGCGGTGTTTGCCAGCAACCTGTCGGGGTCGAGACGAATATATTCCGGTGCTGCCCGCGATCATTTTATTGGTGTCAAAGCGGTCAATGGGTTGGGGGAATTGTTCAAGTCGGGTGGCCGTGTGATGAAAAATGTAACGGGTTACGACCTGTGCCGCGGGCTTTCCGGATCGTGGGGGACGCTTGCTGTCATGACGGACGTTACCATGAAGGTGTTGCCGTCGGCCGAGTCGAGTCAAACGATCGTCCTCACCGGTCTCATCGATGATATTGCTATCGATGCAATGTGTGCAGCGCTGACAACACCCTATGAGGTTTCCGCCGCTGCGCATTTGCAGCAGTCATTCGTCGCCCGCCTTAGTGACCCGGAGCTTTCCGCACTCGGCGCTCCGTTAACGGCTCTTCGAGTTGAAAATTTTTCCTCTTCCGTCGCCTATCGCATTGGCAAGCTCGGGGAGGCATTGAAGGCGTTTGGTGACATTTCTGTGCTTGATGAAGATTGGTCACAGATATTCTGGTCTGATATGCGCCAGCTCAAGGTTTTGCAGGGGTCGAGTGATCCGCTGTGGCGCATTTCAGTGCCGCCAAAGAGTGGGGCAAAAGTGGTGGAGTCAATCAAAGCGCATCATCCAACATGTCAAGCGGTATATGATTGGTCGGGTGGGTTGATTTGGCTGGTGATGCCGCCAATATCGGATGCGGGCGCCTCTGAGGTCCGCCGGGCGGTGGCCGCGAGCGGGGGGCATGCCACACTGATTCGTGCCGATGCCGCGACGCGAACTGCGGTAGACGTATTTCAACCGCTCGAAGACGGTGTCACAGCGCTCTCAGGGCGTATTAAAGCGGCCTTCGATCCGCATGGGATTTTGAATCCTGGCCGCATGTATGCCGGAGTGTAAGAGGCGGGATGCAAACACATTTTACAGCTGAGCAGTTAAGCAATCCGAGAACTGCAGAGGCGGAAGCGATCCTCCGTACATGCGTGCATTGCGGCTTATGCACGGCCACATGCCCGACATATGTGCTGCTTGGGGACGAGCGCGATAGCCCGCGAGGCCGCATCTATCTCATTAAGGACATGTTCGAGGAAGCCCGCCCGGCGAGCAAGGAGGTCACGTTTCATGTCGACCGCTGCTTGTCCTGCCTCTCCTGCATGACGACATGCCCCAGCGGCGTCGACTATATGCACCTTGTCGATCTCGCCCGCGTTCACATCGAGGAAACCGGGCGACGTTCAATAAAGGACAAATTGCTCAGAAATCTGCTTGCCTGGGTTTTGCCTTATCCGAACCGGTTTCGCTTAGCGCTTTGGGGGGCCGCGATCGGGCGCCCCTTCAAGGGTTTTTTCCGGGCAGTCGGGTTGAAAGAAATTGCTGCGATGCTTGAACTTGCGCCCTCGATTCCGCCGGCTCAGGGGAAGTTTACAGGCGCTGGGGTAGCGCGGCCGCACCGCCATCGCGCCAAACGGGTTGTCCTATTGACGGGATGCGCGCAGCAAGTGCTAAGGTCGGAGATCAACGATGCCACGGTTAGGCTCCTTGCGCGCCAAGGTGTCGAGGTGATCATCACGTCTAAAGCGG
>BFAS01000268.1 GCA_008974985.1 bacterium MnTg02
AGCCGTGATATTGCGTCCGTCAGTTATCTTTGGGCCTGGTGATGATCTCTTCAATAGGTTTGCAGGCCTTGCTCGGATCGCGCCGGTGCTGCCACTGATCGGCGGTGGGCGAACACGGATGCAGCCGGTTTATGTGGGCGATGTCGCGGACGCGGCAGTCGCGGCGATCGAAGGGCATGCGAAGCCGGGAGCGATCTATGAATTGGGCGGACCGCAGATCTGGTCGCTAAAAGACATCATGAAGGGTGCCGTGCAATATTCCGGACGGGAGCGTTTGTTTGTGCCCGTTCCCTTCTGGTTCGCCAAGATGAAAGCGTTTTTCTTGCAGCTTCTGCCGCATCCGATACTGACTGTCGATCAAGTCCGCCTCTTGCAAAGCGACAATGTGGTAAGCCAAAAGGCGATCGCAGAAGGACGCACTTTGTCCGGTCTCGGGATGCCGGCCGCGCACGCCATCGAGTCGATCGTTCCAGCTTATTTGGAGCGCTTCCGCCCGCACGGACAATTTTCCGTGAGGCGGATTTAAGCGGCATCGTTAAGAGATTGGTGGGCGCCAGAGCGCGCAGCCCGCATTCTACCCATAGGCTAGAACCAGCAGGAACGCGCCGAGAGCAAGGCGGTAGAGCACGAAGGGGAGAAAGCTCATCCGCCGCACCACGGCCATCAAGAAGGCAATGGACGCAATGGCCGAAAAGAAGGTAAGTCCGGCCGCCAGAAGCGCGTCGGGCGGAACCGATAAGCCCTGCTCGTGAAGGTCGAATATAGTGAGCAAACCGGCACCGGCGATTGCCGGGATACCGAGTAGGAAGGAAAAGCGAGCGGCTTCCGCGCGCTCAAACCCAAGGGCTCGGGCGGCGGTTATGGTGATTCCCGAGCGGCTGGTTCCGGGCACGAGTGCAAGCGCCTGGGACAGGCCGATGATCAGCGCCGGGGCCAGTGTTATGTCAGCCATTTTGCGAAAGCGATGGCCGTATCGATCGGCAAGATAGAGAAAAACTCCAAAGATAATAGCGTTCCAAGCAACGATCTTGATGCCTCTGACCTGATCCAAAAAACCGGTCATTTTGAATGTCACGCCAACGATAATAGCGGGAATGGTCGCCAGGGCGATTAATAGAACAAGTTTGGCTTCTTTGGTGATATTGAAACGAACGAGATCCCAACTCCCCTTGAAGAGCCTCAAAACATCCCGCCAGAAATAGACGATAATGGCGAATAGCGAGCCCATATGAACCATAACGTCGGTAACAAGTCCCTGATCAGGCCAGCTCGTCAGGGCCGGAATCAAGATAAGATGGCCCGAGGACGAGATGGGCAGAAATTCGGTAATGCCCTGTACGATGGCAAGAACTATGATTTGCTCGAGAGGCATGGATTGTCTCCAAGGCTAGGAAGAGCTTTGCCGGATTGTCGGCCGGCCGGCCTGGTTCTATACCTGACCTGCGAAGATCAGCAAACGATCGAATGGACCGTATAAGAGGTCCTCGGGATAAATTCGAACGATGCTCACACTTATTCATCACACGCTCTGTCCCCTGTCGCGCTCGATTCGCCTAGCGCTGGCGGAGTGTGGGTTAAGCGCGGAATTGGTCGAGGAACAGCCCTGGTCGTGGCGTGATGAGTTTCTCGATCTCAATCCGGCGGGCAATCTACCTGTGCTCATAGCGGAAACCGGCGAAGCCATTTGCGGCGTTTATCCGATTTCGGAATATCTTGCCGAATCATCCGCTCAGCCGAGCGAAGAGGCATCCGGTTTTTCGCTTTTTCCAGGGGATGTTAAGGGTCGCGCCGAGACCCGGCGTTTGATCGATTGGTTTCACTCCAAGTTCAATTCCGAAGTGAGTGCCTGCGTCCTGGAAGAAAAGATCTACCGGACAGCGAGCAATGGCAGCGAAGGGCCGAATATCGCTGCGTTGCGCGCGGCGCAAGACAATCTACGCTATCATCTGAGTTATATCGGCCACCTGATCGAAGAAAGACATTGGCTCGCGGGCGAAAAATTGAGTTTCGCGGACTTGGCGGCGGCGGGTCAGCTCTCCTCGATGGATTATCTTGGCGACGTTCCGTGGGAGGTGAATGAGGCGGCTAAAACCTGGTATTCCCGGGTTAAATCACGCCCGTCATTTCGCCAATTGCTGAAGGACCGGGTGGCTGGACTTGCGCCAGTGGCGCATTATGTGGTGTTGGATTTCTAGAGCGCTTTCGGAAAAGTGGGAACCGGTTTTCCGATAAAAAGCGCGTAAAAACAAAAAAGTTAGAGCGGTTGAGCGACTCAATTGAAAAGCCAAACTGCTCTAAGGAGCACATGATTTGCCAGACGACCTCAAGGCACGCGTAAAGTCCATGGCGCTTGAGGTGGGGTTCGACGAGGTTCGCGTGACAACAACGCGCTCTATTCCTCACGCCGGCGAGCGGCTCATGCATTTTCTAGGTGAAGGCCGCCACGGCGATATGGAGTGGATGGAAAGCACGGCCGCACGACGCGCAAGTCCGCATCTGCTCTGGCCCGAGGCGAAGTCCATTATCGTGTTGGGAATGAATTACGGACCCGATAAAGATCCCCTGGATATTCTCAAAGACAAGCAAGCCGGCGCGGTTTCGGTCTATGCCCAGGGCAAGGACTATCACGATATCATCAAGAAAAAGCTGAAACGGGTTGCTGGCTGGCTTCATCGCTCTAGCGGAATGGCGGTGAAGGTTTTCGTCGATACAGCCCCTCTTATGGAGAAGCCGCTGGGCGAGGCGGCCGGGCTCGGCTGGCAAGGTAAACATACCAATCTGGTTTCTCGCAAATTTGGCTCATGGCTGTTCTTGGGAAGCATCATGACGACGGCGGAGTTGCAGCCGGATCAGCCGGAAAAAGATCATTGCGGGAGCTGCCGCCTGTGCCTCGATATCTGTCCGACGGATGCCTTTCCGGCACCCTATGAACTCGATGCGCGCCGCTGCATCTCTTATCTGACGATCGAGCATAAGGGACATATTCCCGAAGCGTTACGCGCGCCGATGGGCAACCGGATTTTCGGTTGCGACGATTGCCTGGCTGTCTGCCCATGGAACAAATATGCGCAAACGGCACGGGAAGTCCGGCTCAAAGCCCGGGAGGGTGCCGGTGACATATCTCTTGCCGCACTTCTCAAGCTCGATGACACCAATTTTCGCGCTCGCTTTGCAGGTTCGCCAGTGAAGAGAACCGGACGGGACCGCTTCATTCGCAACACATTGATCGCGGCTGGAAATTCCGGCGATGCCTCGCTTCTTCCAGATATTGAACGATTGCTCAACGATGCCTCGCCGCTCGTTCGCGCCATGGCGGTTTGGGCCTTGAAGCAACTTACATCGGCAGACGAGTTTAGCGCGCTCAGTAGCCGCTTTGCCGGAGATGAATCCGACACGGACGTCAGGGCCGAATGGACAAGAGCCGCGCGGCTATGAACAAACTCTTGTGTTTTGGCTTTGGCTATTCGGCGATGGCGTTAGCCCACCGTCTCGCCGCCAAGGGATGGGACGTCTCCGGAACCGTCCGCAGCGCTGATCGCGCGGAGGCCATACAGGCGGCCGGATTTACGCCGGTGCTTTTTTCCGGTGACGAACCCCGCGCCGACCTTCAGACGGCAATCTTGGGCGCAACGCATTTTCTTGTTTCGATCCCGCCGGGCAATGAGGGCGATCCTGTGTTGCGGCATCACCAGGCCCATCTCATTGACGCTCCGGACTTGAAATGGCTGGGCTATCTCTCGACCGTTGGCGTCTATGGCAATTGGGACGGAGCATGGGTGAGCGAGGAGGACGAACCCCGGCCCGTCTCTGAGCGCAGTCGCACGCGTGTGGCCGCGGAACGGGCTTGGCTGGATCTTGCGACGACACATGGGCTGCCGGTCCATATTTACCGTCTTGCCGGGATTTATGGCCCTCGTCGCAACGCCCTTGAAAACCTGAAGAAAGGGACGGCGCGGCGTATCCATAAGCCGGGACAGGTTTTCAATCGCATTCACGTCGAGGACATTGCGGCTGTTTTGGAAGCATCCATCGTGAAGTCCGATCCCGGCGCGATTTATAATGTTGCCGACGATGAACCCTCGCCGCCGCAAGATGTCGTCGCCTTTGCCGCTGACCTTTTGGGACTAACGCCGCCGCCTCTCATTCCTTTCGAAGAGGCCGGCCTTAGCCCCTTGGGCCGCAGCTTTTACGGCGAAAACAAGCGGGTCAAAAATAGCCGCATCAAAAGTGAACTTGGCGTCGTGCTTACATATCCCAGCTATCGCGAAGGCCTCGCGGCGATATTGACAAAGCTTGACGGGGGTTTGCCAACGGACCGTTAGTCGGCTCGATGCCTCACGTTAAATCCGAAGACGCCGGTCGGCAAAGCGCGTCACAAAATCTATTCCATTAACATCAGAGATCAGGAAAACGTCTTAAAGCGTTCCACAGCGCGTAATCTTTGCAAGTCGCCGTTCAGCTGCCGTTCAGGTCGTCCCCATTAGGGCTTTGCCAAAGTTTGTGAAGGGGGAGTTGCGTTATGATGCGGAATATTCTGATCCTGCTCGTTGGTTTGTGTCCCTTGTGCTTTGGTGCCGCCGGCGCCGCGCTCGCTGACAGGGCAACGATTGTCCTGGTTCTTGAGCCCCAGAAATCTTCAGGAAGAAATTGGGATATTGGCCGCGGAGCCGATCCGATTATTTGCCTTAAGGCTGGCTGTTACGTGAGCCGGGGACTTGGCAAAAAAGCCAAATATTATTCAGGCCGGAGGGTCTTTTTTCCCGGCATCCGGGCGAAAGCCTGCCGCAACAGCTTGGGTTGCGTTTATCGCAATGTCGCGTTGCCGGATGGTGAGGCTTATGTCCAACCGGTCGACCTCGACGGGATCGAGCATGATTTTCTCGAACGCCGCCCCATAAGGCTCGATGAAAGCTGTATTTCGGTGAACAGCCGGATTCGCTGTGCAAAGGGTGTTTTCGCTGCTGATTATTCCATGTGGGTCATTCCCGAAGAGATGGCTGAGGCCGCTGGCAGAAAAGCGCTCGATTTTGCCCTCTACAAAGGACTGCATGACAGCAAAAGGGCCTATATCCATTATTTTCTGCGGGACCAGCGGGCAAAACTGCCGCGCACCGTTCGCCGGTTTTACCGCCTGCTCACCGGCGAGCGGTTGCCATGGCGCTGTGTGCGGCAAACGGAATTGATTACTGAAGCGTTTTTTGTTTCAGAGATCGAGAGAAGCGATGATCGCAAGGCCGCCCTTCTCTACCGCAAATTGTTGGATACGCGTTCGATCGCCGAATTCGCGCAATTCACGGAGTACCAGCCGGCGATGTTTTGGCGTTTGCATAACGCCATTAATCTGTTGACCAAATATGTCTCGGCAAAGTCGGTCGAAACGATGGACACAGCGGAGGGGATCGAGCTGATTGAGCGCAACCAAAAGCCGGTTCTTCGAGTTGGTTGGGCGACGAAATCCAGAGCCCGCGCCGTCATAGATAGCTGCATTCAAAGCCGGACATTTTAGGTTTCGAGGCGGTGGCGGGATCGCACAAATTACGACAGGCTTTCAATTTCCGCTAGCAGCCGCCGCAGATCCTGTGGCCGCGATAGCCGGTGATCGCCATCCTTGATGAGGGATAGAACGGCATCGTCCGTATCAAGCTGCTCAAGCAATTTTAGCGAATGCTCCCATGGCACATCGGGATCTTGCCGGCCATGGAGAATGCGGATCGGGCAGCCCGGGTCAAAGGGTTTCGTGCCAATGAGGTGGCGGCGTCCATCCTCAATGAGCTTTTTCGTGATCGGATAGGGACCGTCGCCATAGGCCGATGGCCGGTAATAGATGCCGTCTGTTTGGATCGTTCGGCGGACATCCTGCGGGAAGCGGTTCCACATGAGCGTTTCGGTCATATCCCAAGCGGGGGCAATGAGGATTGCGCCCGAGAAGTGAACCGCACCGTCACCGCCACCGCCATCAGTGCGGTAGCCGCGCAGAGCCAAGAGCGCGAGCCAGCCGCCCATGCTGGAGCCGATGAGGATTTGCGGTCCCTCGGCGAGACGCTCAATGACGGCGCGGCAATCTTCCAGCCATTGACTGACGGTCGCCGTCTCGAACTGGCCCTCTGATTGCCCATGTCCGGAATAATCGAAACGGAGAATGCGCCGGCCTGACCGGGCCGCCCAATCCGCCAGCATTGAGGCCTTTGTGCTCACCATGTCGGAATTAAAGCCGGGAAGCCAGATGATACCGGGCGATTTATGGCATCCATCGCTCTGCAAATAGGCGAGCCGTCGTGCACCGCCATCATCTCCGTCGACATCCAGGAATTGCAGTTTTTCGTCGGTCATCTTATGACACGGTTAGGAGCCGGTTCCGCGCGGTGCGGTTTTGCTCAAAAAATAGGGGCTATCCACAACTTACTCTTTATCAGTGAATCATTATGCCGACAGCGACAATTTTGCAGATCATACCGCGCCTGGATACGGGTGGCGCAGAACTGGCCACGGTAGAGATAACCGAGGCCGTGGTCGCTGCTGGCGGTGAAGCTCTTGTTGCCAGCGAGGGCGGACGGCTCGGCGAACAACTAGCCAGTGCTGGCGGCGAACTTATCGAGTTTCCGGCGGCAAGCAAAAATCCGGTTCAATTGATTCGCAATATCAACCGTCTATCCGCGATCATTTGTGAACGGCAGGTCGATCTTGTTCACGCGCGAAGCCGGGCGCCGGCCTGGAGTGCGCTTTTTGCGGCGCGCCGGACGGGCCGGCCATTCGTCACCACCTATCATGGCGCTTATGGCAATAAGGGACCGTTCAAATCCGCCTATAACAGCGTCATGGCCAGAGGCGATATCGTCATTGCGAACTCCTACTTCACGGCCGACTTGATCCGCACGCGCCATCGCCCTTCTGACGATCGCGTGCGCATCGTCTATCGCGGCATCGATTTCACCAAGTTCGATCCCGCACTCGTCTCTAATGAACGGGTTGAACTGCTCCGGCAATCTTGGGGCGTAAATCCCGATGATCGTATCGTGCTGCAAGCCGCGCGGCTCACCGGCTGGAAGGGCCAGCATGTTGTTCTGGAGGCGGC
>BFAS01000269.1 GCA_008974985.1 bacterium MnTg02
TCCGGTTCCGGGCGGCCCCCACAATATCGTATTGCCAAGCCTACCTGCCTTGACCATGCGGCCCAGCAGTCCGTCATCGGCAAGAAGATGGTCCTGCCCAACAACATCGCCGAGATCTTTCGGCCGAAGCTTGTCCGCAAGTGGCTGTGGCGCCGTGTCTTTGAGACCAGCGGCTTCAAACAAACTTGCCAATGATTTACCCGCCTAAGACAGTGCTGATAATCCGCCCATTTCTTTTAATCGAAAATTTCCAAACGCGGCGTCTTTTTGAAACCAAGCGCTTGAGTTGGCGGACAGTTTTGACCCGCTCGCCATTGATGCGGACGAGTATATCGCGTTCGCGCAGGCCGATGTTTTTGGCAGAGGAGCGCCGCCGAATATCCAGAATGACAACGCCGGAAAAATCATCGAGCGACAATTCTTCGGCAAGCGCTGGTGAGAGATTGCTAACCTCGGCACCGGAGAAAGGATGCGGCCCGGAAAGAACACTCGCGCTACCGCGCCCGTTATCCGGAGCGGCAAGCACGGCGACATTGGCTATGCGTGTTTTTCCATCACGGACGACCTGCAACCGAGCCGTGCTGTCAAGCTCGCTTGTTGCAAAGCGATAGCGAAACGCTCTCGGGTCGGAAATCTTACGTCCATTTACGCTGATGATGACATCTCCTTGGGCAAACCCTGCCCTCTCCGCGGGACCACCTGGATAAACAAAATTCACAAGGGCGCCCACCGGCCTATCGAGGCCAAGGGATTCGACGATGTTTCTGGTGACGGTTTGAAGCTTTGCGCCGAACCAGGGTCGCGCGATCTTGCCCCCCTTTAACGCCGACTGGACGACAAGGCGCACCATGTTGGATGGTATAGCGAAACCGATTCCGAGCGAGCCGCCGCTCTTTGAAAAAATAGAGGTGTTGATCCCAACGAGCCGCCCGTTCATATCCACGAGCGCACCGCCCGAGTTTCCAGGATTGATCGCGGCGTCTGTTTGAATAAAAAATTGATAGTCGGAAATGCCAACACGGGTCCGTGCCAACGCCGACACGATGCCGCTGGTTACGGTTTGTCCGACACCGAACGGATTTCCGATTGCAAGTACGATATCGCCCACCTCAAGGCTGTCGGAATCTTCAATCTCGATATGCGAAAACTTTGATTTTGGCGCATCGATCTGCAATATCGCCAAATCCGTTTTCTCGTCCTTGAGGACGATCCGGGCAGAGTATTCCCTATTATCGGAGAGCACGACGACGATCTCCGCGTCTCCGCCGCCCTTTATAACGTGGTAATTAGTGACGACCACGCCTTTCGGGCTAACGATGACCCCGGATCCAAGCGAGCGCTGTACCCGCTCTCTCGGGATGCCAAATCCATTTCCAAAGAACCGTCTGAAAAACGGGTCATTCATGAAGGGAGAGACACGCATTTGAACCTTCCGCCGGACGTAAACATTGACGACGGTCGGGGCGACCCGCTTCACGATAGGCGCGTAGGAATAAAGGACCTCGCTGCGACCCCGCGGGACAACCTTATCCTGCGCTTCGACGGAAGCGCTCATCAGAGCCAGGCATGTCACAACCAGAGCGGCAAGTGCGGCAAACTGCGAAAGAATGCTTCGCCTATAGCTCAATCTCATCTCGCATACTCCGTCCTGGGTATGTTCTATGGGGAATCTAAGGTATCGGCGCTAGCAAACACGGAGCCAAAATGACCGGTGCTCGCTAAGCTCCAAACCTGTGCCTCGCTTGATCAATATAATCCATGTTTTAGACATAAAAAGAGCGGCCCAACAGCCGCTCTTGATCTCTTCGATATATTTTCGGGAATTGGCGAGCTTCTACTATGCTGCCTTTTCCTTTGCCGCATCCGCCTCGGCATCCTGTGTCGGCCCAGAATCTTGTCCCTTGGCCTCAGTATCCCTGTCGACCAGCTCGATCACGGCCATTGGAGCGGAATCGCCATAGCGAAAACCCGCCTTCAGGACGCGCGTATATCCGCCACTACGCTCCTTGTATCTCGGACCCAAAACCTCGAACAGCTTCTTCGCCATGGCTTCATCCCTGAGCCGGGACGCGGCAAGCCGGCGCGAAGCAAGATCGCCTTTTTTCGACAGCGTGACCAGCCGGTCTACAACGCGCCTTAGCTCCTTGGCTTTCGGAAGAGTCGTAACGATTTGCTCGTGTTTAATAAGCGATGCCGCCATGTTCGCAAAAAGCGCGCGACGATGGCTCGTTGTTCGATTGAGCCGGCGGCCGGCCTTGCGGTGACGCATAATCCTCTCCTCGTGTAGCAGCGCCTAGAGTGCTTCCGGAAAAGTGGGAACCGGTTTTCCGATTAAATTGCACGGCAAAATAAAGCGTTAGGGGCTGATTTTGAGTCTATCAATATCGAAAAGACCCCAAGACCGCCAGACCTCGTTTAGTAGCGATCCTCGAAACGCTTCGCCAAATCCTCAATATTCTCCGGTGGCCAATTCGGCACCTCCATCCCGAGATGCAATCCCATGCCGGCGAGTACTTCCTTAATTTCATTGAGTGATTTGCGTCCGAAATTCGGCGTACGCAACATCTCCGCCTCACTCTTCTGAATGAGATCACCGATATAGACGATATTGTCGTTCTTCAAACAATTGGCTGAACGTACCGAAAGTTCGAGCTCGTCGACCTTTTTCAAAAGCGCCGCATTAAATTCCAACTCTGGCGCTCTTTCCTCGACGGTCTCTTTTTCCGGCTCCTCGAAATTGACGAAAATCGAAAGCTGGTCTTGCAAAATCCTGGCACCGAGCGCCACAGCATCATCCGGTGTGATGGAACCATCTGTTTCGATCTGCATGGTCAACTTGTCGTAATCGAGCACCTGACCTTCTCGCGTGTTTTCCACCCGATAGGACACTTTCTTAACCGGACTGTAGAGACTGTCGACCGGAATTAGACCGATAGGCGCGTCGTCGGGGCGATTACGATCCGCCGGTTCATAGCCCTTGCCTATATCGGAGGTAAACTCCATGCGGATCGACGCACCCTCATCCAATGTGCAAATCACATGATCAGGATTGAGGATTTCAACATCCGATCCAGTCTCGATGTCGCCTGCTGTCGCTACACCAGGTCCCTCCTTGCGAAGCACCATGCGCTTGATGCCTTCGGAATGTACCCTGAGGGAAATTTCCTTGATGTTCAAAACAACGTTCGTGATGTCCTCACGAACGCCAGGGATTGAGGAGAACTCATGCAAAACGCCATCGATATGGACGGATGTAATTGCCGAACCTTGCAACGACGACAATAACACTCGCCTGAGAGCGTTACCGAGCGTCATCCCGAACCCGCGCTCCAGCGGTTCGGCGATAACTGTCGCAATGCATTGTGCTTCGCGTCCAGTCTCGACGTCCAATTTGATCGGCTTAATTAGATCTTGCCAATTTTTTTGAAGCATCTCGACACCTCTTGCGTCGTTTGATCGAAAGGCAAGAATCCCTTCGATAATCTGTTTCTGGTTTGCAGTTCGAAATGGGCTAGCGCGGAGCTACACCCGCCGGCGCTTGCGGGGCCGGCAGCCATTATGGGCAATCGGCGTAACGTCCCGGATCGACGTGATTTGAAAACCGGCCGATTGCAGAGCCCGCAGAGCCGATTCCCGTCCGGAACCCGGCCCGCGGACTTCGACTTCAAGGGTCTTCATGCCGTGTTCTGCCGCCTTCTTGCCAGCATCCTCCGCCGCCAATTGAGCGGCATAGGGTGTGGACTTCCGCGATCCTTTGAAACCCATAGCACCGGCCGATGACCAAGAAATCGTATTGCCCTGCGCATCGGTGATTGTGATCATGGTATTGTTAAAGGTTGCGCTCACATGGGCAACGCCGGATGTGATGTGTTTCTTCTCGCGCCGGCGGACCCGGGCTCTGTCCTTCGCCATATTCCGCTTTTAATCCTCTTGATATCGCGCACACGACTCTTGAGATCGTGGCTGCTAGTAATGCTACTTTTTCTTACCGGCAATCGCTCTGGCCGGTCCCTTTCGGGTCCGCGCGTTCGTATGCGTACGCTGACCACGGACAGGCAGTCCGCGGCGGTGCCGCAATCCACGGTAACAACCCAAATCCATAAGCCGCTTAATATTCATCGCAACTTCGCGTCGGAGATCGCCTTCCACGACAAATTCATGGTCGATTCCTTCCCGGATTTGGATAACTTCAGAATCCGACAACTGATTCACCCTGCGTTCGGGAGGGATATTAACCTTCTCGCAAATATCCCTGGCAGATCTTGATCCAATTCCGTGAATGTAAGTCAACGCAATCACGACGCGCTTATTTGTCGGAATATTCACACCGGCTATGCGAGCCACAATGGTCTCCCTTTAAAAACTGCAGTGCTTTGCGGTAGTTCGGATTATTATATCGGCCTTCAGAAGGCCGACCCTAAATACAAACAGAATCGGCACCCGTGGCCATCCTAGCGCCGGGACCAATCTGCATGTCTGAAAACAACGAATAAAGTCTTCTACGGATTTCCGCGGTTTCCGTCAAGCATAGTTCGTGCTCAAGCCCTTGGCGGGGGCTTATTCGTTGCTTCCGATACCGTTCAACACCTCCTCAATTTGTTTCTCGACATCATCAATCGATGCCAAACCATCGACCGAACTCAATTTGCCCCGGTCACCATAATAGGTAATCAGGGGCTTGGTCTGAGCGTGATACGCTTCGAGACGGCTACGAACTGTCTCGGCATTATCGTCTGCCCGCCGCTTAAACTCCGTTGCGCCACATTTGTCGCAAATCCCTTCCCTAGCGGGCCGCTTATACACATCGTGGTAGCCTTCACCGCAATTTCCGCAGGTAAACCGTCCTGTAATGCGCTCGACAAGCTTGTCGTCATCGGCCCTCATCTCAATAACAGCATCGAGCACTTTGCCCTTCTCGGCCAGTAATGTGTCAAGTGCCTCCGCCTGCGCGACCGTTCGCGGAAATCCGTCTAGAATGAAACCCGCTTGGCTATCTGGCTCGTCGATACGTTCCGAAATGATGTCGATGACGATGCCATCGGACACGAGTTCACCCCGTTCCATCACGGCTTTGGCCTTTTGACCAATGTCGCTGCCCGCTGCCACGGCTGCCCGTAGCATGTCGCCAGTCGACAATTGTACAATCTTCCTTGAGTCCTCGATGAGCTTGGCTTGCGTTCCCTTGCCTGCGCCTGGAGGGCCCAAAAGGATGAGATTCATCGCCGCCGCGCCCCTCTGAGCTTCGACTTCTTGATTAACCCCTCATATTGATGAGCCAAGAGATGGCTCTGCACTTGGGCAACCGTATCCATCGTCACGCTTACGACGATTAGGAGCGAGGTCCCGCCGAAATAAAACGGGACAGCCAATTGACCACGCAATATCTCCGGCAGAATGCAGACCAGCGCCAAATAGCCGGCGCCGACAACGGTTATTCGTGTCAGCACGAAATCGATATATTCTGCCGTTCGCGCTCCCGGCCGAATTCCCGGTATAAAACCACCATATTTTTTGAGGTTTTCCGCCGTGTCATCTGGATTGAAGACGATTGCCGTATAGAAAAAAGCGAAAAAGACAATCATTGACACGTAAATCACCAAGTAGAGCGGCTGACCAGGACCGAGCAGCGCCGTGACATTGGTGAGCCAATCGGGACCGCCTTGTGAAAAGTTGGCAACCGTAATCGGCAACAGTAACAATGATGATGCGAAAATTGGCGGAATAACACCCGCCGTATTCAGTTTTAGGGGCAGATGCGAGGAATCCCCTTGAAACATCCGATTGCCCATTTGCCGCTTCGGATATTGGATCAACAATCGCCGCTGCGCCCGCTCCATAAATACGATGAATGCGATGACAACAACGGCCATCATGAAGAGGCCGATGATAATCGGAGTGGCAAGGGCACCGGTACGGCCGAGTTCCATCGTTCCAGCAAGCGCGGTTGGAAGTTCCGCAACAATGCCCGCAAAGATTATCAACGAAATCCCGTTACCAACGCCCCGCGCCGTGATCTGCTCTCCGAGCCACATGAGAAAAACAGTGCCGCCGACAAGCGTGATCACCGTTGTGAAGCGAAAAAACCATCCTGTTTCGATGACGACGCCACCGCCGCCTTCGAGCCCAACTGCAATACCGTAAGCTTGCAGTGCGGCCAGCACCACCGTGCCATAGCGGGTATATTGGTTGATCTGCTTCCGGCCCTGCTCGCCTTCTTTCTTGAGCTGCTCAAGATGCGGCGACACCGTCGTCATCAATTGAATGATGATCGAAGCCGAAATGTAAGGCATGATATTAAGGGCAAAGATCGCCATGCGCCCCACAGCGCCGCCGGAGAACATGTTGAACATGCCCAAAATACCGGTCTGCTGCTGCTCGATAAGCTGTTTCAGTTGCACAGGATCGATACCAGGCAGCGGAATATATGTCCCCAACCTGTAGATGAGCAGGGCGCCCAAAGTAAACCAAATGCGCTTCTTCAGCTCTTCGGCCTTGCCAAAAGCTGAAAAGTTGAGATTTTGGACCAATTGCTCGGCGGCAGAAACCATACCTTAAGCTCCAGTCATTCGCTGGCTAGAGCTCATTCGATGAATTGCGATTCATCGAATGAGCTCTAGCTCTTTGTTTTTAAGCATTTTCCGGGCGGAAAACCGCCCACACTTTTCCTGAAAATGCTCTAGAGCGAAATCCGTATCCCTTTGAATCGGATATTTGCTCTAAATCTTGGACTGAGGATGATCTTTTCGCAAAATCAGTACCCACTTTTGCGGATCATGCTCTCCCCCACGACAGCCAGCCGGGATTGCACCCTAGATGGCGCGCCTCATCCCTTGTCTTTGTCTTTCCTGTCAGCCGCCTTAGCCTTCTTTGCACTCTTTGCGGCCACCTTTTCCGAAGCCTTACCCGACTTCGCTTTCTTCTCCACTGCCGGTGCTTCCGCGGCGCGCTTCAGCGCTTTCACCAACGTGACCGAACCACCCGCGGCCTCGACTGCTTTCTTCGCGGACTCCGAAATTCCGCTCACTTCAAGTGTCAGTGCCGTTTTCAATTCGCCATTGCCGAGCACGCGGACACCATCCCTTATTTTGCTAATGATACCCGCTTTTGCAAGGGCTGCGGCCGTGACCGGCAACTTCGCATCAATCTGCCCGTTATCGACGACAGCTTGCAGACGTCCGAGGTTGATTTCGTTAAAATCTTTTCTGAATATGTTATTGAAACCGCGTTTAGGCAAACGCCGGTGAATAGGCATCTGCCCGCCTTCGAAGCCCTTGAGGGCCACACCGGAGCGTGATTTTTGCCCTTTGTCACCACGGCCTGCGGTTGTGCCTTTTCCCGAGCCTGGTCCCCGTCCGACGCGCTTGCGCGATCGCGTAGCACCGGGATTGTCTCTTAATTCGTTGAGCCGCATGATTTTTGTTCCTGTTTCACGCACTTTCGTCCACGACGCGCACCAAATGATGGACCTTCGAAATCATACCCCGAACCTGGGGGGTATCCTGCAAGGTACTGCGTTTGTGCATCCGATTCAGACCGAGACCGACGAGAGTCGCACGCTGATCCTTCGGACGCCGAATGGGGCTTCCGATCTGCTCAACCGTTATCTGTTGAGCCTCGCTCTTCTTTGCCATCGTTCCTTACCCTTATCCCGGCGGTCAGCGCCTGAGCTGCGCAATCCCGCTTGTCGTTCTTGTCGCTTATAAATATCCATTAATACAAACAAATTCAATACCTTAAGCTTCCGCTTGCGCCGCAGGCTCGCCTGCCGCGTCGCGTCGGCGGGAGACGATCTCACTCACCTTTTTATTGCGCCGGGCGGCAACGCTGCGCGGACTATTTTCATATTTGAGCGCCGCGAACGTGGCACGAACCATGTTGTAGGGGTTTGAGCTGCCAAGCGACTTCGCCACCACGTCTTGTATTCCGAGCGTTTCGAAAACCGCACGCATCGGACCACCGGCAATGATGCCGGTTCCGGGAGGCGCCGCTCTCAAGAGCACCCGGCCGGCACCGTGTCGTCCGGTAACATCATGATGTAATGTCCGCCCCTCGCGCAACGGCACTTTGATCATATTGCGCTTCGCCGCTTCCGTAGCCTTGCGAATTGCTTCCGGCACTTCACGCGCTTTGCCGTGGCCAAAACCGACACGGCCCTTTTGGTCGCCGACAACCACCAGCGCGGCGAATCCGAACCGTCGGCCGCCCTTCACAACCTTGGCGACACGATTGATATGTACGAGCTTATCGACAAACTCGCTATCACGATCATCACGATCTCTATACGGGTTCCGAGCCACCTAAGATGCCCTTTCTCAGCGTTTCGCTTTAGAATTTCAATCCAGCTTCGCGCGCCGCGTCAGCCAGCGCTTTCACACGGCCATGGTAAACATAAGCGCCGCGATCGAAGATCACATCCTTGACACCTGCCTCAATGGCTCGGGTGCCAATAAGTTTACCGACAACTTCGGCGGCCGCGACGTCAGCGCCTGTTTTCAGAGATTTACGCAAATCCTTTTCGAGGCTTGAAGCGGCGGCAACAGTCCGTCCGCCATCATCGTCAATGACCTGCGCATAGATATGCTTTGATGAACGATGAACTGAGAGTCGCGGTCGCCCATCGCTAACACGGCGAAGTTTTTTCCGAACGCGGAATTTACGCCGGTTCACATTTGATTTCGTTGCGCTCATCTTTCAAGCCCTACTTCTTCTTGCCTTCCTTACGGAAAATATACTCACCAGCATATTTTATGCCCTTGCCCTTATAGGGCTCCGGCGGACGGTACTGGCGAATTTCCGCGGCGACTTGTCCAACCTTCTGCTTTTCGATCCCAGTAATAATGATCTCTGTCGGCTTTGGACAGGTAACCTCTATGCCCTCTGGTACGGCATAAACAACGTCATGGCTGAAACCCAATTGCAGCTGCAGTTCCTTGCCGTTGAGCGCCGCGCGATAGCCAACACCGTTAATTTCGAGCCGCTTCTCGAAACCGTCATTGACCCCAGTGACCAAATTCTGGATCAAGGTACGCGACATCCCCCACATGGATCGCGACCTTTTGGAGGAATCCCTAGGATTGACGCTGATGCCGTCATCCGTCATTTTCGCGAGCACTTCATCGACGAGCACCGCTGAAAGTTCGCCTTTCGGCCCCTTTACGGTGACGCTTTGCCCGTCGACATCCGCTTGCACTTTTTCCGGTATTGCGACCGGCTTTTTTCCGATCCTAGACATGGGTCAAAACCTTTTTGCGCCTGTTGGCGAAGAAACTCCGAAACATCTAAAATACATTGCAAAGGATCTCGCCGCCGACATTTTCGGTCCGCGCATCGCTGTCGGACATCACGCCTTTCGGCGTCGACAGAATTGAAACCCCAAGCCCATTGGCAACTGTCGGCAGGTCTTTCACCGATGAATAAACCCGCCGCCCTGGTTTCGAAATCCGCTTGATTTCCTTGATAACCGGCTCGCCATCAAAATATTTGAGTTCGATCTCGAATTCGCTCTGCTGACCTTCGAATTCGACTTCGGAATAACCCCGGATGTAGCCCTCTCTTTTGAGCACATCGAGTACGCAGCCTCTGAGATTTGAGGCGGGCGTCGATACTTTGGACCGATTGCGCATTTGCGCGTTTCTAATCCGAGTCAACATATCCCCCAAGGGATCCGTCATTGTCATGGACGTCTTTCCCCTACCAGCTCGATTTGACCATTCCGGGAACAAGGCCCTGCGAGGACAATTCCCTGAGTGCAATACGTGATATTCTAAGCTTGCGGTAATAGCCTCGCGGGCGGCCCGAGAGCTCACACCTGTTGCGAATTCTAGTCCGCGATGAATTGCGAGGAATTTCGCTTAGTTTTAAGCGTGCCGCAAACCGCTCCTCCGCGGGGTAACTCTCATCCTTGGCGATCGCCTTCAACCGCGAACGACGCGCCTCAAATTTGTTGGCAAGCCTCCGGCGTTTGCGATTGCGCTCAATTGCACTTTTCTTAGCCATTCATTTCTCCATCAACATCGAGGGCCGACGTCTGCCTCAGCTGCGGAACGGAAAGTTAAATTCTTTCAGAAGCGCACGCGCTTCATCATCATTGGGAGCTGTCGTACATACGACGACATCCAACCCCCAAATTGAATCGACCTTGTCGTAATCGATCTCAGGAAACACGATATGTTCCTTAATGCCGAGAGCGAAATTGCCCCGTCCATCAAAGCTTTTTGGACTAAGACCACGAAAATCCCGCACGCGCGGCAAAGCGATATTCACCAGCCTGTCGATAAACTCATACATCCGGTCCTGCCGGAGAGTTACCTTAACGCCGATCGGCATTCCATCTCTCAATTTGTAAGTTGCGATCGATTTTCGCGCCTTGCAGATGATCGGCTTTTGCCCTGTAATCAGGGCGAGGTCTCCAGCGGCGGCATGAATTTTCTTGCTATCAGCCACTGCTTCTCCAACACCCATATTGACCACGACCTTTTCGAGACGCGGAACGCGCATCGGATTGTCGTAGCCAAACTCTTTCGTGACCGCAGCCCGTATCACATCGTTGTAGTGGCGTTTCAGACGCGGTGTGTAACTCTCTTTAGCCATCGATCTCTTCTCCTGACCGTTTGGCGAACCGCACTTTTCGTCCATCATTCAAAAACTTGTAGCCAATGCGCGTCGGCTTTCCATCCTTGGGATCTTCAATCGATAGGTTCGAAAGATGTATCGATGCTTCCTTAGAAATAATGCCGCCATCTTGGCTTTGGGTTTGCCTCTGGTGCCGCCTGATCATATTGACGCCCTGGACGATCGCCCGGCTGTCCTTAGGAATGAGCTTGATAATTTCGCCATGCTTGCCCTTGTCCTTGCCGGTTATGACGATGACATGATCACCCTTTCGGAGTTTGACTTTCTGCGCCATCACAAGACCTCCGGAGCAAGAGAGACGATTTTCATCAGGTTCTTTGCCCTGAGTTCACGCGTGACCGGTCCAAAGATGCGTGTGCCAATTGGCTCGCCCTGATTGTTCACCAGCACGGCGGCATTCCGATCGAAGCGGATGACGCTGCCATCAGCACGGTGGATATCTTTCGCGGTCCTGACGATGACGGCCCTCATCACTTCACCTTTTTTCACGCGCCCACGCGGAATTGCTTCCTTGATGCTCACCACAATAATATCGCCAATAGAAGCCGTCTTGCGTTTTGAGCCGCCAAGCACCTTGATGCATTGCACGCGCCGCGCACCTGAATTGTCGGCGACATCCAGATTGGTTTGCATTTGGATCATGACGGCGGCCCTTTTCTTATCTTTATTTCAATTTCTTGCGGCATCGTTTGCAACTTAATGCGCTCTATTCTTTTGTCTCGCGTGTCGAAGCTTCTTGTCGCGCTTATCCGGCAGCGGCCTCCTGGCCGCCTAAGACGCGCCATCGTTTGTTCTTCGATACGGGAGGGCATTCCTGTATCCGCACAAGATCTCCGACCTTGTGGGCATTGCCTTCGTCGTGCGCCTGGTAATTCTTGCTGCGCCGGACAGTCTTCTTAAACAGCGGATGGGTGAAACGGCGCTCGACTTTGACGACCACTGTTTTCTCATTTTTATCGCTCACGACGACGCCTCGGAGAATTCTTTTCGGCATGTCCTATGACCCTTTAAGACGCTTTCGCGGCTTCTGTTTGTTTGCGCGCTTCAATGGTTTTTATGCGCGCTATATCGCGGCGCACTTGCCGTATGCGCGCCGTATTCTCCAGTTGCCCGGACGCCGTCTGAAACCGCAGATTGAACTGCTCCCGCTTGAGCTTGATAAGCTCGTCTTGAAGCTGGTCGACGGTCAAGTCGTGCAAATCGCCTGCCTTCATCGCTCTATTCCGGTCCTCGTTTTGCCCGCTCAGTCCGCTTCGCCGAAACGCCTAACGACACGCGTCTTGATGGGAAGCTTCGCAGCAGCGAGTCTCAAGGCTTCGCGCGCTACTGGCGCAGATACGCCGTCAATTTCAAACATTATGCGGCCGGGTTTAACTTTTGCGGCCCAAAACTCGGGCGTGCCCTTGCCTTTGCCCATGCGCACCTCGGTCGGCTTTTTCGACACCGGCACGTCCGGGAAGATACGGATCCACACACGCCCGGCGCGCTTCATCTGGCGCGTCATTGTGCGCCGCGCAGCTTCAATCTGCCGCGCCGTTATGCGCGCAGGCTCTTGCGCCTTCAATCCGTATGAGCCGAAATTCAAGGTCGTTCCGCCTTTGGCGGCGCCTTTAATGCGGCCCTTTTGCATCTTCCGGAACTTAGTGCGTTTCGGTTGCAGCATTGTTCACTAACCTTCTTCAACGTGCGCCTGGGCGTTGCCCGCCTGGGCGCGATCCGCCACGGTCATCACGGCGCATACGGCCGCCTTCCTGAGCCTCACGGGTCCTGCGCTCGTGGGCCATCGGATCATGTTCCAAGATTTCGCCTTTGAAGATCCAAACCTTGATGCCAATAATTCCGTAAGCCGTGCGCGACAACGCGGTTCCATAATCGATATCAGCTCTGAGCGTATGCAACGGCACGCGGCCTTCGCGGTACCATTCCATGCGCGCAATCTCAGCCCCGCCGAGCCGGCCCGCCGAGTTGATACGAATGCCGAGCGCACCGAGCCGCATGGCTGATTGAACCGCTCGCTTCATCGCCCGGCGAAAAGCCACGCGCCTTTCGAGCTGTTGCGCGATGCCCTCGGCGACGAGCGTCGCATCGATTTCCGGCTTTCTGACCTCGACAATGTTTAGAAGCACCTCAGAGTCCGTCATCTTCGAGAGCTTCGTACGCATAATCTCGATATCGGCACCCTTCTTGCCGATAAGAATACCGGGCCGGGCTGAATGTATCGTGACCCGGCACTTCTTATGCGGGCGCTCGATCACGACCTTGGATATGCCGGCCTGCCTGCGGTTTTTAAGTATGAAGCCCCGCATTTTGATGTCTTCGTGCAGCAACTGACCATATTCCTCACGATCGGCGTACCAACGAGAATCCCATGTGCGGTTAATCCCGAGACGCATTCCGATCGGATTGACTTTCTGCCCCATCAGGCTGACTCCTGCAATTCCCTGACAATGACCGTCAGTTGCGAAAACGGTTTGATTATGCGGCCGACCCGGCCGCGCGCTCTCGGTTTCCAACGTTTCAGAGTCATATTTTTTCCGACAAAGGCCTCAGAAACGATCAGCGCATCGACATCGAGACCATGATTATTTTCTGCATTCGCAATCGCCGACTCCAGCGCCTTCTTCACATCGTGGGCGATTCGCTTCCGCGAGAATGTGAGATCGGCAAGCGCCTTTTCCACTTTCTTGCCGCGAATGCTCGACACCAAGAGGTTGAGCTTTTGCGGACTAATTCGCAAATTCCGCACCACAGCTTGTGCCTCATTTTCCGCACGCCGCTGCTGGTTCTTCGGCTTGCCCATTGCTATTTCCTTTTGGCTCTCTTATCCGCCGCATGGCCGAAATAGCTCCGGGTCGGAGCGAACTCGCCAAATTTATGGCCGACCATATCCTCGGACACGAGCACCGGAATATGTTTCTTCCCGTTATGAACTCCGAATGTCAGACCGACGAATTGCGGTAGGATTGTCGAACGGCGGCTCCATATCTTAATCACCGCATTCGAGGCGCTTTCGCGAGCCTTATCCGCCTTTTTGAGCAGATAACCATCAACAAACGGACCTTTCCAAATTGAGCGTGACACAGTCTCACTCCTTAACGTTTTTTCTTCATATGCCGGCTGCGGACAATGTATTTGTCCGTCGCACGGTTCGATCGCGTACGCTTACCCTTTGTGGGCTTGCCCCAAGGCGTAACAGGATGGCGTCCGCCGGATGTCCGGCCCTCACCACCGCCATGGGGATGGTCGACGGGGTTCATGGCAACGCCGCGCACTTGCGGCCGCTTGCCAATCCACCTCTTACGCCCTGCCTTACCAAGCTTGATATTGGCGTGGTCCGGATTGGAAACGGCGCCGATTGTCGCCATACACTCAGCCCGCACCATGCGTGTCTCGCCCGAATTCAAGCGCAGAATTGCATATCCGGCATCCCGGCCAACGAGTTGAACATAGGCGCCAGCCGAGCGCGCAAGCTGCCCGCCACGACCTTGCTTCAGTTCTACATTATGCACGATGGTTCCCATCGGCATATTTGCGAGCGGCATCGCGTTTCCTGGCTTTACGTCCACCCGCTCGTCAGAAATCACTTTGTCTCCAACATCAACGCGCTGAGGGGCCAGAATATACGCTTGCTCGCCATCCTCATAGCGGATGAGCGCAATGAAAGCCGTCCGGTTCGGATCATATTCGATCCGCTCTATTTCGGCAGGAATACCAAATTTTCTGCGCCGGAAATCAATCCGCCTGTAATTGCGTTTGTGGCCACCGCCTTGGCGCCGCGCCGTAATACGTCCGTGATTGTTCCTGCCGCCTGCCTTTGTGAGACCCTCTGTGAGCGTCTTCACCGGCTTACCCTTCCAAAGATGTCCACGATCGACAAGGACAAGAGTTCTCAGGCCGGGTGTTATCGGATTAAATGTCTTAAGTGCCATTCGCGCTTAATTCCCTATCGTTCCCGTCCTAGAGTCCTGTCGTAATGTCTATCGAATGGCCCTCTTCGAGGGTCACGATCGCATTTTTCACATCACTCTGGCGTCCCTTACGGCCGCGAAAGCGTTTGACTTTCCCCTTCCGGTTCAAGGTGTTAACGGCCTTGACCTTAACGTCGAAGAGTTGCTCAACCGCCCGCTTGATTTCGGGCTTAGTGGCGGTTTTTTTTACTCGAAACAAAACCTGATTATGTTCAGACGCCATGGTCGCCTTTTCGGTGATAATCGGCGAGCGGATCACGTCGTATAAATCGGTATTTATCATTTGAACCGCGCCTCCAACGCTTCCACAGCGGCCTTGGTCAGCACCAGTTTTTTACGGCGGAGAATGTCATAGACATTGATCCCTTGGACCGGCAGCACATCGACGTTGGGGATATTGCGCGCGGCCAAACCGAAATTCTTATCAACCTCGGACCCATCAATGATGAGCACGGACTCGAAGCCGAGTTTGGCGAATTTTTTCTTCAAACCGCTCGTCTTCGCTTCGCCAGATTCGGTCTTGTCGAGTACGATGAGTTCCTTCGCCTTTGCTTTCGCGGAGAGGGCATAACGCAGAGCAAGCGCGCGCACCTTTTTTGGCAGCTTGATGGCATGACTTCTGGGTGATGGCCCGAATGCCTTACCGCCGCCGCGGAACTGAGGCACCTTCTTATTGCCGTGCCGGGCTCGCCCAGTCCCCTTTTGCTTGTACATCTTGGCGCCTGTACCAACGACATCCGACCTGCCTTGGGCAAAGTGAGTTCCGCTTTGGCGTTTGGCGAGCTGATAGCGCACCATGCGATGTAAGATATCGGTGCGTGGCTCCAAGCCGAAAATAGCATCGGAGAGGTCCACCGTGCCTGCTTTCTTGGCATCGAGTGTGGTCACATCGGCCTTCATCACTCTTGCCCTTTCTCGTCAGCTTTAGAACCGGACTCGCTGGCGCTGTCAGTCTGATCCTGGGATGCCGCCACGCTCCCTTTTGGCGGGCGAAACGCGCCTGGCTGCGGAACATCCTTAGGCAATGCCTTCTTGACCGCATCGAACACACGAACCCATCCGCCTTTTGCTCCGGGTACAGCGCCGCGAATCATAACCAATCCGCGATCGACATCCGTCCGTACAACACGAAGATTTTGCGTCGTAACCTGTGTTGCCCCCATGTGGCCGGCCATCTTCTTACCCTTGAAGACTTTGCCCGGGTCTTGGCACTGGCCCGTCGATCCGTGGCTCCTGTGGCTGATCGAGACGCCATGAGTCGCGCGCAAACCCTTAAAGCCGTGCCGCTTCATAGCGCCTGCGAAACCCTTACCGACGCTCTTGGCCGTCACATCCACGAATTGCCCTTCGCGAAAATGATCCGCGGTAATTTCCGCACCGACGTCGATCATATTTTCTTCGCTGACCCTAAATTCAGCGAGCTTGCGTTTCGGCTCTACCTGAGCCTTGGCAAAATGACCCCGCTCCGCGCGCGATACATTTTTGACCTTCGCCTGACCGATACCCAGTTGCAGGCCGAAATAGCCATCCCGCTCGCCGGTTTTCTGAGCGACGACCTGACAATTGTCGAGCTTGAGCACCGTCACCGGGATATGTTCTCCGGCGTCTGTAAATATCCGGGTCATCCCGACTTTCTGAGCTATAATTCCTGCGCGCATCTTCTAATCCTCAAGCTTGTCGCTTTAGAGCTTGATCTCAACTTCGACACCGGCTGCAAGGTCGAGCTTCATTAGCGCGTCAACCGTTTGCGGTGTCGGATCAACAATGTCCAAGAGCCGCTTATGAGTTCGCATCTCGAACTGCTCGCGGCTCTTCTTGTCAATGTGCGGCGAACGGTTGACCGTAAATTTCTCAATCCGGGTCGGCAGAGGAATCGGTCCGCGCACTTCGGCACCGGTTCGCTTCGCCGTATTCACGATCTCTTTTGTCGATGCATCGAGAACCCGATGATCGAATGCTTTGAGCCTTATTCTTATGTTTTGGCTTTTCATCTTGCTCACCTATTAAGGAAAAAACGCTCCGAAATCCGGAGCGCTTGTTTCACATAGTCCCTTATTCAATAATACCTGCGACGACACCTGCGCCGACGGTTCGCCCGCCCTCGCGAATGGCGAAGCGAAGTTTCTCTTCCATCGCGATCGGCACAATCAGCGTCACTTCCATTTCGCAATTGTCGCCAG
>BFAS01000270.1 GCA_008974985.1 bacterium MnTg02
GAGATTTGGCACACTGTCTGCCGGACTTTCGAGTGCGCTTAAGAAACCCGGGCCGAGCGGGTTAATGCTGATGCCGCATTGCTACGCACGGAGCCAAGGGCGCCGGCCGCGGCGCCAGCATCAGCCGCTCCCGCAACCTGATAAAGTCCGCGCCGTCCACTGACAGGCTTGTACTCGTCGGAGAGCCCAACAAGGGTTTCCGCCGCTCCGAGCACCAAGAACCCATCCGGAGTCAACTGCTTACAGATGCGGTTCAAGACATCCTTTTTCGTCGGTTGATCGAAATAGATCAAAACGTTGCGGCAAAAGACGATATCAAACGTGCCAAGCGGAGCAAAACTATTGAGCAGATTGAACGTCTTAAACTGAATCATCGCGCGCAGCGCATTATCGATTTGCCACAAGCTCCCGACTTGCTTGAAATTCTTGACGAGAAGCTGGACGGGAAGTCCACGTTGAACTTCGAACTGGCTATAGAGTCCCGCTTTGGCTTTTTCCAACACGTCATTTGAAAGATCTGTGCCGATAATATCATGCCGCCAGCCAGGCATTTTGCCCACCATCTTTCTGATAATCATCGCGATTGAATAGGGCTCTTGCCCGGTCGACGCGGCGGCACACCAAATCCGGATGCGCTTTGACGCCGCGCGGGCTGCGATCATATGCGGGAGCATAACCTCTTCGAGATTTTCGAAGGGTGTTTTGTCGCGAAAGAAAAACGATTCATTGATGGTCATCGCCTCCGTAACCTCAGCACGGAGTTTCTCGCTTCCAGGCTTCATAATCGCCTGGATCAAGTCCGATAGCGAACCGAACTGATTTGATTTCGCGACGGGATCAAGACGGGATTCGATCAAATACCGCTTCTCCTCGGACAGAACCAAGCCTGACCGTTCTTTTAATTTCTCCCGGACGAAATTAAACTCTTGCGGCGTCACCGGCCAACCCCCCTCAGAAGTGCTGTAATTTTTGGCCCAATGCTGTTCAGAGGCAAAACGGCGCTGCACGCGCCGGCTGCCGCGGTTGCGCCGGGCATTCCCCAAACCACGCTCGAAGCCTCGTCTTGCGCAATCACACTACCGCCCTTATCGGCGATAACCTTTCCGCCTGCCGCACCGTCCTGCCCCATTCCAGTTAAGACGACGGCGAGCGTGGCGTTGCCATAAATATTTGAAACGCTCTGAAACAGTGGATCGACGGCTGGCTTACAAAAATTTACTCGCTCTCCATCGTCGAGATGAATGACGACATTGCCATCCTTTTCCCGCACCGTCATATGATGCGTTCCAGGCGCCACATAAATAACGCCGGGTTTGACGATATCGCCCTCAGCCCCTTCTTTTGAAACTCGCGAGGTTACGCGACCCAAATGTTCCGCGAGAATGGTCGTGAAGGTGGGTGGCATATGCTGAGTAATCAGCACCGGAATTGTATCGAGGGCCGGCGAAATCTGCGGAAACAACGACATCAGGGCCTGAGGTCCACCGGTTGAGCTGCCGATCGTCAATATCCGTGGACGTACCAGCGAGAATGGGCGCAATTGTATCTGGTCAGCATTTTGAGCCGCGCCAGCTGCTTGCTGTTGCCCCGCATTCGTTGCATGAGCTTTTGACGCAACCGTTGAGTGCGAGTTCGGTGCGGACCGCGCGGCGCGGCGGGCACTGGTCGCGATCAGACGCCGACCGACAACCTTAATTTTCTCCAAGAGATGCTGGCGAAATTCGGCTGAAGTGGTGACACCACTATTGCTCTCGGGTTTCGGGATGTAATCGGTTGCCCCAAGCGACAAGGCTTTAAAGCTGATTTCAGCATTCCGCCGCGTCAGAGTCGACGCCATGATCACTTTTGCGGTTGGGCAGGCCTTCAAAATAAGAGGAAGCGCCGTCAGTCCGTCCATGACAGGCATCTCGATATCGAGAATGATGACATCGGGCGCGCTTTCAGCAACACCATCGACGGCCAGTTTGCCGTTCGAATAACGGGCCACTGACACCAGTCCAGGCTCTTCGTTAACCCAACGCGAAACCAGTCCGCGGACAACCGCCGAATCATCGACGACCATCACGCGCACATCGCGTTCGACGTCCCTTTTTTGGGACATCACAGAGGCCATTGTGAGTGCCACCGGGCGGGCTCCCTTTCGAACTAAATCAAACCAACTTCTTGAAATTTGGCCTCTATAATGTCCCTATCAAAGGGCTTCATTATATATTCGTTGGCCCCGGCATCGATTGCACGTGTGATGTGTGCCGCATCATTTTCCGTCGTGCAAAAAATCACTTTCGGCACATCGCCGCCGGTGACATCCCTGAGTGCCGTTAAAAAATCGATACCGTCCATAATCGGCATATTCCAATCGAGCAGCACGGCATCCGGCATACGCGCTTTGCACTTTTCAAGGGCATCCTTGCCATTCTCGGCTTCGCTGATCTCAAAGCTCATATCTTCGAGAATACGGCGGGCCACTTTTCGAATGACGCTGCTGTCATCCACAACTAGGCAATGTTTCATGCTGGACTCCTTCGGCAGTCCTATTTCCACTTCATAAAAAAAATCGACTTGAACTCACTAGGCAGTCTGGCTCGAATCCCCGATGTCGAGAACACGGTCGACATTTAGGATGACCATCAACTCGCCCTCAAGGCGCTGAACCCCCATCGAAACAGACGCCCAGCGCGGGTCGAGATTGGCGGGATTCGCTTCGAGCGTCGATCGCGGCAAGCGCAGAACCTCACCGACCTTATCAATCACAATTCCATAGGATTCACCGTTCGATTCAATGCCTACAGCCATCCGGCGGGCACCATCTTCCCGAATTGGAAGATCTAAGCGCTTGCGCATATCGATCGCAGTAATGATCCGGCCACGCAAATTAAGAACGCCTGCGACCTCTGGCGCCGCCAAAGGAACCTCGGTGATGGCGTCTGGCATGAATACATCCTGCACTTGCTCGATCGGCAAGCCGAACAATTGATCGGCGATCCTCACGGTGACGAACTCCTCGGTCTCTTGCTCACCGGCCGTGTTGGCCTCGACTTCCTTGGTCATGCCGCCATTCCCATCTTCTGTTTGCAATCCTTCAAAGATTCAATGAGTCCTTCGCGGTCGAACTTCGCGATGTAATCCAGGAAGCCAGCTTCGCGGCTGCGTTCGATTGTTTCAGGAGAGGAATGCGAGGACAGAGCAATTATCGGAATATCCTTCCATACGGTATTGTCGCGGAGAGTTTCGGCAAATTCGATACCATCCATACCCGGCATTTCGATATCTGAAACGATGACGTCGAAG
This sequence comes from bacterium MnTg02, assembly GCA_008974985.1. Lineage (GTDB taxonomy): Bacteria > Pseudomonadota > Alphaproteobacteria > Rhizobiales > BFAS01 > MnTg02. The sequence goes on from BFAS01000270.1 coordinate 3,289, forward strand.
CTGTAACCCTTATCTTTCAGCTGCAACGCTTCGTCGGCAGATTCTGCGAGCGTGACATTATATCCCGCAGCGGTCAGCAAAGGTGCGAGCATGTTACGGAAGAACGCGCTATCATCGACCAACAGCAGATCGAGATCTTGCTTGACGTTTTGACTATCCTTCTGCATCAGCCAGTCGTCGAATGCCTGTAGCAGATAATGGCCGATATCGATGATTGCGGTCGCCTTGCCTTTAACAACGGCAGAGCCAATTTGCCCGATAGTTTCGGAAGCGATCTCTATGTTCAGCCGGTCCTCAACAATATCGACGATCTCATCGACAACAAGACCCATGGAACGATGCTCGTCTGTAAAGACGAGAATTGGCTGCCGGCCTTCCTCGCGATGACCTGCATGGTCGTTGACATAGACGAGTGGCATGAGCGAGCCACGATACTGAACAAGATCGCGGCCATTTGAATGCTCGATGGTTCCGACATCGATTTCTTCCAGACGCGTGACGAGTGAAAGCGGAACCGCCTTCAGCTCTTCGGATCCGGCACGGAACACAAGCAGAGACGTGACTTTGTCGCCACCATGTTCAACCGCGGTATCGACATTTTCCTCTCGCATTGCGTCGGTGCCAACGTCGGCTTCAACCGCCTGCGCCATACCATTTGGATCGATGATCATGATGACGCTGCCATCGCCAAGAATGGTGTTGCCAGAGAACATCGTGATGTCACGCAACATGCTGGACATTGGCTTGACCACGATTTCCTCGGTGTGGAAAACACAATCGACAATGATACCGAACGTCTGCGATCCGACTTGGGTCACGACAACGAAAACATTGTCATTGCTATCGGCCTTGTCGTCCTCGCAAGGGTCTATCTCAGACTTCGCCATGGTAAGGTTGAGAAGTTTCCTGAGATGGATAACCGGCAGCAGCTTATCTCTGAGCCGTAGGACCGGCGTCTGATTGATCATTTCAATCCGATGCTCACCTTCCTTATGAGCCCTGACCAGCTCTATGACAGAAAGTTGAGGAATGGCGAACCGCTGCTCCGAAGCTTCGACAATAAGGGCAGAGACAATCGCGAGTGTTAGTGGAATCTTGATGATGAAGGTTGAGCCCTCGCCCTTGACCGACTTCAAATCGCAGGTCCCGCCGATAAGCTCAACATTGGTGCGGACCACATCCATGCCGACACCGCGGCCGGACACACTCGTAACCTTCTTGGCCGTTGAAAATCCGGCTTGGAAGATGAATTTGAAGATCTGGGCCTCGCTCATTTTCTCTGTTTCAGCAGAT
>BFAS01000271.1 GCA_008974985.1 bacterium MnTg02
TTTCTTTTACAGTGACCGCAGGCCCGGCAAAACGGAAACCCGGTGCAACCGCCTTGATCTGGGCAATGACATTGTTGTGGAGCCCGGCATTATCCAGCGCATTAGCGAGCGTGCTTGTGCCCAATCGGGAAATACGCTCGATTAACTCAGGCGGTGGCCGGTCGATGTCGGCAGGGGGCATGGGAAGGACTTTCAGGCCGGACTAGAGCATTTTCCGATCAATATGCATCATATCCTGCTGCGATGGAGTAGTTTTTACATTGGTCTAGTGTGAACAGGTCAAGGCTTTCAGCTATTGTGTCTCACAGCTCAGGGATTGTTCGCGCTGCGGCCTTTCTGAGCAAGGCCTTGAGCTTTGAGAAAGCCATTTCGATCGGGTTGAAGTCAGGAGAATATGGCGGCAGGTATAGGAGCGCCGCTCCTGCGGCCTCGATGGCTTGCCTGACGCCTGTCACCTTGTGTACGGGAAGGCTGTCCATGATGACGACATCGCCTTTGGCCAGTTCGGGAACCAGAACCTGCCGGACATAGGCGGGGAAGGCCTCTCCGTTCATGGTCCCGTCCAGTACCATGGGCGCGGCCAGTCCATCGAGACGCAATCCTGCGGTGAAGGTGGTGGATTTCCAGTGCCCGTGCGGTATAGCGGCACGGCACCATTGTCCTTTCACCGCGCGGCCTCTCAGGCGGCCATTTTCGTCGAGGCCCCTGTTTCATCCCCCGAGTCCGGCTTCGCAGGCCCGAGGACAGGCTTGAAGATCAGCATTGCAGGATCAAGGCCGGGCTGGCCTTCAAACCAGTCCTCGCACCGCTTCAGGATATCGGGCCGGTCCAGTTCGCCCGCATGCGCGGTCTTTTTTTGAACGTAATCTTGCGCCGATCAAAGAACCACCACAGCGTTCCAATCCCGACACGCACGCTGCGCGCCTCAAGCTTCTCCTGCAACTCAACAAGGGTGATGTCCGGCGTGTAGGACACGAGACCCAGGATGAAATCGGCATGTGCCTCTATCCGGCCTGAGCGGCGGTCGCCACCTTGCTTCTTCGGGGCAATAACACCTGTCGACTTATATTGCTGATACCACCGGATTGCGCTTGAAATGCTGACGCCGAACCGTTCGGCCGCCTGACGGCGCGGCATATCCTGCGCAATTGCCTCAACAACACGGTATTTCAAATCTACGAAAAGGGTTTTGGCCATGCATGCTGGCCTCCTTAACCCGCATGCAGCTTGAATCAGAAATCAACTGATTTGTGAATTCCCTTCGATTCAAGTAGATAGGAAAACGCTCTAGTAAGCTAGGCGAGACTGCATATAGGCGTTGGCGTCATGGATAGTACGGGTTTGGTGACGACAAAATGGAGTAGGCGCAGTGAGTGATTATGACGTCATCGTCGTTGGGGCCGGGAATGCGGCGCTCGCCGCAGCGGTTTCGGCACGAGAGAGCGGTGCCACGAAAACCGTGGTCTTGGAAAAAGCACCCAAAGACATGCGCGGCGGCAACACCCATTGGTCGGGCGGCTTACTGCGCATCGCTTTCAACAGCGTTGAGGATCTGGATGAGCTTGTGCCGGAGGCCGAGAAAGACTTCCCCGGTTTTCGCGGCGGAATCGAGCCTTACAAGGCGGAGGATTTCTGGGATGACCTTTTGCGCGTCACAGGAGGGCGCACCGACCGGGAGCTTGCCGAAATCGTCATCTCGAATTCCTATGACACGATCTGCTGGATGCACAAACATGCCGGCATACCGATGGAACCGGCATTTTCCCTTGGCGGCATTCGCAAGGGCGATGTCATAAAGTGGCCAAAGGGCGCAATCATCCGGGCGGAGCACGAAGGCGTCGGCCTCTCCAAACATTGGTTCCTGGCCGCCGAGCGCGATGGTATCGAGGTCCGTTACAATACGGGCGCACAGGAACTGCTTGTGGACGGTTCCGGCGCGGTCTACGGCGTGAGTGTCAAAAACCCGGAAGGCATCAAGAAACTGACCGCCAAGTCGGTGGTGCTCGCCTGCGGCGGCTTCGAAGCCAACCAGCAATGGCGCGCGCAATATCTTGGCAAACCTTGGGATCATGCCAAGGTCCGCGGCACGCGCTACAATCAGGGCGACGGTCTACGCATGGCGCTTAATATAGGCGCCATGGCCTATGGCAATTGGTCGAGCTGTCACTCCACGCCAATCAGTGCGGAATGGGACGATTTCGCGCCGCGTGATCTCACCAACAAATCAAACCGGCTCTCTTACCCCTGGGGCGTTATGATCAACCTGAAGGGTTTGCGCTTCTGCGACGAAGGTGAGGACTTCCAGTTTTTTACCTATGCCCGTTATGGTCGCGTGATCCTGGATCAGCCGAACTCCAAGGTCTGGCAAATTTATGACCAGAAAACCGTCCACTTGCTTGAGCCGCGCTACGAGACATCCGATCCCGTCACGGGCGGCACGCTAGAGGAGCTGATCGGCAAGCTCGACATCGAGGACAAGGAGCAGGCGCTTAGAACATTGCAGGACTATAACGCGGCCGCTCACAGTGATGAGAATTTCGACCCGTCCGAACTCGACGGGCTAGCGGCGAACGGCATCAGCCCGAAAAAATCGAATTGGGCTATCAAGATCGACAAGCCGCCCTTCGTCGCCTATAGCGCGACCGGCGGCATCACATTCACCTTTGGCGGCCTGCGCATCAACGACAAGGCCCAGGTCATCGGCGTCGACTGGCAACCGATCAATGGCCTGTTCTGCGCCGGCGAGATGGTTGGGGGGCTGTTCCACAATAATTATCCCGGCGGCACGGGACTTGTCTCCGGCGCGGTGTTCGGACGCATCGCCGGACGTAATGCAGCATTTGGCGTGAATTGAGGGAACGCGACACTCTGCCGGTCCATTGGTGAAAATCGCGCCGCTGTTTCTGGGAAAGACCGAAAGGATATGACAGAATAGCAGGACAAAAGCGGCTTATTCCACGCTATTTGGACTTGCCACACCATCACCGGACAGTACGGAGAATGGCCTTGGACCAAATCAAAATCCCAGCAGTCTTCATGCGCGGCGGCACGAGCAATGCGGTGGTCTTTAAGCAATCCGACTTGCCCGCGGACCGTGCGCTTTGGGACGAGATCTTCCTGGCCGCCATCGGCAGTCCAGATCCCAACGGACGTCAGCTTGACGGTATGGGCGGCGGTATATCTTCGCTCTCCAAGGTGTGCGTGATAGGCCCGCCGAGTCGGGAAGACGCCGACATCGATTATACGTTCGCTCAAGTCGCGGTAAAGGACGCAGTTGTCGATTACTCCAGTAATTGCGGCAACATGTCCTCGGCCATGGGTCCGTTTGCCGTCGACGAGGGGCTGGTTCAGGTATCCGGTGACAGCGCCTATGTGCGCATCCACAACACCAATACCGGCAAGATTATTCATTCCCGCTTCCCGTTAGATGGCGGCCGCGCCGCTGTTGATGGGGATATGGTGCTCCAAGGGGTTGCCGGGACGGGCGCACCAGTGCGGCTTGAATTTGAGGATCCGGGAGGCGCCTCCACCGATCGCTTGCTTCCGACTGGCAGGCCGGTAGACCGAATCGAGGCCGATGGCTTCGGCGCAATTGACGTTTCGTTGGTCGACGCGACTAACGCCTGTCTCTTCGTCCGAGCGGGGGACATTGGCCTCACAGGGACCGAGATGTCCGATGAAATCGATGCTGACAGCGCCCTTATGGACCGGCTCGAAGAGTTACGTTGCCGTGTCTCGGTCACGATGGGCATCGCATCGAGCCTTGACGATGCGGCGGCAAAACCGTCTATACCCAAAATCGGGATCGTTACCGGACCGCAACAAGCGCCAACACTTTCAGGCGCGAATCTTGCCGCGGACGGCATGGACCTCCTGGCCCGTATGATCTCCCTCGGCAACTGCCACCGCGCCCTACCATTGACCGGCGCACTTTGCCTAACGGTTGCCGCCCGAATTCCCGGCACGGTGGTCCATGATGTCACCCGTCCGCCTGAGGACTATTCTGAGGATTTGCACATCGCGCAACCCTCGGGTCTCACCATTTCCTGCGCGACAGTGACCCGCTCAGGCGAGGCCTGGTTCGCAGACAGGGCCTGCGTTTACCGGACCGCGCGACGCATCTTCGAAGGCAATATCCTTGTTCCCTCCTCGCGCGTCACTGAAGTCATTGCGGCGGAACATTCCGCTGCGGCTGAGTGATCCCGGCTATAATTTTGCTGCGCAGAGTCATGTGTACACCGTCAGAATAATCCCGACAGTTTCAGGTTTTTGCTTAGTGAGAGTTTCTGGCTCATCGTAGCTATTGAGGAGCGAAGAAGAGACTGGCGCCGGATAATTCTGTCGTGTTCACCGATGTGTCCGTCATCAGATAATTTGGACAGATTTCGGTTTGAGCTAACTGAGTGTGCGGCTCATCTGTTTGGTTATGTTATGCGACGGACTTGCTGTGTTGCAAGCGCCGGGTTTGCAGTGTCTTCCTTT
>BFAS01000272.1 GCA_008974985.1 bacterium MnTg02
AGGATGATTTCGTGGCCCATGACCGCACAATGGCGGATGACTTTCGCGATATGCGCAAACTCAATTTTGTGGATCGAATAATCGATAGAACCATTTACAATTTTTGGGTGAAGGACGAGACCTTGGACCCGCACAATTTTTACGGCTATCTCGACAATCCTTGTGTCGCGGGGCACATCGCCAATTGGATCACGAAACGATCCGGCGATGGCCGAGTTTATGCGCCCCCCGCCAGCGGCCGCTCTCCCTATGATCGCGAACTCGCCGCGGCCTGATCTGAAATTTATTTCGCATACTCAGAATTCAAAGAAAATGACCGGGGCCTCCGCCGCTGACTTCCATGTAATCGGGCGGGATGGAATGTGCAGGCAATACCAATGGTCTTTGAGTTTGACTCATGGACCCATTGGCAAGCGCGACTGCGTGGCCAGCACCCTATAGTGCGTGAGCCTGCGTGGCGTTTGAACGTCCATAAGTCATTTCTAATGAGCGATGGTAAAGTTTTATACCAATGGTCCTTGAGTTTGCCTCATGGACCATTGGCAAGCGCGACTGCGTGGCCAGCGCCTTATGGCGCGTGAGCCTGCGTGGCGCTTGAACGTCCATAAGTCATTTCTTAAGAGCGATGGTAAAGTTTTATACCAATGGTTCTTGAGTTTGACTCATGGACCATTGGCAAGCGCGACTGCGTGGCCAGCGCCTTATGGCGCGTGAGCCTGCGTGGCGCTTGAACGTCCATAAGTCATTTCTTAAGAGCGATGGTAAAGTTTTATACCAATGGTCCATGAGTTTGACTCATGGACCATTGGCAAGCGCGACCGCGCGTCGCGCCTTATGGCGCGTGAGCCTGCGTGGCGCTTGAACGCCCATCGGTCATTCTCTATGACCGATGGTATTAAGACGAGGATCTTTCTAAGACCACGCGCATTGTTTTAATTGCGTGCTCAATTTGATCTTCAGGCCAGGCGGCATATCCCATCAAGAAACCGCGTTGTTTGGGGCGGCCGATAAAGAAGCTGGAAAGCGGGTCAACTTCGACACCTTCTTTGATGAGCATTTCGGCGAGGGCGGTATCGTCACGGCGCTTGGGTAAAAAGCCGGCAAGCTGCATGCCTCCCTGCGGGCGAAGGGGTGTCAGCAGACCAGGCAACTCGCTATCGATTGCCGAGATGAGCGTATCGCGCCGTTTGTGATACAGGCTCTGCATTCTGCGCACATGGCTCCGGTAATGTCCGGCATTGATGAACTCCGCCGCGGCAATTTGTAACCCCGCAGACGCGTAGTGCCCCGTGCTTCTTTGCAGCGCTTTGATGGCGGATGTGAGCGCCGGTGGTACGGCCATATACCCAAGCCTTAGACCGGGAAGCAATGCTTTTGAGAACGTTCCGACATAGATGACGTTGCTGCTTTTCCGCAAGCCCTGAAGAGCAGCGATTGGCCGTCCCTCATAGTGAAATTCGCTGTCATAATCGTCTTCAATAATGATGGCGTTCGCCGCTTCCGCCAATTCAAGGATTTCCAGACGCCGTGCGAGCGACAAGGTGTGGCCGAGTGGATATTGATGAGACGGCGTGACGTAGATGAGTTTGGGCGTTGGCGGCGACGGGGCGCGGTCCGGCGCCATGCCGTCCCCATCGACCGGAATGGGGATAAGCTTTGCGCCGGCATTTAAAAAGGCGGAGCGAGCCCCGCGATAGCCTGGATCCTCGATCCATACCGGATCATCCGGCTCGATCAAAAGCCGTGAAATGAGATCAAGGGCAGCCTGCGCTGAAGAGGTCACAATAATGTCGCCCGGCGACGTGTCGACAAGCCTGTATTCCGTAAGGTGGCCCGCCAACGCGGTTCGCAAATCAGGATGTCCGGAGAGGAAACCATAACCGGCGGCATCGGCACTTTGCGCGAGGCTTGCGCGCCGCATGAGGCGCGCCCAAAGGATTGCCGGGAATTCGTCAAGGTCAGGAATTCCAGGGCGAAGCGGCCGTGGCTTGGACGGTCGCTCCGTTGCTTTTCCTTGAGCCAGCCGCAATTTCCATTGCTTCGAGACAAATGAATGTCTGGCAGGCGGAGAACTCCGGGTGGCACTTTCCGGCTTGCGCCCTTCCAGTTCACGCTGCCAGCCAGTGACAAATGTTCCCGAGCCCTGGCGCGCACCGAGATAACCTTCGGCGACCAATTGATCAACGGCATTGATGATCGTTGTCCGGCTCAGGCCGAGTTCTTGCGCCATCACGCGGCTCGGCGGGACTTTCGTTCCCGGCTTCAAGGTGCCAGTAAGAATAGCTTCACGAAGTTGCTCGTAAATTTGCCGGTAGAGCGGGACTGTCCCACAGCTGTCGAGATCAATGGCACCGGTAAATGATCTGTCCAAATTGGTATCCTTAGATTCTTATAAATGGATATATATCAGATACCAATAAAATGCCAACCTGCAGCTACGGACGATATTGAACTCCTCAACCGGGAGCCGATGGGCATGACAGTTTATGAGCGAGGGAAACTCAACCGGGTGCGGGTTGGGACACGGGCGGCATACGATCAGGAAGCAATCTTTAAGATCCTGGATGCGGGGCTCGTCGCCCATGTCGGTTTTTCCGACCATGATCGGCCGGTCGTTATTCCAATGATTTATGGCCGGATTGGCGAACAGGTTTATCTGCATGGTGCGAAAGCGGCGCGCTTTGCGAAAGTGCTGGGCCCCGGCGTGCCGATATGTATGACCGTCACTCTCCTTGATGGCATTGTCGCCGGCCGGTCGGCATTTCACTCCTCAATGAATTACCGGTCAGCCGTTCTTCATGGACGCGCGGCTCTCGTCACCGATGTGGGCGAGCGGAAGGCCGCATTGGAGGCGATTACCAATCACCTTATGCCGGGGCGCTGGGCCGAGGCCCGTCCAATGACGGAGAAGGAGTTGAACGCGACGGCGGTTCTCGCCTTCACCATTGAAGAAGCCTCGGCGAAAACCCGTTCCGGGCCGCCGAATGACGATGGCGAAGATTACCAGCTGCCGATTTGGGGCGGCGTTGTGCCGATCACAACAGTTTTTGGCGCGCCAGAAGATGATGGCGTGCTGGCCCCCGGTGCGGACCTACCGGAATCGATATTAAAAATTATCTCCACCTAAGCCGCTTGCGTATAGCGCGCCAGGAATCCTTTGCGAATGTGATCGGCGAGTTCCGCTGCGATCTCGCTGACACTGGCAGGCGGCAGGCGGAGGTTAATATGGTATGACGGAAGGGGGGGAAGCCCGAGAGCTTTATCAAGAACAATGACGTTATCCGGAACGGTTTGCGCAAGGAAAGGCGCAATTGCGAGGTCCGCTTCCAGCGTTGCCGCCAACGGTCCCATATCGCTCACTTGGCAAATCAAGGACCAGTTGCGGCCGGCTTTTGTCAGGGCTTTCAGCGCGGCAGCGCGAAATGCACAGGTCTCATTTCCGAGAGAAATTGGCAGCGGATCACGTGTATGGGCGTTGCCATCGCGTGCGCCGACCCAAACGAGCGGATCGGTCAGCAGAAATTCATGCATATCGCCCGGCTCGGCCTCGGTCGTCAAGGTGAGGTCGATCTTCCCGTCCTTCAAAAGCCCAAGCAGACGCGGCGTCGTTTCGCAGACCAGTGTGACGCGGACGCGCGGCCACGTGTAGCTGAAGCTCCTTAAAATCGGCGGCATGAATGGCCCAACAATGTCATGGGGCACGCCAAGGCGCACCTCGCCTTCGAAATCGGGTGATGTCATGAGGCCCCAGATTTCGTCGTTCATGGCAATGATGCGGTGCGCGTTACCCATCAGCCGCTCGCCGGCTGGCGTGAGCTGTCTTTGACTGCGGTCGAACAACTCCGCCTCAAACAGTTCCTCAAGACGCTTGATCTGCTGGCTGACGGCGGCTTGGGTGAGATTGAGAATCCGGCTGCCGCTGGTCATGCCGCCGGTCTCTGAGACGGCGATAAATGTCCGAAGCAGTCCAATATCAATGTTACGAGGCATCTCTCATAATCCATAACGATTGCTAATGCTATCCATTATAAATAATCGTTTCCGTTATGCAAGCGGCGCACCTATCTATTGGGTAATGCAGCGTGCTCAACAGCACAACAAGGAGTTAGATCCAATGACCGCAATAGCAGCACGGGGCCCAAGAAGAGGGTCCACTCAAGAAAACACCTCTCAAATTGTCGAACGCCTAAATGGTGCTTTTATCTATCTGATGGATCGTTTCGAAGTCGCCAACCAGCGCCGCGAACTTCTGACACTCGATGACGGCGCTTTGAAGGATATCGGAGTGACCCGGGCCGAGGCCGATCTCGAAGGGCACCGGTCTTTTTGGGATATTTCTGGCCGCTCTCAGGAGCCGAAATCCCGCCATGCGAAGGCTTCGAATATTTTCGATCGCTTTACGGGCGGACAAAGTGGCATCGGACATCACGGACTAAACGCATAGGCGATCCCTTGCGCGAATGTTTTTAGACCGCCTCAATATTTTTTCAGCAATGACCCCATGGATTGCCGGACGCGCATCCATGGGGTTTTGCGTTGGCCGTCCGATGTAATATTATCTCGCCAATGCCGGATCGGGTTTGTAACCCGATCCGTAACGTTCATGCTAAGGGAGAAACGCCCATCATTTATGGCATGATCAATGCGGGCTGGGTTGCAAACGTAGTCCGACGGAGAAAATCCATTTAATTGGTGCAGGGTCTGACATAATTGCTAGCCATAAGCAAAACAAAGGTCCGGGACTATGGTGGAGCTGCGCGATGCATGGGAGTTATTGTCAAACTACGAGAGTCATGAGCTGGTTCGAAACCGCTATATTACGAAGCATAACTGGCAGCCGAACCGGTCACAATCAAGACAGATAGCTGCGAGCTTCATTCAAGCACGGGAATATTTCCGCTCAGCCGATAACGCCGATCTCGTTGTAAAGCCTCTTTTGCTCTATTACGGGGTCGTGAGCCTATCCAGGGGGCTTACCCTGTTTTTGACACCTCAGCTTTGGGAGCCGAGCCTAGCTCGAAGTCACGGATTATCACGTTTCAATTGGCATGATGAGTTGAGCAAGGAAAACCCTGACTATTTAAACCTAGCCGTTCGAGTTAACGCCAGAGGCACATTCAACGAATTGGTGCATGCAACAGGAAACCGAAATTTGATGCGTTCTGGCAGCAGCAAGATAAATCTCAGATAACCCAATGAAATGATTTGTGAGGGAGGGATTGTCAGTCTAGGTGATTTACTTTCTAGATTGCCTGACATTCAGAAAACTTTTGGACGATGGAAGCAGCCTAATTTTATTCGATTTCGCTCAGAAAAAATCAAAGATAGCGATGAGGCAATACTTACGGTCCGTAGAAAACAATATCGCATGGATGTCGACGTAAGAAAAATTAAACAAATAGCAGGAGACGATTGTATTGATCTAATTTCATCGGATGACAAAGAATTAGTTTTTCAGACCAAAAAAAAGGGGAAGATTGGAGGATTTTATGCTGACACATTGATCGGATCAGCTTTTAAGCTTGGTGATATAGTGTTAGTCGCGCCCTACCCATCGAGATGTGAACTAAACAAGATCTCACAACTATTTTCTGTATCCTACATTTTAAGTATGTTTGTCCGTTACCATCCGTCTTCGTGGATGGGGCTGATACAGCAGCAAACGGACGATTCTGTATTACCTTCCATATTGGCTACTATAAACTGCATTGAGATTCTATTTCCCCAGATAGTGAGCGATTTCCTTGAGGAGTAATACCAATGCCGGATTGGTTACAAACCCAGTGCGGCGAGCGTTACTGCCGCCGCTAAACCGGAACACACGCTGTCGAAACTATTCTTTCTCTTCCGACAGCACATGAGCCATCAGCCAGCGTGCGCTTCGCAACAGCCGTGCGTCATCGCGACGCGGCCCGACAAGCTGCACACCCAATGGCAGGCCATTGGCTTCAAGCAACGGCAGAGAGATGGCCGGTACGCCGAGATAGGTCCAGAGCTTATTGAATATAGGCGATCCGGTTGTCTCCAATCCGTGCGGCGCCGGGCCTGCCGCAGCAGGGGTTAGAATCGCATCATAGCGGTCGAAGATGGCGTCCAGGCCTGCGTACAGGACCTCGCGCATTTCAAGCGCGGTATTATATTCAACGGCCGTGATCTTGCGGCCGTCCTCGATATATCCGGTCAAGGAGGCGCTCATCATATCTGGAGATTTGTCCAAAAGTGGCCCGTAATTCTTGGCGATGTCGCCCAGTTGCAGAACGGATTGCCATTCGGTTCCCCGGGTGAAGATTTCGGGAAGGTCAACTTCGTCGCAATGTTCGCCAAGAAATTCGGCGAGTTCGCCCAGAGCCTCTTTGGTGATGTCTTCCGCCTCGTCCCAGACCGGAGATTTGACAAAAGCGATATGAGGCGTGACGGGCGGTTCCTGGATTGCTGTCTGGTAGAGGGGCGGCCGGCTTCGCGGCCACATTCCCGTATCGCGCGGGTCAAAAGCACTTAGACAATCGGCTACGAGCGCGGCGTCGTCCACCGTCCGTGCGATTACACCCATCGTGTCTAACGGTGGCGATTGGCTTATGACACCGAAGCGCGAAATGAGGCCGAAGGTCGGCTTAAAGCCGACAACGCCGCAAAATGCTGCGGGGCGCAGGACGGATCCGCCGGTCTGCGATCCGATGGCCGCAGGTATCATATGATCGGCGACCGCCGCGGCAGATCCGCTCGACGAGCCGCCGGGCGTATGCTCCGGGTTGATCGGATTTCGTGTTTTGCCGGGATGCATGACCGCCAGTTCGGTGGTCACCGTCTTGCCCATGATGATAGCGCCGGCATCGCGCAAGGCCTTGACGAGGCTGGCATCCGCCTCCGGCTGCTTGCCCTTGAATATGGCTGAGCCATACTCCGTCGGCATGTCTGCCGTATCGCAAATATCCTTGATGCCGATGGGGACGCCATGAAGCGGGCCGATACCCTGGCCGGTGCTGCGCGCTTCGTCGGCTTCCTGCGCTTTCTGGCGCGCATAGTCCGGATCGAGATGGGTCCAGGCGCGAACCTCGTCATCTCGCTCGGCAATTCGCGCAAGGCAGGCTTCAACCAGATCGGTCGAGCGGATTTCGCCTTGAGCGATCTTCTCGGCGGCCTCGCTCACCGTGAGGCGGCTTAAATCTGTTGCAGAATCCAGCATCTTTCCTTGCCAGTTATATGTTGTTCAAACAGTTGGTGCGGATACGGACCGGTCCCCGAAACCGCCGCGAAGGATAGGTGCCGACGCCTGGATGAACAGGTACAGCTAGGTATTCAGAGCCCAGGTTTGTGATCAGTCCTCAGAATCTTTGTCCGATTTGCCTTCGATGTGGCTGCCGCCGGTATTCAGCTCATCCCAGACAAACACGAGGGTGATGCCCATGACGACGAGAGAGACCAGCCATAGATCAGGTTCCATGACGCGAACATTGATCCAGCCCACAAATGCGAGAAGTGCGAGTATCGGAATACCAGCGAATATTTTGTCCAACATTTTTCGTCGTCCTCAACAATGCGGTCTTGTGGCCTGCAAACCTATCTTTTTCCTCGTCACCTACCATAAACGAGCTTGGGCAGCCATAGCGCGAGCCCTGGGAAATTATAGAGGAGAATCATCGCCACAAAGACCATTGACAGGAATGGCATACAGCCCTTGAAGATCGTGATGAGCTGAATATGCGGCGGCGCTACGCCCTTGAGATAATACGCCGCCATGGCCATGGGCGGGGTGAGGAACGAGGTTTGCAGGTTCAGCGCGACCAAGATCCCAAAGAACAGCGGATCGACACCGAAATGCGGCAGGAGCGGCAGGAAAATCGGCACGAAGATGATAATGATTTCGCTCCATTCGAGCGGCCAACCCAACAGGAAGATGATCAACTGCGCCAATATCAGGAACATGACCGGCGACAGTTCCATGCTCAGGATGAATTCCTCGATAATCGTGTGCCCACCGAGATAGGAGAACACGGAGGAAAATGTCCACGATCCGACAAACAGCCAGCACACCATGGCCGATGTGCGGACCGACAGGTATACGGACTCCTTGAGTTCCCTCTTGCCGATACCCTTCCATCCCATATAGGCGAGCGAGACGACGAAGAAACCGACATCGAAAGCCCACCAGCCAAATTCGTGCTCGGCGAATTTTTCGCCCAAGTTAAAACCGGCGAACATCACCAGATAGACCGCGCCCAGTATCAATCCAATAAGAGCGCCTGTGCCGCCATAGGCGAACAGCGGGCGGATTGCCGGCGAAGTCGGTCGAAGCCGGGACAGGATCGGGATTCTGTCTCCAACAAAATGTGTGGCGGCTGCGATACCGAAAGCGACCGCAACGGCTACGCCTGGCCCAAGAGGTAAAGTCCGTTCCGTCGGCAGCGGCAAACCGAACCATGAGTTGCCCAGAATCCGAAAAATGAAATAGGCGACGTAAAGACCGACTGCCGTAACGGCACCGAAGCCAATATTGCACAACCACTCATTATATGGCTTCGCCCGGTCCGTGGTCTCCATCCACTCCGGTATTATTTCGCCTTTTCGTATCGAGGCGATCCGATAGCCGGAGGCAAGTAGTATGCCGCCCATGGCACCCATCGAGGCGGCCTCGGTCGGGGTTGCCAAACCGAACAGAATGGCTCCGAGCACGGCAAATATGAGGAGCGCCAATGGCACGAAGGAGGTCACCATCATGACATAGATATTGCCCTGCGCCATCATCTCATCGACGTCTTCTTGCCGCGGCTTCGGGGCAATGCTCGGATTGAGCCATGCGCGCCCTATGACGTAAATGATATAGAGGCTGGCCAGCAGGAAGCCTGGCACGATGGCGCCGGCGTAGAGACGCACGACCGACATGCTCGCCGCGGCGGCATAGACGATCAGCATGATGCTGGGCGGGATCAGAATGCCGAGGCAGCCTCCAGCGCAGATGACGCCGGCGGAGAAGGCGGGATCATAACGGGCTTTCAACATTGCCGGAAATGCCAACAGGCCCATCAGCGTTACGACGGCGCCAATGATGCCGGATGCGGTTGCGAACAGGGCGCACGTAACCAATGCCGCGATTGCCATCGAGCCGGGCAAGCGGCGCGCCACCATTTGCAAAACAGCAAAGAGCCGGTCGACCAGATTGGCGCGTTCAACGATATAGCCCATGAAGAGGAACAGAGGGACGGCGACGAGAACGTCATTGGCCATCACGGAATAGGTTTGATTGACAAGCAAATCGAAGATTCGGTTGTCAAACAGGCTCGTCATCCGTTCTGCGTCGTAATAGGCGTAGTAGCCGAAGAACACCGCCATGCCCATCAGAGTGAAGCAGATCGGAAATCCCAACAGGATGGTGAGCACAAACAGCCCAAGCATCATCACAGCGACTTCGGGATTGCTCATTGACCGGTCCCCTTCGGCATCTCGGATCGTGAACTATCTTGTTGTTGGGCGATCTCATCTTGATGCTCGTGCATCAGAACGCTTTCCAATTCCTCCACATCTTCGAGGTGGGGCGGCCATATACCGGTCTTAATACAGAGGATACAGCGGAAAACCTGCGCGATGCCCTGCAAGAATAGAAGAGAAGCCGCGACCGGTAAGACCGTCTTAAATTGCGAGATTGGTACGCCGGCGGGACTATTGATGCTCACTTCTCCCATGCCGTAATTGTAAGACCAGGATTCCAGGGCATAATCTGCGCCCGTGATCATGAACGCTAAGATGCCGGGAAAAAAGAAAATAATGTAAAGGGTGAGTTCGACTTTGGCCTGGGTCTGTGGTTTCCAAAGCCGGTAGACAACATCTCCACGGACATGCGAGTCGCGCGCCAAGGCATAGGCGCCGGCCATCATGAAGAGCGTTCCATACATCATGTAGCTTAAGTCGAACGCCCACGACGTCGGGTCGCGCAACGCGTAGCGCACGAACACCTCATAGGCGGTTCCGAATGTCAGGAGCAGGATGCACCAGGCGAAAGCCTTACCCGCCCAAGCGGTAAAACTATCAACAAAGAAGATAAAACGTTTCATAGAAAAGACCCAAGGCCGTCAAAAGCATTTGAGCAAACGATCAGGGCGGCGCGACATTCGCGCCGCCCCAAGTCGATATCCGTTTGGATATTCTGTATTCCCGTTTGAGACTGCTCTTACGTGAATTTAGGCAGTTTACCTGGGAAGTAGTGCTCGTAGGCCAGCTTGTAGTCGGCCGCATTCACGATGTCGTAAAATGCGACTCGCTCCGACCAAGCTTTCTGACTGTCCACGACCTTCTTGAAGAATGGGTCGGCCGCATTCAGCTTTTTGAGAACCTTGTCCCAGGATTCGAGTTGGGCCGACATGATCGACGATGCTGTCCGGTAGACGTTGACGCCATCATCATTGATCAGCTTCTGCAGGTCGGTCGAATAGACGTCCATGGCCCAGCCATAGTTGGCGGTATTGGCCGCCTCGGCACCATGTTCAAGGATCGCTTGATGCTCTTTCGGCAGACCGTTGAACTTGGTCTTGTTGAAGATGATCTCAAAGAACTCGGCAGCCTGATGATAGGAGCCCATGTGATAATGTTTTGAAACGTCGGCCGCGCCGAACCGTCTATCCGCTGTCGGGTTGTTGAACTCGAAAGCTTCGATCACGCCCTTCTCAAGCGCCGGTACGATCTCGCCGCCTGGAAGCTGAGTGACCTTGAGTCCCATGCCTTGCATGATGTCCGTGGCCAAGCCGACCGTGCGGTATTTGATGCCCACCATCTGCTTGGCAGACGTGACGTGGAATTTGAACCAGCCCAAGGGTTGGGTCGGCATCGGCATGGCGAAGAAGCTGATGACGTCGAGCTTCAGGATGTCGGTTTGCAGCTCTGCTAGAAGCTCCTTACCGCCGCCATAGTGAATCCAAGCCAGGATCTGCGGTGCGTTGCAACCGAACACCGGTCCCGTGCCGAACAGTGAAGCGGCCTTGTTCTTGGAATACCAATAGGCCGTCACCGTGTGGGCAGCGTCCAAAACGCCCTTATGAACGGCATCCTGCACCTGGAACGCCTTGACCACGGCGCCCGATGGCAACAGATCAATCTTCAGACGGCCACCGGCCATCGCTACGATACGTTCGATATATTGCTTGGCCATGTCCTGGAACGGGCTCGTAGCACCCCAGGACGATTGCATTTTCAAGGTGACCGTTGCGGCACGCGATACCTGAGGCATCGCAATCGTCGCCGCTGCTGCGCCCGTGACGACAGCGCCGCCTTTCAAGAATTTACGGCGTGATACGGCTTTCTCAGCCGTGGTTTTTGCAGACATTCATTTTTCCTCCCGATAGAATGAAGTCTTATGTCAAGAATAAATTGGCTCGATTAGTGAACTCAATATGCTTCAATCTTGAACGATTGAGAATATATCATAGCAGACTGCTTTTTATCGCCGCAAGCTAAACTGCCCAACAGGTCAACTCCGCGCGGCACAAGACCGGACGGCGCCATCCTAAGAGGTTTTATGGGGCGAACTCGTCTACCTATGCGAAAAACTCCTACTCGCTCTTCGAACCAATACTGTCAACGCATACATATCAGCAACGCAACCCTAAATTAGCTTGCTGAACGATAATCAGTTTATCAGCAGTGGCGACAAACGGAATAGATAAAGTCAAACTTATTTATTTAGTATTTTCGGAAATAGATACGTAAACGATCCGCCTGATGGAAAAGAAGTTGGCATTTTCGAATGTCGGCGATCGTAAGTAACGAGTTTACAAAATCTAAACGGCAGGCGCGGCACTGCCCTAATATGTGACTGATTTCCCACAGTTTTGAGCCCAATTGGGGTCTCCGGGCCTTTCTCGCGAAGATGTCATTCCGTATGGCTTGAACGTTTGCGGCGACCTCGTCATCATGTCAAAAGCGATCACGGTGAGAGCTCGGTCCGCAGAGATCGAGCGGTTTATGTCGTGTTCCAGCGGAATTCTAGAATGTTGAGATTGGCGTAGGAAATTATGCGAGCCGGCACACGGATCGGATATTTGGCGTATTTTTTTGCAGTCGCCACTATTTTTATAGGTTGCGCGGCGGGGTTCGCTCATCCGGCGGCCGCCCTTACGAATAATTTTGGCCGGTTGATCATGACTTTTGACAATGAAAAAACGCCAATCGGATCGATCATTGTCGTGAATTGTGAGCGCCGCCTTTACTATACTCTCGGGAATGGCAGGGCAATTCGTTACCCGATTGCTATTGGTGATGCTAGGGGTGCTCAGTGGACGGGTGTTTCGATCAAAGCAAAAGAAGCGCTGTAGATCAAATAAACGTTACAAAAAAAGAACTGGGCGAATTTAAAAAGTGACGAACAATGGGAGTGATTTCACGATGAACCAATTTGCGATCCGAAATTTGCTGGTGGCTGTCGGTGCCTTCGCGATGGCGTCAGCAATTGTACCGTCCGACGCGTCAGCTCAGGCTTTTTGGGAAGCAATGTTTAATAATAGCGGCGGCGGCAGTGGCCGTCAGGCTATCAAAATCAGTAAGCGCTATTCCAAAGGCACGATCATTGTCAGCTTTGGCGACAAACGGCTCTATTATATTCACCGCCGTGGCGAGGCGATGAGCTATCCGGTGGCGATCCCGACAGGAGATGCAAGCTGGTCCGGGAACAGCAATATCAGCATGAAAAAAGTCAATCCGTCTTGGACGCCGACGGCCAAGATGCGCCGCGAAAATCCGAAATTGCCGGCTTTTGTTCCCGGCGGTCATCCGCGCAATCCTCTTGGCGTACGAGCTTTGTATTTGGGACAGACGCTTTACAGGATTCACGGCACAGACGCCCCTTGGACCATTGGGACTGCCGTCTCTCATGGCTGTATCCGGATGTATAATGAGGACGTGCTCGATCTTTATCCACGTGTGAAGATTGGCGCTCCGGTGATCGTTACCTGGAAGGGAATTCGGTCGAAACAATTCGCTGCCGTCATCAGCTCCAAGCGCAAACGAACGAGGCGATAGACGGTTTGATCGGATCGCAACGACCTTAGGGTTTTGTCGAGCGAAGACAAAACAGAAGACTTTCGTCACTTAAATTTTGGGCGGCTTCGGCCGCCCGTTTTTATGCCGCGTTTTGGTAAATGTCGGAAAACCGTTTTGGCGCCACCAAGGTTGCTTGGTTAACCAGCCCTAAATTCCGCGCCGCTTAACCGCCTTGCCGGGAGTTCCTTGTTTTTTGGCGTGCGATGGCGACAATCGGGTCCATTGATTAATGTCATGTTAGCAATTGGACGCGGTCAGCATGGTACGTCATCCAATCATTTCAACAGCACTTGTCGCCCTAGCTCTGACCATTCTGAGCGGGGTCGCTAGTCCGCCTGCCCGCTCCGCCGAACTTGTGATGTATTTCAGTGAGAACTGCGAATATAGCGCGATTTTTGATATTGAAGTCGCGCCAAACTATCCGAAAAGTGCGATCGGGCGCGTGGCACCCTTAAAGCGTGTTTCGGTAGAGGACAAAGACGCCGGCGGTTATCGCTTGAGCGCGCCGCTTACTGTTACGCCAACATTTGTCCTTGTCGAAAACGGTGAAGAGCTGGATCGCATCACGGGTTATCCGGGCCGTGCTTATTTTGGCAAACTGGTTCGCCATCTCGTGAAACGTCACCAATAAGAAAATCTTCCCGAATTTAGTTTTTGTGAAGCGGTAATACCAATGGTCCTTGAGTTTGACTCACGAACGATTGGCGACCATTGGCAAGGGCGACTGCGCGTCGCGCCGTATGGCGCGTGAGCCTGCGTGGCGCTTGAACGCCCATCGGTTATTCTCAATGACCGATGGTATAAGCCGTCGTTAGGCCGCCGCGCCCTTTGCTTTATCCCTTAATTCGAAGTCAATCCGCACGCCGGTTTGTTTTCGCTCAGCCTCCGGCAGCCAATCCACATTCGGCCAAAGACCGGTGACCAGCGCATTGGCGTAAGCGTCCGGCAGCCCGGCTTCGTGCATTTTGCGGGCCGCTGTCTGGTGATCATAGTCGAGCGGCTTGTGTACAAATCGGAGCCCAAATTGATCGTCCGGATAAGCAATGCTGTACCAAACGCGCGCCGTTCCATCATTTGCAGGCATCCCGAGCGCTCCTGAATTGTGCCACGTTCGACCGCCCGGAAAATGCCGCGTAAAAGGCAGACCCGTATGGCCCGCAATAATGATATCGGCGGTTGTTTTTTGAAAATCTTGTTGGAACGTTGCCGCCGCAAGGGATTCAAAAACGAAAGTGTTGATTGAAGTCACATTGCCATGAACCACCAGAGCCCGCCGGTCCCCGCATCTAAAAATAATTTGGTGCGGCAGGCTTTTCATCCAATCTCTAAGACCGGACCCAATCTGGCGATCTGCGTGAGAGTACCATTGGGCCGATAGCGTATCGCACGCGGTTCCCTCTTCAAATCCGCATCCGCAATCGTCCGCACCGATGAATAGGCTTTCCTCGACATTGCCGAGAAGAGCAAGGGCGCCCGAATTTTTGAGGAGTTCGGTTGTCGCTTCCGGATCCGCGCAATAGGCGACGACGTCGCCGGTGTGAATAATCCGCTCGGGCGGAATATCCAGCTTTGCCGCAGCGGCGAAGAGGGCGGTCATAGCCTCCAAATTGCTATAGGCCCCGCCGCAAACAATCAGAGGCGTATCGATTTCGCCAACATCTTTGACAACCAAAGTGCGCGCGTCCTCGTTCATGTATTTTCCTTGAAGCTAGTGGATCGAACCTGACATTTGAGTCCCGGGGCGGCAACAAAGGATACGGCCTAACTGGCGCAAATATCGGGTCAATTTGATCCATCAGAAAAAAGTCTAGTGGTACGAAGCGTTAGATTCGAACTACTAGCGGCTGCGCTTTAACAAGGCATGGCCGGACGGCCAATTTCACAATAAGAGCATAACGTGTCCGTCAATCCGAGAACAAGGCATTGGTGATGGAGGGCTCACCCGACTCCAGCGCTGGAAGTTGAAACACAACTCAATTTATGTCAGTATTATTGACCTTATTTTAGACTTAGGTTCAAGACGTACCCATATAATCTAACGTACATTGACGCTGGCTGGATGGAGGGCCATCCGCGCGCCCGTCAACGGAGGTCTCCTAAGCATGGCGCTTGCCAAGGTCCATATCGACGACAAATATGATCTCGATCGAGACCGTATATATGTCACTGGTGCCCAAGCCGTGGTCCGCATGTGCATGATGAAGCGCGAGCTTGATTGCCGGAACGGGCTGAACACGGCTGGATTTATTAGTGGCTATCGTGGTTCGCCGATCGGCAGCTTGGACCTTGAACTTTTCCGCATTAAGAACAAGCTCGACGCGCACAATCTTGTCTTTCAGCCGGGTCTCAACGAAGACTTGGCAGCGACCGCGATATGGGGGACGCAGCAGGCGGAATTGCGCGGCGAGGGGCTCTATGACGGCGTCTTTGGTCTTTGGTACGGCAAAGGGCCAGGCGTCGACCGCAGTGGTGACGTGTTTCGCCATGCCAATCACGCAGGAACGTCCAAACATGGTGGCGTTGTCGCTCTGATGGGCGATGACCATACGTGCGAATCGTCAACGTCGGCCCACCAATCCGAGTTCGCTTTCGTCGACGCCATGATTCCGGTGCTCAACCCTGCGGGCGTTCAAGAAATCGTCGATTACGGCCTGTTCGGCTGGGCGTTGTCGCGTTTTGCCGGCGTGTGGACCGGCCTCAAATGCGTCAAGGATAATATTGAACAAACCGCATCCATAGACGGCCGTCTTGACCGGTTCGATTTTACCATTCCAAGCGATTTTGAAATGCCCGAAGGCGGTCTGAATATCCGGCTCGGTGATCAGCCCCTTGCGAAGGAAGCCCGGCTGCACGATTACAAGCGCCTTGCAATTCTCTCCTTTGCCCGTGCCAACAGCATCGACAAGATGATCTATCGGGGAGGCCCCTCGCCAAAAATAGGCGTGGTCACGGCGGGCAAGAGCTATCTCGATACCGCCGAAGCCTTTGATCTTCTTGGCATTGATGAGGTGAAAGCGGCAAATCTTGGCATCAGACTATATAAAATAGGGCTCGCTTGGCCGCTCGAATCCGAGGGAATTACCAAATTTGCCGACGGTCTCGATCTGATTATCGTTATCGAAGAAAAGCGGTCACTGATCGAAACCCAGATTAAGGAACAGCTCTATGGTACGCGCGGGGCGCCCATGGTCATCGGCAAACGCGATGAATCCGGCAATTGGCTGTTCCCGGCGAAGGGAGCGCTCGACCCGATCCTCATTGCCCGGATCTTGGCCGAGCGGATTGCTGCACACGCTCGCGATGATGATGTTGCCAGCAAATTGACGGATCTTCAGGCCGCCGCGGCGCGGAGCAGCGAAGCGCAGAGTCTGATCGAGCGAATTCCTTATTTCTGTGCCGGATGCCCGCACAACTCCTCCACGGTCGTGCCCGAGGGGTCGCGCGCCTATGCCGGCATTGGCTGCCATTACATGGTGCAGTGGATGGATCGCGAAACGGAAGGGTTCACCCACATGGGTGGCGAAGGCGCCAATTGGACTGGCGAAGCCTGGTTCTCGAAGCGTCCGCATGTCTTTCAAAATATTGGTGATGGGACCTATGCGCACTCGGGCAGTCTCTCGATCCGGGCCGCTGTCGCCTCCGGCGTCAATATGACGTTCAAAATTCTCTATAATGATGCGGTCGCGATGACCGGCGGGCAGCAAGTTGAAGGCAATGTTTCGGTTCCCCAACTTGCGCGCCAGGTCGTGGCTGAGGGGGTTAGCTCGGTCCGTATCGTAACCGATGAACCCGATAAATACCCCTACGCCGCCGGCTTTCCATCGGGCACGACGGTCCATCATCGAGATGACATCCAAGCGGTTCAGATGGAGTTGCGCGATGTTCCTGGCGTTTCGGTTTTAATTTACGATCAAACCTGCGCCGCGGAAAAACGCCGCCGCCGGAAACGCGGTCTCTATCCAGATCCCCCTAAGCGCGCATTCATCAATGAGCTGGTTTGCGAAGGGTGCGGTGATTGCGGGGTGCAATCCAATTGTGTCGCCATTCTTCCTGTGGAGACAGAGTTCGGACGCAAACGCACGATCGACCAGTCCGCTTGTAACAAGGACTTCTCCTGTTTGAAGGGATTTTGTCCGAGCTTCGTTACCGTTCACGGCGGTGAACGCATAAAGGGTATCGAGCAGAAAGAATTAGCTGAAGATCCGCTAAACATTCCCGTCTTGCCGGAACCTGATCTGCCTCCGCTCGATAAGCCTTATTCCGTTGTGGTCACGGGCGTTGGTGGAACCGGCGTTGTGACCCTCGGTGCAATCATCGGCATGGCGGGTCATCTGGAAGGCAAGGGCGTCGGCATCATCGATATGTCGGGGCTTGCACAAAAGGGCGGGGCGGTGAGCGTTCATATTCGTGTTAGCGCTCATCCGCAAGATATCAAAGCAATTCGAGCGTCCGCCGCAGGCGCAGATCTCGTGGTTGGCGGCGATATGGTGGTTGCCGCGTCCGACAAATTGTTGCCGGTTATTCGCGCTGGGAAAACCTCTCTGGTGATCAACAGTCACGAGATCATGACTGCGGATTTCACCCACCGGCCTGATCATGTGATGCCGATGAGCGAGATGCGGAGCGTGTTGACGGGCCAGGCAGGAGAGCAGAACAGCCACTTTATCGATGCCCATTACTACGCAAAAGCGTTGTTCGGGGATCCGGTTTCCGCGAATTTGTTCCTGTTAGGTTATGCCTATCAACGCGGAACGTTGCCGGTCTCATCGGAAGCGTTCCTTGAGGCTATTCGTCTGAACGGCATTGCGGTGGAAAAAAATATCCAAGCGTTCCGGGCAGGCCGTCTGGCGTCCTTCGATAGATCCGCACTTGAAAAGTTGATTATATCTACTGGCCGTCAACCTCAGGAGACGCGTCAGCCGGAAACCATTGACGGGTTGGTGGCGCGGCGAACGGAATATTTGACGGCGTATCAAGATGCCACCTATGGCGAACGCTATCGCGATCGGGTTGACGAGATTCGCGCTCTAGAAGCGGATCGCATGCCAGAACATCGCGAGCTATCGGACGCTGTTGCGCGGTCCTACTTTAAACTTCTGAGCTATAAGGATGAGTATGAAGTCGCGCGGCTCTATACGAACGGTGCGTTCGAACGCCAGCTCGCCCAAGAATTCAAGGGCAAGTACAAATTGCGGTTTCATCTGGCCCCCCCGATCTTGGCGCGCAAAGACCGTGTGACCGGTATCCCGAAGAAGATAAGCTTTGGGCCTTGGATGATGGGGGTCTTCAAGCTGCTCGCCTTGTGCAAGGGCTTGCGGGGCACGGCCTTTGATCCGTTTGGGTATGGAGCCGAGCGGAAATTCGAGCGCCAGCTCATCACGCGTTATGAGGCTCAGCTCGATCAGATTGCCCGCCATCTCAAACCTGAAACCTATGCCGCCGCCGTGGAGCTGGCGTCACTACCGCTTTCGATCCGCGGATTTGGCCACGTGAAACGTCGCAATGCAGAGCTGGCGGCAGATCGGGAGCAGGACTTATTGAATTTTCTCAAGACCGGCAAGTCCGAACGGCGTCTCGCGGCGGAGTAACACCAAAGGAAATTATTATTGACCCTTGATTTTCTTTGGCAAGCGCGACTGCGTGGTCCGCGCCTTATGGCGGTCAAGCCTGCGTGGCGCATGAACGTCCATCGGTCATTCCCAATGACTGATGGTATAAGGTCTTGGCTTTGTGTTTTCGGTGTTGACAGTGGTGCGTGCAGACCCGATCTGATACACATTCCGTGAGACTGGACGGAATATTTTCAGCGCTGTTAGATAAGCAAACGGTTTCGCGCCATCCTATGGCGGCCGATAAGTGTCGGCGGCTTAACTCCTATAAATCTGCTTTGTGTGGCGCGTCAAACCAAAGAGGGGGAACGCCGGGCGGTTTCTACAGCCCTTTAGCAACAGCATTTGTAGCGGAAGTATTTATGGAGGACACGATGGCTCTTCAAATTGGAGACAGTGCACCGGATTTTGAAGCACAGACAACTCAAGGCACAATCAAATTTCACGATTGGGCCGGTGACTCTTGGGTAATTCTTTTCTCGCATCCGAAGGATTTTACGCCGGTTTGCACAACGGAGCTCGGCTATATGGCCAAGCTGAAGCCGGAGTTCGATAAGCGGAACTGTAAGGTTATCGGCCTAAGCGTGGATCCAGTCGCTGACCATGTGCAATGGTCTAAGGATATTGAGGAGACCCAGGGTTTCGCCCCGAATTATCCGATGATTGGCGATGGCGATCTGGCGGTTGCGAAACTCTATGGCATGCTGCCCGCCGGAGCCGGAGAAAGTTCCGAAGGGCGGACCGCCGTGGACAATCAAACGGTGCGCAACGTCTTTGTGATCGCGCCGGATAAGTCGATCAAGCTCATCATTAGCTATCCAATGAGCACCGGCCGGAATTTCGACGAAGTGCTGCGTGTGGTTGACTCCCTGCAGTTAACAGCGAAGCACAAGGTGGCGACGCCGGTGAATTGGAAGCAAGGCGAAAACGTCATTATCGTCCCCGCGGTTTCGGATGAAGAGGCGAAGGAAAAATACCCCGATGGTTGGGAAGCTCCCAAGCCCTATCTTCGGATCGTTCCGCAGCCGACCGATTGATCGCGCATTTCGATCGCAAGTGAAGTTGATCCGGGGCGCCATCATTGGTGCCCCGAGTTTTTTGTGTCGCCGTCGTTCAGCTTCAGCCTGAAATCACCATCATAATTTGGATTGCGTGCATTTTAGGCGGGGGCTTAAAGGCGATGCCTTCGGTGGCGGACAACAAACACATTCTATTTTCCCCGGCTTCTTCGAAGTCGGATTTCCAAGATTGCGCACAATTGCAAAGCAGATCTTTCGCGCCCACCGCCAAAACAGAAAAATAATCTATAAATATCCAAAATTTAAAAATTGACCTCGTATATATGCGTAATCTGTTGAATTTTGTAGAAAAGTTTTCTATTTTAGAGAGGCCGAAACGAGGCTGATTTAGAATTCGTGGGACGCGTGCAGGTTGCGATTGACGAAGGTCCCCAAAGTTTGGCGATACGGCTCGAAACGTGCTCGCCCCTTTTGGAAGAGTATTGAGGATGAGCTTTAGAGATTGGCTCGGTTCCAGGTAAGGGCATTCGGCAGATGAGATATTTTCCGATCTATGTGGATCTGAAGGATGCGCGCGTGCTCGTCGTTGGTGGCGGAGAGCAGGCAGCGCAAAAGATTCGCCTTTTGTTAAAGACCGACGCGCAGATCAATGTCGTGACCGCCGGCGTCGGTGAAGAGATCGATGCGGAGCTCTTGGAACTTGAAGGCACGGGTCAGATTTTGATCTCCCGCCGGGATTTTCGTTCTACCGATTTGGATGGGGTCCAGCTTGTTTATGTCACGACCGGCGATGACGTCTTGGACGATCAGGTCTCAAAGGAAGCCAAGGCTAGAGCCGTGCCGGTCAATGTTGTCGATAAGCCGGCGCTTTGCACCTTCATTACGCCGGCCATTGTCGATCGCGATCCGGTAATAGTGGCCATCGGCACGGAAGGTGCAGCGCCTGTTTTGGCGCGTGAGATCAAAGCGAAACTGGAAGCGTGGCTGCCTGCCAATTATGGAACCTTGGCGCGTTCTGCGGCGAAGCTCCGGGATGAGGTTCGCCGGCGTATCGGTGACGGCCGGACAAGGCGGAGCATTTGGGAACGGCTTTTCAGCGGACCGTTTCGCAAAGCGATCCTTTCTGGAGACGATGCCGCGGCCAAGCAGCACTTCGAACAGCTGCTCGTGGACAATCAGGAGAAGGCCGGCGGCATTGGCAGCGTTGCATTGATTGGTTGTGGCCCGGGCGATCCGGATCTTTTGACGCTGAAGGCACAGCAAAGGCTGCAAACAGCCGATGTTCTGGTGATCGATCGCTTGGTCAATCCGGCCATATTGGACTATGCGCGCCGTGATGCGACCCGGATTTATGTTGGCAAGACGCCAGGCAAACCGTCAACCGGACAGCTCGAAATAAATCGGATTTTGGTGAGAGAAGCGCTGAAGGGTAAGCAGGTCGCGCGGTTGAAGGGGGGAGATCCCTTTGTCTTCGGACGCGCCGGCGAGGAACTGACGGCATTGCAGGCTTTGGATGTGCCTGTCGAAATCGTTCCCGGAATTACAGCCGCTCACGCTTGCGCCGCCGCGATCAACTTGCCGCTCACAATGCGCGAGCGCAACCGGCTCTTTTCAATTTTAACGGGCGCCACCGCTGATGGCATTGCCGAGCATGATTGGCAGACGCTCGCGCGGGCGAATGAAGGTTTTGCGATCTATATGGGTGTGCGCGCCGCGGGCGGTATTCGCGGGAAGCTGATCGAAGCCGGTATTGATCTCGAGACTCCGGTGGTCATCGTTGAGAACGGAACATTGCCGGAGGAGCGGTCTGTCGAGACAAATATTGGCAATCTTGATCGCTGCATAGCTGACTGCGGTATTCGCGGACCGGCGATCATCTTTGTTGGTTTGAATTGGGCCAGATTGGGCCTCTCGCGTCCCGGCAAGGTCGAGGTCTTCGACGGCGACGGCGGCGGTCATGTCGTGCCCCTGGATGCGCACAGGCTTGCGTCGAAGAGTGCGGGTTAGGGATTAGTTAGGTCATTGAGGTTAAGTGCTATGGCGAAAAAATCAGAGGCAGCCAAGGTCGTGACTGCGAACCGTCTAGGAGATGGGCTGGTCGTATTCTTAGGCCAAGAGGGCGTCTGGGTTGAGGATATCGGTAAGGCGGAAATCGCCCATGCCAATGGCGATGCCGATGCGCTCTTGCAACAAGGTCTCAATGCGGAAAAGGCGAACCATGTCGTCGAGCCTTATTTGATCGATGTTGGTGACGATGAGGCTGCGGTAACGCCTCTCCACATTCGCGAGCGCATTCGGACCTTGGGGCCGAGTGTGCGCCTGGATTTGGGCAAACAGGCCGGTGAGCATTTGTTTTGATCGGGCATGATGAGATAGGGCGTGACAATGTACCGTTACGACGAATTCGACATTAATTTTGTTAATGCACGCGTTGATCAGTTTCGCGATCAGATATCGCGGCGCCTCAATGGCGACTTAACAGAAGAACAGTTCAAGCCGCTCCGGCTGATGAATGGGCTCTATCTTCAGCTCCATGCCTACATGCTGCGTGTTGCTATTCCTTATGGCACGCTTTCCTCGCGGCAGATGCGCCAGCTCGCCTTTATCGCCGAGCGCTTTGATAAAGATTATGGCCATTTCACAACCCGGCAGAACATTCAATTCAATTGGCCGAAACTTGAGGACATGGCCGATATTCTCACCCATTTGGCCGATGTAGAGATGCACGCCATTCAAACCAGCGGCAATTGCATTCGCAATGTCACCGCCGACCATTGGGCCGGCGTCGCGGCAGATGAAGTTGAAGATCCGCGCCCCTATGCAGAGCTTTTGCGTCAATGGTCGAGCGTCCATCCCGAGTTCACGTTTCTGCCGCGTAAGTTCAAAATCGCGGTGACCGGCGCCCCCAACGATCGGGCAGCCGTGGCCTTTCACGATATCGGTTTGAAGGTCAAGGAAAACGAGGATGGCGAAGCCGGTTTCGAGGTTCTGGCCGGTGGCGGCATGGGGCGCACCCCTGTCGTGGGGGTCACGATCCGCGATTGGCTGAGGAAGAAAGATTTGCTGGCCTATGTTGAGGCGATCATGCGCGTCTACAATCTGCATGGCCGGCGCGACAACAAATATAAGGCGCGCATCAAGATTCTTGTCATGGATCTGGGAGCAGACGAGTTCCGCCGGCAAGTTGACGAAGAGTTTGCAAAGATCGATGCGCCGGAAGTCCTTCTCCCTGAAGAGGAAATTCAGCGCATCTCCGCCTATTTCGCACCTCCGGACTGCGAGAAACTCGATGACAATGATTCCACACTCGATGGCCATCTAAAGGAAAATACCGCGTTTCGCCTCTGGCATGACACCAATATCGCGACGCACAAGATACCGGGTTACGCAATCGTCAATATTTCCTTGAAGCCCATCGGCGGTATTCCCGGCGATGCCAATTCGGCGCAGATGCGTATTGTCGCCGAATTGGCGGAACGTTACAACCATGACGAAATCCGCGTCAATTATGAGCAAAATCTGGTTCTGCCCTATGTTCGCAAGTCGGACCTGTTCCAAGTTTGGCAGGAACTTGTCGATGCGGAACTGGCGACGGATAATCTCGGGCTTGTCACCGATATCATTTGTTGCCCGGGTCTTGATTATTGCGCGCTCGCAACGGCGCGATCCATCCCGATTGCGCAGGAGATTAGCAATCATTTCAGCGATGCCGGAAAACAAAGAGAGATCGGCGATCTGAAGATCAAAATTTCCGGATGCATTAACGCCTGCGGGCATCATCACGCGGGCCATATCGGAATTCTCGGCCTCGAAAAACGCGGGCAGGAGTACTATCAAATCACGCTCGGCGGAAGCGGCGATGAAAACGCCGCGATCGGCGCCATTGTTGGACCGGGATTCTCCTACGCGGAGGTCGTTCCGGCGGTCGATAAAATAGTTGATACCTATATGGACTTGCGCGAGGAAGGCGAGACGTTCCTTGAAGCCTATCGCCGCGTTGGTGCTGCGCCCTTTAAGGAGGCTCTCTATGCCGCTCATTAAAGATAATAGTTTTACTAAGGATCATTGGACGGCGTTGCCGGACGGCTTGCCATTAGCGGGTGCGGTCGATGCAATTATTTCGTTCAAGCGGCTTGAGCAGGACTGGGACGAAATCTCGCTCCACAATGGCCGTGTTGGCGTTCTGCTGGACAATTCATCTGATGCCGAGGCGCTTCAGCCCTATTTGGATCGGTTGGACCTGGTGGTTCTCGAATTTCCGGTTTTTAATGATGGCCGGGCTTATTCACAGGCCCGTATCGTCCGCAGTCAGCTCGGCTTTTCAGGTGAGATCAGAGCAACCGGGGACGTTCTGCCCGATCAAGCCGGATTAATGATGCGTTGCGGCTTCGACAGTTTCGAGGTTTCGGGCGGGCAATCCCTGGAGGTCTGGCAACGGGCCGCCAACTCGCTTACTTTGTCGTATCAGCGGAATTATCCAAAGGTTGGCGAAAAGCCGCGCCACGACAGGTCGGAACGCGCTGCCGCGATCTTGACCGATACGGATAGGGCAGGTGCTGCATTGTGAACGGCCGCCAAACTGATTCGCCTGACATAGACTGATTCTACGTTAGAGATAGACATTGTGTGGAGCGCTGTCGCCCGCGCAAAACTTCCATGTTCCAGCGTGCTTATGGGCGTTGACCGCAAGCAGTTGGCTTGGTGGCATGCGGGTGATTGCGGAAAAACGCCTTAGTATCTGAAGATTGCCGCCATCCGTTACAAGATTTGTTCTGCAGTAAACCGCCAAACAGCATGCGGTTGATCACAGCTTTTCCAATGGGCTAAAAAGTTCTATTGACTAAAGTCAGTATTCGCACGATCCCTCTTCTGTGCATACGAGATCAAAATTGTTTGATTTTGTGAATAAGGGGGGAGAAATGGTCGGAAAATCAGTATTCAATTGTGTTGCTGCGGCAATTCTCTTATGGGGATGTACGTCTTCTCCACAACAGCAAGCGGAGTTTGTACATATTGTACAGCCAGGAGACACCACGAAAACCTGTCCTGAACTCGCTCAAGAAATTAATACAATCGATTTAAAAATTGGCGGACAGCATAAATCCGTTAAGGGCCAAGAGACGGCGAATGCCGTTAGCGAGGTCATGAGAAGCCAAGTTCCGGCCTCAGCGTACGCCACGACCGGCAGTGTGTTTGGTTCGCTACTCGGAAGCGTTGGAGTTGCTGCGAGCACGTTAGGTCAACATCAATTGCACAATGATCGAGAATCGCTGAAGCGCCTCACGCAAAGACGCGATCTTCTTGTCGGGCACTATAATAATCGGTGTATTGGTTCTCCCAGTAAGCACAAATAATGCGCTCTCGTCGCCAGAGTCAGCCCAATCGTTTGCTATTTGGACTATGACGAGAAGGGCCGCGGAGCGCGGGTTTTCGCCCGGAAAATGCTCCAAAACAAAAAGATTGAGCCCATTCGAAGAACCGGGGGTTTATCGAATGGGCTCTAGATGTTGAGCCACGCGGAAGTGCTGCTCGATTGAACCCAAATAGATGGAAAATTTTCTAAAGGGCCTCTAGCCGCTCACAAGAAATGCGGTGACATACATGATGGCGATACCGCTGATGAATCCCCACAGACTCGCGGCCGATTGCCAGGATGCTGTACCGTCGCTCCGGCGTTTTAGAACATTGCTCCCGACCTCGATAATGACTTGAAGGATGGCGCCTGCGCCGATCCCGAACGCCAGTGCCGTCCAAAACGGTGACACGGAAACGGCACCTATCATCGTTCCTGGAATCGCGGGGCCTCCGGCGATGATGGCGAGCTTTGCAAGCGTCATAAACGAGATCGCGTCTTTGCGGATAGGTGCCGAGATCGCAACCCCCTCGCTGACATTGTGGAGTGCAAATCCGAGCACCAGGAATGAGGCTAACGCAATTTCGCCGACAGCGAAGGACGCTCCAATGACCAGCCCCTCGCCGAAATTATGCACGCCGATGCCAATGGCAATAAAGAGCGCCAGTGCAGCGCCCTCCGGAGGTCGACCACTCCTGCGCCCAAGGTTCAAGAGAACGAGACAAGACACGAGCGCGCTCATCCAGACGGCCAAATTTGCATGAAGTGCCTTGGTGGCTTTTTCCGCGACCTCAAGACCTTCTCCGAGGGTATCTACAAGCAGGAATGCAAGAAGTCCGATCGTCAGCGCCATCGCGAACGCGCGCCCGCTCTCCCCGAAACTTAAAAGTGCCGGGTAAAAGCTGTAACCGATAATGATTGGAACGATGCCAACGAACAAGCCAATGAGAGCGAAACCCAAGAGGCTGCCCATCGTTAACTTCGGCGTTGTAACCGCGACATTGATCGTGTGTTCGAAGGTTTGTCCGGTTGCTGTCACGAACGCCAAGTGATGGGGCTCGCCGCGGACCCAAGGATAAGGGATATTGATATTTGCTGTTTGCAAATAGCCGACCGATTGATTGGGCGACATCGAGAAAAAGCGGTATGCGCCATCCACCTGCACTTGTGCGATCACGGTCGGCTCCGCACTTGAGCCGCGGATGGTGACGTGAATGCCCTCATCATCCAAGCGTACGCTTTCGACTGTGATGGATTCATCCGGTGGCACGCCACGCGTGAGATAGTCGAAAGGCTGAACCGTCAGGAATGCTGCGACCAGCGCGATGATAAGCAGGATTGGGAGAATTATTGTAGATCGTGTCATCACGGACCGCACGTCACACCACCTCGAAATTAGCCATCCATCCAAGTTCCGCAAACTCACTCTGATGCGCATGGAACATGTAGCGCCCCGGCTCATGGTCGGCGAAGCTGAACTCAAGAATTCCCCGCTGCGCCTGGCATAGCATGATCGTGTCCACTGTTTTCAGCGTCGGCGTCAGGGTTGTGCCGTGATCGTAATAGTCGAAAAAATTTGCATGCAGGTGGAACGAATTGATGGGATCGAACTCGGTGGCGTTGACGAGGTAGACCCTGACCGGCCGCGCGCGTTCGATACGAATGGCATCATGTTGATAGGCAAAGGCGATCGAGTTGACCGCGTAGAATTCGTTCTCATCATCGAAGTTTGTATCGAAACCGTTCATGACCATCACAAATTCCTGCCAGCGTTTATTTTCCGGCGTCCCGAGCAGGCGGCTTCGCGCCACGTCTGCATGTTCGGGATGCCGGTCAGGATCGGGATCTATGATGAAGGCACCGTAAAGCCCCTTATGGATATGCCGTTTCAGGGGAAAGGAGTGGCAATGGTAAAGATGGCAGCCGAACGGTTTGGCGACAAACTCGTAGGTGAATGAGTCTCCTGGAGCCACCTGGCCGGCACCGGGCACGCCGTCCATCCGCGCCGAATGAATGCCATGGAAGTGCATGGTATGCTCGTGGCTTCCTAAATTGGAGAATCGGACGCGGATCAGTTCACCTTCTTTGGCGCGAAAACTCGGTCCGGGGATCCGGCCGTTATAGGTCCAAGCCGGAAACAAGACGCCGGGTGCGATCTCGATTTCTTTATCGACAGCCGTGATCACGAATTCGCGCACCCGGGTGCCATCTTGCGTGGTGGTCACTTCGCCGGTTTCCCAGTCGGTCAAGATGTCTTTGGGGTCGAATCCGTTTCGCGCATGATCAACTTTTCCGATAACTTGAGTCGCCCCGTGGCGTCCTTGATGAGGTCGTGCCGCAGGCATGTTCTTGTCGTTTTTCGCTACGGATGCATGGGACACAAACGCGCCTCCCGCAGCCAATCCAGTGACGACAAATCCGCGTCTGCTCAGACGGTATTTCAGTGGGAAAAGATGCTTGATTGCCATGCGCTACACTGTTTGCTCCAACATTGAGAACATTTGAACCTTCCGGTTGTCCGCTTAACAAGAACAGATTCATTGGACTGGTTAAATTACTTTTGCAAATGATTTTCAACAGCATCTATCATATTGGATGACATGACGCCGACGATCTGAATTGCGTTGACTCCGTTTGATCGCGGGGAATGCGACGACGCCAACTTGCCATCGTCAACGACGGTTCGCGCCACTCAAGGACAATTCTCCGCGCGTTTTGGTGCATCATAACGTGATTTCACTTGTTGCTAATAATTCCTAATTGCAATCATTGCAAATCATTCTTATAATTATTCCAATCAATTTAGTTTCAGCTCGGAATGCTGTGACAGAGGGGCGCTAAAGCATTTTCAGAAAAGGCATGTCCCCGCGAAGGTCGGGATGAGTGCGGTTTTCCGCCCGCAAAATGCTTAAACAAAAAAGCGAGAGCCCATTCGATACCCCCCGGTTCATCGAATGGGCTCTCGTGTGCAGGTCTATTCAATGACGGAACTTGTACTGAAAACTGGGCAAGCAGCCCTAGCTTCGACCGGTTTGAAATGGCCTGCGAATAGCTGCATTTGAAACCAAATAAATACGCGTACGTGTGATCGTCCGCGACTCGGCAGCCCTCCCTTAACTGGCCGGCTCTTGAGCTGGCCATTTTTCTTGGGCCGATGTCTCCAACGAATTGGCTAAAGGCAAGGAAGTCTGTAGGGGGCAATCGATGGAATGACACCAAATTTGGCTATCAGAAAAACTTATCAGAAAGACAAAAAAATAGAATTAGCTTTTATCGATGGTTCGCTCAATTTTGGGTTCCGAGAAAATGTGAGAGGAGCTTACATGTCCAAACGTCCCACACTTACGACAACAGCCGGAAATCCGGTTGGCGATAACCAAAATTCAATTACGGCTGGACCGCGCGGGCCATTGCTGTTGCAGGATTACCAGCTCATCGAAAAACTGGCACATCAAAATCGCGAACGGATTCCGGAGCGCGTTGTTCATGCCAAGGGATCTGCCGCTTTTGGCACGCTGAAAATTACGGGTGACATTTCCAATTATACAAAGGCCAAAGCGCTACAGCCGGGCGCGGAAACCGAATGCTTGCTGCGTTTTTCAACTGTTGCCGGAGAGCGCGGCGCAGCGGATGCCGAGCGGGATGTTCGTGGCTTTGCAATCAAATTTTACACGGACGAAGGGAACTGGGATCTGGTCGGCAACAACACGCCGGTCTTTTTCGTCCGCGATCCTTACAAGTTCCCAGATTTCATCCGCACCCAAAAGCGCATGGCGAAAACCAATATGCGCTCCAATACCGCGATGTGGGATTTTTGGTCACTCAGCCCGGAAAGTCTGCATCAGGTAACAATTCTATTTTCGGATCGCGGCCTGCCCAAGGGCTTCCGCAACGTCAATGGCTATGGCAGCCACACCTATAGCTTTATCAATAGCGAAGGCGGGCGGGTTTGGTGTAAATTCCATTTCAAGACCCAACAGGGCCACGAGTTCTGGACGAATGCCGAAGCGGCGGAGATTGTTGGCAATGATCGGGAAAGCTCGCAGCGCGATTTGTTCGAGGCGATCGAGAGCGGTGACAATCCCCGCTGGACGGTCCAAGTTCAGATCATGACGGAAGAGCAGGCCAAGAATTGTCCGTTCAACCCGTTCGACCTTACGAAAGTTTGGCCGCATGGAGACTATCCGGTCATCGAGATTGGCGTTCTCGAGCTCAACCGCAATCCGAATAATTATTTTGCCGAAGTTGAACAGGCCTCGTTTTCTCCATCGAACGTCGTGCCGGGAATTTCGTGGTCGCCGGATAAAATGTTGCAAGCCAGAATTTTTTCCTATGGGGACGCGCATCGCTATCGTGTCGGCACGAATTATGAAGCCTTGCCGGTGAACAAGCCGCGATGTCCGGTGAACAATTACATTCGCGATGGACAGATGCGCTTCGATGACAATGGCGGTGACGCGGTCATTTATGAGCCGAATTCCTTCGATGGCCCACTAGAGGATGCGCAATATAAGGAGCCGCCTCTGGAGTTCGATGCCGGCACAGCCGACCGTCACAATCATCGGGACGGGAATGACGATTACGGTCAGCCGCGTGCTTTGTTCGAGCTATTCGATGACGCGCAGAAGTCGCGGCTCTACCAAAACCTCGCTGCGGCC
The DNA here is from genome assembly GCA_008974985.1 of bacterium MnTg02. Taxonomy (GTDB): domain Bacteria; phylum Pseudomonadota; class Alphaproteobacteria; order Rhizobiales; family BFAS01; genus MnTg02. Next base: position 29,663 of record BFAS01000272.1, read on the forward strand.
AAGGACGGCGTTCCGGAAAACATTGTGCAACGTCAGCTCGGACATTTTTACAAAGTTCATCCGGACTATGGTCAAGGCGTTGCCAAAGCGCTCGGCGTTGAGCTGCAACGCGAAGCTGCAGAATAACCCAGAGCAGAGAATCATGACCGGGCGGCGGATGCCTCAAGCCGCCTCCGCTGTCCGGTTCACCTCTCCTCCTCAAGCCCTGCCGCCAGTATCCACCGTGAGAGCCTATTTCGACTGGCGGAAATTGGTGCAGGGCCATTTTATTGCGCCGCCGGTTCGGTTTATTATCATTAAGAACAACAGTTGGTTTCCACCTGTGAGCTGATTTGTTATTGGGAGTTGCGCGCAAATTCGCAAAGGACGCCCAAATGGCAGAACATCGGCAAGCTAAGAATTTCAATTTTAGCCCTGACGCAGAGTTCACTCAGGGCGGTCATCCCGAAGTTCATCAAGGGCGTATTGGCGTTCTTTTGATTAATCTTGGAACGCCCGACGCGACCGACTATTGGTCCATGCGCCGCTATTTAAAAGAATTCCTGTCCGACCGCCGCGTTATTGAAACAAATCGCATTGTTTGGTGGTTTATTCTCAATCTGATCATTTTGACCAAACGGCCATTTTCCTCGGGCGAAATTTATAAATCCATTTGGAACGAAGAGCGCGATGAATCGCCGCTCCGAACGATCACCCGCAGTCAGTCGGAGGCGATCGCGGCCGCTTTTTCAGGCGACGAGAGGATCATTGTCGATTGGGGAATGCGCTATGGCACGCCATCTATAAAATCCCGGATTGAGGCGCTTAGTGCGCAAGGATGTGACCGCATTTTGCTGTTTCCGCTCTACCCGCAATATGCCGCGGCCACCTCGGCAACGGCCTGCGATAAGGCGTTTGACGCGCTACGGGATATGCGCTGGCAGCCGGCGATCCGTGTCGTGCCGCCCTATTTTGAGGATCCCGGTTATATTTCGGCGCTTGGCGAAGGGCTGCGAGACGGACTGGCCGCACTTGATTGGGAACCTGAGATTGTGATTGCCTCTTTCCACGGCCTGCCGGTTGCGTATTTTGAAAAAGGCGACCCTTATCACTGCCATTGCGCGAAGACGACGCGTCTGCTTCGCGAGCTGTTGGGATGGGACGATCAAAAGCTGCGCATGACATTTCAATCTCGCTTTGGCAAGGCGGAGTGGCTGCGACCCTATACGGACAAAACGATCGAGGCGCTGGCGCGCTCGGGCGTCAAAAACCTTGCCGTCATCACGCCGGGATTTTCGGCCGATTGTGTCGAAACGCTGGAGGAAATTGCCCTCGAAAATGCCGATATTTTTAAAGAAAACGGCGGTGAAAACTTTGCTGCGATCCCCTGCCTAAATGATAGCGAAGCTGGCATCTGCGCGCTGACCGCCATCATCCGCCAAGAGCTGATGGGCTGGATTTAGGGGCCGGATTCTTACCAAAAGGCAAATTGAAAATAATTTTCTAAACCTATAATAATTAAGACTTTTTTCAGTTTTCATTTACGATTTGCTTGCCATAGCACCTTAAAATCCAACGCGCAGTTCCTAGATAATCAGTGTGTACAAACGAATTGGTGGGTCAAATGCTTGGATTTGATATTTTTGTCGTCGTTCTTGTTCTGTCTATTTTTCTTATGATCTATGCGGGTGTCAAAACTGTTCCGCAAGGTTACAATTATACAATCGAAAGGTTCGGCCGGTTTACACGTTCGTTGCAGCCCGGATTGGCGTTTATTGTTCCATTTGTCGATCGTGTTGGAGCGAAAATGAACATGATGGAGCAGGTGCTCGACGTGCCGAGCCAAGAAATCATCACCAAGGATAACGCCATGGTTCAAGTCGATGGCATCGTCTTTTTCCAGGTGCTTGACGCGGCGCAGGCCACCTACGAAGTGGCCAATCTCGAGAGGGCGATCCTCAATCTCACAATGACGAATATTCGTACGGTCATGGGGTCGATGGATCTCGATGAGTTGCTTTCGCAGCGTGACGAGATCAACACGCGCCTACTGACAGTTGTCGACAATGCTACGGAGACCTGGGGCGTTAAGGCCACGCGCATCGAAATCAAGGATATCAATCCGCCGCGAGATCTGGTTGAGGCCATGGGCCGGCAGATGAAGGCGGAGCGCGAAAAGCGTGCGGCGATCCTTGATGCCGAAGGCGCACGGCAATCGGAAATCCTGCGCGCCGAAGGTGACAAACAATCCCAGATTCTTTCCGCCGAAGGGCGCCGGGAAGCCGCTTTCAGAGATGCCGAGGCTCGTGAGCGTCAAGCGGAAGCCGAAGCCAAGGCAACCGAAGTGGTCAGTGAGGCCATCTCAAAAGGGAACATCCAGGCGATCAACTACTTCGTCGCCAACAATTATATCGATGCGCTTAAAAGCCTTGCGACGGCTGAAAATCAAAAGGTCTTGATGATGCCTCTTGAAGCGTCTGCTGTTATAGGATCGATTGCCGGTATTGCCGAGATTACCAAGGATGCATTTGGCGGCAGCAACGATTCGGCGACATCCCCCCGGTCCGGCGGCTCGGTGCCAACGGCGTAAGCGGAGAGACCCGGCAGCATGAATTTGATTTCATTTTTCGGTGAGCTTGGTGAGTGGACCTGGCTTATTGCAGCGGCGGTTCTTTTCATCCTTGAGATTGCCGTTCCAGGCCTCTTTCTTCTTTTCTTTGCGCTGGCCGCGGCGGTTGTGGGCGTTCTAGCGCTCCTCGTCGATATGCCCTGGCAAGCGGAACTCGTAATCTTTGGTGCTTTTTCTTTCGTCGGCGTAATGTTTGCGCGGAAATATTGGACGCCCGATCAACAGGAAAGCGAACGTCCACTGCTCAATCAGCGGGCACAGCAATTTGTTGGCCGCCAATATGTGCTCGCGGAGCCGATCGTCAATGGACGGGGAAAGGTTCGGATCGGTGATTCACTCTGGCAAGTATCCGGACCGGATTTGGCCGAGGGCGAGCGCGTGAAAGTCACAGATAGCGACGGAGTAATGTTGCTTGTCGAACGCGCGGGCGTCTCTTGATCCGCTCCCAATTCTGATTGAGAAGCGCCTCACGAAGCGTTCCATAAGCTAATACCAATGGTCCTTGAGTTTTGACTCACGAACGATTGGCGACCATTGGCAAGCGCGACCGCGTGGCCCGCGCCCTATGGCGGTCAAGCCTGCGTGGCGCTTGAACGCCCATCGGTCATTAGAAATGACCGATGGTATAAATTGCCGGTTACGGTTTGTACCCTACGGGATAAGGCGGCGCTTCGGCCATAATCAGGATTGATATACGCCGATTAGCCGCGAGGAAGGGGTCTTCCGGAAAAAGGGGTTCTGAATCCGCCTTGCCGGTAATGGAAAAGAAGCGGTCATTAGGAATACCGCTTTCGGCAAGAATGCGACGCGCTGATTTGGCCCGGTCGGCCGAGAGGTCCCACAACGTATATCCAGGGCGCTCGTATAATCGTGATGCGTCGGTGTGTCCGGTAACCGCGATCCGGTTTGGAAGTTCCCTTAAAACTTGCGCCATCTTGCTCAACAGTTTCCGCGTCCGCTCAAATGGAGTCGTGGAGCCGGCTGAAAACATCGAACGGCCTTCCTGGTCGACCAGTTGGATATGCAGCCCTTCCGGCGTTTCCTCTAGGATAATATTGTCCGACAGTTCGTTGATCTCCGGCATTTCCCTCCAAGCTTGCCTGAGTGATGCCGTGGCGAGAGCAAATTGACGCGGGCGCTCGATATTGGTTTTTTCAATATCGTGGGTATTCGCTTCCGGCCCTTGTTTGGTTTTTTGATCATGTTGCTGCTCTGCAAAATCGGTGTCGGTTTCGCGGGGCAGTGGCGCAATTTGTTTCACAAATTGACGCACGGGCGCGCCTTCAATCTCGATCATGCCGGCCTTGCGGGCCTCAAACTGGACACCAAAGGCTTCGCGCATCGAACCGGCGACGACTTGCATTTTTTCTTTGTCTTGGATCGAAAATGAAATGAGAAGCACGAAGAAGCAAACCAGAATGGACATGAGGTCGGCGAATGTGACCAGCCATTCCGGAATGTCACCACCACTTGCCTCTTTCTTACGTGCCATTGGAAGCCTCTCCTTAGCGGGCGTCTTGTCGCGCGGTTAACGCGCTAAGCCGCCTCCTCCCCAAGAACCTGACTGCGTTGCTTCTCAGGAAGGTAAGCAACCAGCAACTCGCGAATGAGTGCCGGGCTTTTATTGTCGCGAAGCTGCATGATGCCGTCGAGCGCCAATGTTTGGTTGAGTTCCTCGAGAACGGCTTTATTGCCAAGCTTATCAGCGATCGGCAATGCGATGAGGTTGGCGATAACAGCGCCGTAAAGTGTGGTCAGAAGCGCGACGGCCATTGAAGGGCCAATCGTCGATGGATCGTCCATTGTCGATAACATTTGCACCAGACCGACAAGCGTCCCGATCATGCCGAAAGCAGGAGCCGCGTCCCCGATCGACTTGTAAATGCGAGCGCCTTCGCTAAGGCGCTCTAAAAAAAGGTCGCGCTCGCGCTCGAGCATGCCTCGGATGACGTCAGGATCATAACCGTCCGCCACCATCTGAGATCCCTTTTTGAGCAGATCCTCGTTGATCTCTGCGCCTTCAAGACCGAGCGGACCGTCTTTCCGCACGATTTCCGCAAGGCGCGCAATCTCGCCGATCATATCTTTCGCGCTCGTTTTTTTGTGGGTAAAAGCCACCTTGCCGCCAAGCGCAAGCGCGCTAAACACATTGGCAAGCGGGAAGCGGATGACCGTGGCTGCGAAACCGCCGCCGACAACGATCAGAATTGAAGGAACGTTGACAAAGGTTCCAAAATCTCCGCCGAGTAAAATCGCGATGGCGACAACGATTGCCCCCGAGACAATCCCGATAATTGTGGCGATATCCATGTTACACTCAACCCTGTTTTCAAACCCTACAGGCGCTTTTGACGCTCTAACTTGGGAGTGAGTGTAACCCCGGACTAGGTAAGATTTGCTAAAGCTGCTGGGAAATTATTGACTAAAATTTTCAGAAAGTCCGTCTTATTGAGAGTGATAGAATAGCTTTGCAGTCGTCAATAAACGGCCAAAAGACTACAATTTCCGGTCCGGGTTGGTTAACAGTTCCTTGACCGGACCCATCGTTCAAAAATAAGAAATAAAAAATAACGTTCAGCCGTCTTTGTCCGCCTCGGCTTTGTCCTGCGAGCCGGTAACGGCCTTGGCAGCGATGCCGACCGCAGCACCTGTTGCCCTCGCCGTGGTTTTCACAGCTGCCGCCGTAACAGACGTTGCGGTTTTTGCGACCATGAGAGCGGCGCAACCGGATAAGCCTGACGAGAAAATAAGGAACGCCACAAGAACAAGCGCAGGGATGCCTCCATACGCACGGCAGATCATGGCATCTCCTTTTGCCGGTCCAATGCCGGTTTCCCTACGACTCCCATGAAACGTTCCGCGAACGCATACGCTTCCCCACGTCCTATAGACCCGGTCAATATGCTGAAAATTTGTCCCTTAACGCGCAGGGATCGCGTTCTGGTCAAAGGGCGGAAAGATTAATAATTGTTTGACGTCAGACGACACCAAGTCGAAGCAAATCATGCACATGAATAATTCCGACCGGTTTGTCGTTCTCGACAACGAATAACGCGGTAATGCTCGATGAATTTATGATTTCGAGCGCGGCGCTTGCCAACATATCGGGGCGCACGGTTTTCGGTGATGCTGTCATGATGTCTTTGGCGGCGGTCTCAAGAAGCTTTGGCCCCATTTTCCGGCGCAGATCGCCATCGGTCACGATGCCGACCAAGCGGCCGCCCGCACCCGTTATGCCTAGGCAACCAAAGCTTTTTTCCGTCATCGTCACCAGGGCATCGCTCATTACGGCGTCCCGATCAACAAGCGGCATCTGATCGCCCTTATGCATAATATCGCTGACGAACTTGAGATTGGCTCCGAGCTGGCCGCCGGGGTGGAAGATGCTGAAATCCTGAGCAGTGAAGCCTTTGCTTTCAAGGAGAGCGATGGCCAGGGCATCGCCAAGCGCAAGTTGCATTATTGTTGATGTTGTTGGCGCAAGACCGTGAGGACAGGCTTCTTTAGCTTGCGGCAAAAGCAATACGATCTCCGCGGAGGCAGCTAGCGTGCTCTTCTCCCGGGACGTGGCGGCAATGAGTGGAACGGCGAAGCGCCGCGAATAAGTGATGAGGCCTGAGAATTCGGCAGTTTCCCCAGACCATGAAAAGGCGAGCAGCACATCGTCCCGGGTGAGCATGCCGAGGTCACCGTGGTTTGCTTCGCCGGGATGAACGAAATAGGCAGGCGTGCCGGTCGAAGCGAGGGTCGCCGCAACCTTTTGGCCGACATGGCCACTTTTCCCCATGCCGCTAACGATGACCCGGCCCTTTGCGCCACGGATGATTTCGACGGCCTGTGCAAAATGGTGAGCCAGTCCGGATCGAAGGGCCGTTTCCAGGGACTTCAGCCCCTCGCATTCGATCTCCAGCGTCCGTCTTGCAGACTCTATCAATGCCTTCGTCTGCTGGTCTTCGGATTTGATAGCTTCAGCCATATCTCCAGATATCCAGTTTCCCCTTTAACCGCTTCTGTCCGATAAATTGGCCGCGTTTTCTATTCCTATCATATTCTTGCGGCGAATCGGGAATAGGTCGCCGACTTTCCAGTAGCAATAATTTCTCCTCCCCGGTTCTTCGTAGATTACTCTTTCCAACTTTTTAAGCAGTCTAAGATGCGCGGATCCCTGTGGAAATTGACGCATCGCTCGTTGCTCATGAGCGAAGCAACAAAGGCTGAGTTTCGTTGAAAATAGCCTGAAACAGCCAATTTTCCGACGAGCTCGGAATGAAATTGGCGCTCATTTCGGCCTAGCCAGCAAAGACCAGCCGGCTCCGGTTTGAAATCACACGATTCAGATCGTTGCGGTTAAAAGATATTCTTGCACTGGCCACGGTCCGTGAAGCTAGGATATAGGTTGCGTGGATTAGGTATGCCAGCATAAGAAAATTAGGTGGGTAGGGCAAACTCCATACCATGATGATTTATTTTGTGGCGACTTGGTTCCGTTTGATACGTGGCCGGACAGCGGTTCGCCAAACATGGCCATTTGCCCGGTCTGTTACGTCGGCAGGTCTTAAGGTCACTATGGTTGCTGTGACGATCTTTGCCGCATTCCTCATCCCCATCATGACAACGAACGACGCAAACGCTCAGCCGGCTTATCGGGATCGGGTTGGATTGGCGTTTCGAACCTGGATCGAGGAACTTTGGCCGGAAGCGAAACGAGCTGGGGTTTCACGGGCGACGTTCGATGAAGCGTTTCGGGGCATTTGGCTCGATTGGAAGCTTCCCGATCTGGTGCCACCCGAGATTGCGAGTTTCCGGCCGTCACCAAAGGAGCGTGGTTTTCAGAAAAAGAAGAAGAGGCAGCCAGAGTTTGATCTCCCCGGCAACTATTTTCCAGAAAACCGTATCAGCACGCTGGTCCAAACCGGCCGCAAGAAATTTGCTGAATGGCAAGACTTGCTCACGGTTCTTGAGAGCAGATATGGCGTTGGAAAAGCGGTTATTTTAGCCGTCTGGGCGCGCGAGACGGCTTTTGGCACCTATCGAATTCCGCACTACGCGATTCAAGCGCTCGCAACTCAAGGATTTATGGGACGGCGCAAGATTTTTTTCCGCAAACAGCTCGTTATAGGATTGCAAATCTTGCAAGAGGGTCATGTGACCCGCAGTGGAATGAAGAGCTCCTGGGCCGGCGCCATGGGGCATACCCAGTTTTTGCCATCGGATTTTCGAAATTTTGCAGTGGATTTCGATGGAGATGGACGGCGGGATATTTGGAAGTCAATTCCTGATGCGCTGGCGTCAACGGCGAACTATCTCAATAAGAATGGCTGGCAAAGGGGCAAGACCTGGGGCTATGAGGTCCGCGTTCCGGAGAATTTTGATTGTACATTGGAGGGTCAGGGAAATGCGCGGACCATCGCCGAATGGCTGCGCATCGGCATTGTCAGAACTTATGACCGCCAATTCCGGCCGGCGCGACTTGGAGAAAAGGCGGTTTTGCTGATGCCGGCAGGAAAGTTCGGACCGGCATTTCTCGTTCTCAAGAATTTCTTCGTGATCAAAACCTACAATCCTGCCAATCTCTATGCCCTTTTTATCGGTCACATGGCGGATCGGATCGGCCATGACCGGCCGTTTGAGACGGGGTGGAAACCTGTTGAGCGATTCACGAGGGATTGGGTGCGGCGGCTTCAAAGCAAGCTCGCAGCAGGAGGTTACCAAACCGGCAAAATCGACGGACTTCTCGGTCCGGCAACACGGGTCGCTGTCGGTGCCTATCAGCGCCGCTATGGTTTGCCCGTGACATGCTATCCAAGTAGGGCCTTGTCGTCACGGATTCGATCGGTCAGCAATTAAGATAGATGTGGCGATCGGGCGGGCTTAGGTCTGCGCTCGATGCGTCGCTCGCTGTACATCCGTTTCTTGGGATCGCTGAGCAATGGACTTTGAAGTGGCTAAGGCTGTATCGAGCCGCTGGCAATTTTTGAGGCGATTTCCCTATGGGTTTGCGCGCCTCTATTGCTCTTGCACTCAGCCGCGGACTTTTTCCAGAACTGCGATAGCTGTTGTCCTAATCGGCTCGATTTGGGCGACCGGCGGGGGCCAGGTCTGGGCTGGGGATGCAGAGGGGGAGGCGGCAAAATCGGACAAAGCTTTTACCAAATGGACGCAAGCGCTTTGGCCGGAAGCTCAAGCGAAGGGCATATCGCGCGCTGTTTTCGACAGAGCTCTAAAGGGGCTTACCTTCGATCCTGATGTGCTTCGCTTAAGCGAAAATCAGCCGGAATTCTCAACGCCAATCTGGGACTATATCGAGCGGCGCGTGAGCGCGGATCGCATTGCGGCCGGTCAAGACCAATTTGAGCAGCACAGGGAATTGCTTGGGAAACTCGAAGCGGCCTATGGTGTCGATCGCCACGTCTTAACAGCCATTTGGGGATTGGAATCCTATTATGGGCAAAGCGCGGGTGCGAGGAGCGCTATCCGATCGCTTGCAAGCCTCGGCTTTAAAGGTAAGCGTAAAGCCTTTGGACGCACCCAGCTTATTGCCGCGCTTAAAATTCTGGAAAACGAAGATATTGCAGCGGATAAATTGGTTGGATCTTGGGCTGGTGCGATGGGGCAGCCTCAATTCATACCGACGACTTATCTTGACTATGCCGTTGACTTCGATGGCGATGGCAAGCGCGATATTTGGGATACGACCAGTGATGCCCTCGGCTCCGCCGCTAACTATCTGAAAATTTCAGGCTGGCAGCCTGACAAAGGCTGGGGCTATGAAATTCAGCTACCGGACAGGTTCGATTATGCCCGAACGGGGCAGAATTCGGTGAAATCCATCAGGCAATGGGCTTCGCTCGGCGTCGAGCGGGTTCGCGGCCGCCGGTTTCCAAGATTGAATGATAAGGCGGCAATAATCCTACCCGCCGGATCAACAGGGCCAGTCTTCCTCATTCTCAACAATTTTCGCGTCATTCTTCGTTATAATAATTCGATCGCCTATGCCCTTGCGATTTGTCATTTGGCGGATCGAATCGCAGGCTATAGTGGATTGAGCCGCCCTTGGCCGAAGACGTCTGTGCCGCTGGCGCTGAAAAGCGAAAGAGAAGAGTTGCAACGACGGCTCCGTGCCAAAGGCTATCGAACGGGAAAAATTGATGGAATTATCGGCCCGAAGACCCGCGCAGCCGTTCGCGCTTATCAAAAGGCGAAGGGCTTGCAAGCCGATGGATATCCAAGTCTCGAATTTTTAAACGCGTTACGTGAGGACAGCTAAACGGAACCGGCCCTGGCTATGACATTTGCCTGTTTGACATTGCTGTATGAGTTTGCCGGCGAAAGGTGCAGTGCCGGTGCCCATCCAGTTGTTGTCAGAAAATTGGCCGTGCGGGGCTCTGGCTTCGGCTCCAACTTGCGCCAGGCGAGATCTTTGCTTGCATTGGTAGTGTTGGCAGTCCTATTCGTGCATGCGAATTCGAGCCAATCCACGGCGCAAACTTTTGATCTTGTCTCAAGAAGCTATGTGACACCGTTTCCGGCCGGGGACCTCTATAAGCTTTATGTCTTCGGCGATAGCCTGGCAAACGGGATATCGGACGGGCTTGAACGCGCCCTTGTCGCGGATGGCCGGATCGAAATTGTCCGGAAAACAGTTTATGGAGCGAGCTTTTCGCGCTCAAAAGCTTCGGACTTGCGCGCCTTTGTGGATAAAACGCTGAAGACGGAAACAATTCATATTGTCGTCCTTATGTTGGGCATCAATGAGCGCACGTCCGTTTCTGAGAAGGGCAAGAGGTACAGTATAGGTAGCCCGGAATGGCGCGCGATATACGCGAAACGCGTAGATGCCTTTCTCGAAAGATTGAAGAAAGCCCGGGTGGCGATCTATTGGGTCGGACTACCCATTATGCGCAGTCCCAAAACCAATGAGAAGATGCAGGCTTTGAATGATATTTTCCGGGAACGGGCGTTTCTCAAGGGTGTGAAATTTATTGATACCTGGAATCGTTTCGTCGATGAATTCGGGCGCTACAGTTCTTATGGTGCCGATGTGGCGGGTCAGATCCGCCGGCTCCGAGCTGCGGATGGGGTGCATTTTACAGCCTCGGGTTTCGATAAGCTCGCTCATTTCGTCGAACGCGAAATTCGCCGCGATCTGGCTGCCGCGCAGTCCGAACGTAACGTTCCGCTAGCGGGCAATAAGGAAGAACAAACCCGCGCTATTCGCAGTTCCGCGGCCAGGGCAAAAAAGCGGACAGGCACGGCGGGTAGTGCCAAGGACAAGCGTGCGGCGATTTCCGCAAAGCGCAATAAATGGGGCACAATTGTATCTCAGATCGTGCCAGTCGGCAGTAAGGGCGAGCAAGTGATTGTCAAAATCGTCGATGGCATTCGGATCGTTCGCCCGAGAATACCTGAGATCGCATTGGCGACCGCGCTTGCGCGCAGCGGTTCGAATTCATTTGCGGGCGAGATATTGGCGAATGATATCGGTGGCGGCGTAACGGCTCTATCGTCAGTAAGCCCATCAAACGATCTCAGCCTTAAAACTGCAAAGCAAAGAGTTCCCTTGACGCAGCTGCCATACTACAAGGTACTGATTAAAGGGGAAAAGATGACACCCAGAGCTGGCCGTGCAGACGATTTTTCTTGGCCTCGAAACCAATTGAGCCAGTGATCATAAGCAAAATAAATACGGGGCAGATAGTTTTATGCGTATCTTTAGTCTGCGTTGCGGCAGTCGGTCGTGGCGATTGCGGCGTATAGCCATAGTTTTGACGCCGATCGCAGCGCTTGGTTTGACCGGATGCTTGCCCGACTTCTTTTCCGGCAAGTCTGCCGATAGCAATTCTAGTTCCGATCGCACAACAACCAGCCAAGTTAATCGGTCGCAAAAGACAGGTTCGTTCGGCGCTGCGGCCGAGCAGCCGGTGACGTCTACACGTCACTTGAAGCAGGGTAGAGAAATCCAAAAAGTCGAAACGCGGGCGACATCCGCGAGCTTGCAGCGGGGTCCGGGGCCTGGGCGTTTGGGCTCGGTTGTTACGCGCCCGGCCGGTTCAAAAGCGATTGTCACGGACGTCGTAGCCAATCGTGCGCTTGCGAACTTTTATTCCGTATTGGCCCGTCTTGAGTCTGCCGCCCTTCAGCGGCCTATCACAATTCTTCATCTTGGTGATGAGCGCATAGCGATGGATCGTTTCGGTGGCGACCTTCGCGAGGTTTTCCATTCGCGATTTGGTGATGCCGGGCGGGGAATGATGTCTCCAGGGCGGCCCTTCCCCCATTATCGTGCGCGCGGTATGCAGGTCCATCAAACAGGGACTTGGACTGTTGCCAACAGCCTAGCAGGCGATACAGGCCCCTTTGGCTTGACAGGCGTCAGGCTGACGTCCGGGGCGGCGAAATCAAGCGTTAGCTTGACGGATCTTAAAGGGCAGTTTAGCTGGGCCGAAATCTCGTTTCTCGCCGGACCGCGCCAAGGCACCGCGATCGTCTCCGTGGAGGATGAGAATGGCAATGATGCGATCCGGCAAATCGTGGACACCGCCGCTGGCGGGTTGCAGATCAAGCGGTTAAGGCTGAACCAGGCTGGGAAAACGCTCAAGGTTACGGCCGGGGACAACGGGCCAGTGACACTTTTGTCCTGGGCGGTCGGACGCAGCAACCCGGGAATACGATATGTCAGCCTTGGCGTGCCTAATGCGACGGCAGGAATTGCACAGCTTTGGGACGCAACGCTGGTTGGCCAAGAATTGCAGCAGATAAAGCCTGATCTCATCATTTTGAGTTACGGGACGAATGAAAGTTTCGACGACAAACTAAACGTTGCGATATACGAAAGCGGTATATCGGAGACTATTTCTCATCTTAAGACGCTTGCGCCGCAAGCCTCATTGCTGATGCTTGGACCGCCGGACATGGCACGTCTGCCGGATCATGCGGGCCGTATTTCCGGAGCGGCGAAGTCGATTCCTTGCCGGCGGCTCAACGCCGAGGAAATCAAGACCTATTCAGAACGAATTCGCGCCCGCGACCGGCAGCTCGCGCGCTGGCATCCGCCCGTCCTCCTCGACCAAGTGCGGAGTGTTCTACGCCGGGTAGCTGCAAGGAATGGGGCGCTCTTTTGGGACTGGTCTAAGGTTATGGGCGGCAGTTGTGGAATTCATGCCTGGGTCTATCGCAGCCC
>BFAS01000273.1 GCA_008974985.1 bacterium MnTg02
CAGGGTTTGTTCCAAGGAGGTTCGTCAAGCTGACCGCCGAGCAACGCCCCTCGAAGCGATATCGACGTCTCGTAATTGACCCAATCCATCCATTGCTCGACCCGGGCCCGCATAACGAGGTCAGTTGGGTAGAGTTCCGGCGGTCCATATTTGGCGGCCAGATATCGGACAATTGTGTTCGATTCCCGGAGCGCTACCCCGTCTTCCACGATCGCCGGAATCAAGCCAATCGGATTGACGGACAAGAACTCCGGATCATCCGTTGGCCGGTATCCCCGGCCCCAATCTTCACGTTCATAGGTCAGCCCAAGTTCGCCACATATCCACAGAACCTTACGAACATTAATGGAGTTCGCCCGCCCTAAAATTTTGAGCATCTAAGTCTCTTATCGATTGAAGCCGAAGATCGTTCAGGCCCGGAAAACAGTCTTATCCGTTCCGGAGTAGAGCGTTTTTACGTTGGCGTTAATGGCTTTGGCGTGCGCTGCAAGCGCTGCCTCATCCAAATCATGGACGGGATCCCGTTCATGATTAAAATAATTATGGACGTCAATGCCTCTGACCAGCATCGCTGTGTCGTCCGCTTTAAGCTGGCGGACATGGGTCGGGATATAGCGGATCGCCAAGCCGATGCGGCGGTCGTTCGTGGTATTGGGCTCGGATCCGTGAACCAACAGCACATGATGGAGTGAAAATTCTCCGGCTTTGAGCGGCACATAAACGCCTTCGTCGTCAGGCACGTCCACCGCAATTTCTTGTCCACGAGTCAGTAGATTATGATCATCGAACGTATCGCGGTGTTCCAGCACGGCTTGGCGGTGGCTGCCCGGCAGAAACTTCATTGCGCCGCTTTCCACTGGCGCGTCGGTGAGGGCAATCCAAACCGTGACGACGTCGTTGGAGCTCAAGCCCCAATAAGTCGCGTCCTGATGCCATGCGACAAAATCAGGCGTGTTCGCTTCCTTGATGAAGAAATTCGAGGCCCAGCAAAGAATGTCCGGACCCAAAATGTCCTCCACCGCATCAACTATCTTTGGGTGACGTATAAGCTCATTTGCCCATCGAAAGAGGAGATGCGTTTTTCGGCGCATGTTGCTGGAGATTGGACCGCCGGTCTCCTGTTCATAAACTTCGAGACATTTTCGGTAGTGCAGCGCGTCGCCGGCTGACATGGCTCTGATTGGAAAGGTATAACCATCTCGTTCATATTGCTGGACGGCGTCCTCACTTAGTATTTTTGGCATTCGCATTCTCCCGGATGAATTCCATAGAGTAGGCGTATTGCGCCAGCGAGGTCAAAGCCCGTGCGGCCGATGCCATGTTTCGATTGAAAAGCGCGCGCATTGGTTGCATATGCCGTGCGCGGGCAGCAAACGCCGCAATCCCCAATCAGTAGGACATCTCTCAATAAATTTGGATTTTCATCAATTTCAGACGCAGCGCGACTTTGACAATTGTGATTTCATTGAGCGAATGCATTGCAATATTGAAAATGAGGGCCGTGTTGTAGTATGACATTCACGCGACAATTTAGACGGTCAACATTGCCATGCCATATGGCAGAATTAAATCGCGAGGGATAGTTTCGGCGGCTCCCATCCTCGACATCATCATCAATTATTTTTGCCAATGAGCGCCGCTAAATAATGCTTTTAGGGGGACCGGGTCAGGTCACTTAATCGAAGGCAGCCACCGACGCATGCAGCCCTATTTGGTTTTGTCATAAAGCCAGGTAGGCGTCGTGAAGTCATCGAATCGTCGATGGCAGTGAACAGGGGGATATACAATGATACCGGCAGAATATGATTGGATTGCAATCGTGCTGATTGGGGCGGCCGTGGTTTTCATCTCGGATTTGATTGGCAATACAATTTCATTCAGCAATCGCTTTGTGAATGCACTTGTCACGTCGATCGTGTTCGCGATGATCTTCGGCGGTTTCGTGTATTATTTCGGTCTTGGAGCGTAAGCGCAGACGCCGTCAGCGCTGATATTCCTTGTAACGAACGTCCAACCTACCGGTCATCGACCGGTAGGTTTCTAAGGCTATTCGCCGTGAGCAGCGCGTGCGGGATGTGATTCTGTTCGCGTGGTTGTTGATTACTTTGGGCGCGCAACAATGTTCATTGTCATGACGGCTTCACGCACTATTTCCGCGCCTGGCGCGCCGGAATTGCCCCTACTGTCCTTTCGCTACGAAGCGCAGGCGGGAAATTCCGGGTCAATTGGGTTGCGAAAGTACTTTCTGGAAAAGCTTGTGCGATTTTCCGAACCTATCGGGACGGAAAACGCTCATAGTGGCGAATAAGCCGGCGGGTTATGTTATTCGCTGCAGTCGATCTCAATACTAAAGTACTCGATATTATTGGCTTCATTGCTCTCAGCGATGAGATTGTATGGATCGACGACGGCATATATACCAATTCTGATCTTGCCTGTGGCGCCGGTCACGTGCTCAAGCGAAATACCGGTGCGCTCGAACAGGAGATTTAATTGTGCCGGTTTCAAACGGCCTGTCGGACTTGCGCTTTGGTCGCTCTGAAATCTTTGAATGGCTGCGCGCGTATTTGGGCCGCTAACGCCGTCCACGCTGCCTTCATAATAGCCAAGCTTAGCCAATGCCTTTTGAATGCCTAATATTCTCTCCGTAGCGGAATAAGATCCTGATGAGGACGCTGATTTTTTGGAAGGATCGCCAAAAAAACGGGATCTCTTTTGAACATCTCTTCCGATCTCAAATTCAATCCCCTCTTGATCATAGGGGTCCAGTTTCTCCCGCTCCTGTTTTGTATCCATCATATCGATGTTTTCAGGCACATATATGGCCAGCATGGTTTGTGTGAAGCGGGTGGTTACCCCAAGCGCTGCTGCTGATTCGCCCTGGTTTTTGATCGCGATTCTTCCGCTCGCCAGTGGCTCATTCGTGTCACAACTTCCTGAGCTTACCGTCGAGTCAGCAGTATTTATGATAAGATCAGGTAAGGCCCATGCACTTGAGGAAATTAAAGCTAAGGCCAATGGCAAAAACAAAGTTTTTCCAACAGTTTTGATTGTGAGAAATTGCATGACGCGGCCCCAATTTTTCATCTTAACGACTAGCGGTCGGAGTTTTCAAAATTCTCGGGCACATTTTAAAGTGGCTGTATGCGTGTTGGCGAAAGCGGTTTGCGCCGATGCGGCTCATACGCGAAGTTTCGAGGCTGCTAATGTGTGACTATGCGGCAGCAATAGATACGGCTAACAAAGGATAGTCTTGTGTCTACCGATTCGTATAGGGTGGACTCCGTAATCGGTGAATTATCGGCAACCCTGTTGACAAGTTTTCTGTGAACCCGGCGGTAGGAAAAAAATCGCCTCGATCAGCCAGTCTGGCAAACGGTGATACTGGACCATAGTCGGGGGAGTATGTGTTTCGTTGGCCCAGTCACTGATTTTCAGATGGCTGATCGAGGCGAGCTAAACGTCCTTATTGTTTAGTTGTTATCCCGATCCGGACTGCGTGGCGCTTCATCGTTTCGCCCGCTGCGCCGTGCGCGATAACGATGCAGCCTGTCGGTATTGTCGAACACGCCATCATCGTTACGGTCCAATTTTGCGATGAGGTTTGCGAAGGGTTTCAGGAATTCGTCGGCCGTAATAGAGGCATCGCCGTCTTTGTCGAGTCTCTGAAAGCCACGCACCATGCGTTGCCGTTTGACTTCGAGCCAAAGATTTCCAAATTCATCGACGGAAAGCGTGCCATCCTTGTTGCCATCATGGCGCGCGAGCAGCTCTTTGCGCCCGGTGTCGAGCTCGTCTTGTGTCAGCTTGCCATTCTTATCGGCATCAAACCGCTCCATCAGCCGCCGGCCGCCGTGACGGCGCCGTCCGTGCCAGCCGCTCGACCCACCATGGTGGTTGTTCCATCGGCCGCGACGATGACCGCGCCATCCGCCATCATGGTGCTTGCCATGCCAGCCGCTATGGCGCCGTCCATCCCGGTTGTCGCGATGATCCGCCGCGGCAAAGCCGGCCATCCCGGCCGTTCCAGCCAGCAGAAGCGCTGCCGCAGCCAAGGTAATTTTTGTCTTTGTCTTCATGATGTGATTCTCTCTGTCAGTGATCGATCCAAGTTTCCGTCAGAGGCATCCGGCACAATCGATCGAGTGCGGGGGACGTCAACAGTTTCTGCGCATAAAGGCGCAGCTGCCGGTATTGAACATCTGCGAACGGGTGTTGTGAATGGCACGTCGGCAACAGCCAACGCGCGTCACTTGCCACTTGCGCCAGCATTTGGTGTTGATACGAGCCGATGTCCATGAATCCGTCGCTAAAAATGCGTATCTTGGAAAAAACTTTCAATTTTCCATTCGGTTGAAAATGCCGGTATAAGCGGCCGGGTCCCGGTTTCGCTCAGCGGCGGGCTACGGAATTTGCCTATCGCCGCCGCGTGCGGGCGGCGATGTGTCTGCCTTTGGATGAGGGAAGCAGATATCGCAGCGGATATAGTCGCAGAGGTCAATACTACCGAACGGGATGAGCCGCGAACGCATCTGGCGGTTGGCCAGCACGGCCAGGCAGACAAATAGCCAGAT
>BFAS01000274.1 GCA_008974985.1 bacterium MnTg02
TGGTCGCTTCTTGATTTTTCTGGGGAAAATGAGCACCCCAGGACTTAGCGGGATGCCGATCTTGCTACGCGGTTGCAGTTATTATGTTTCGTCTCGGCCGCTGAACTGGTTTCCACCTTCAATCGGCCCATACCCAACCGCGGCGCGTTTTTCATTAACCGTCAGAAACTCGGCTTCGCTGACGCGCTTCCATAGCGCTTCCCGCTCCGATGACAATGCTTCGATGCCATCAATATCCGGCCTTAGCGCCAAATCCGCTCCAAAGGTTGGCGCCAGCCACCCGACGATTGTTTTCGCGGTCCGCTTCACAAGCGGGATGACTGTTTGCCGCCAAAATGTCCGGTTGGCTTCCGCGTAGTTGGAGTAGGTGTTATCTCCAGGGATTCCCAAAAGCATTGGCGGTACGCCTAAGGCGAGAGCGATCTCGCGGGCCGCTACATATTTGGCCTCGATAAAATCCATGTCCTTGGGACTGAGGCTCAACGTCGTCCAACTCAATCCGCCTTCGAGCAGCAACGGACGTCCCGCATTGGCAGCGCCTTGGAAGCTGGTTTCGAGATCTGATTTCAGCCGTTCAAACTGCTCTGCAGTCAGATTGCCGTCCTTGGCATTGTAGACAAGTGCCCCGGAAGGCCGGGCAGCATTGTCCAACAGCGCCTTATTCCATGCCCCGGCAGCATTATGAGTATCGATGCCGAAGGCTGCGGCTTCTATAGGACTAAGTCCGTAGTGATCGTCGGTCGGATGGAATAACCTCATATGGAGGATCGGTCGCACTCCATCGACGACGTCCTGCGAAAACCGATGACTTTGCCCATTCGCCGTATATTCAAAAGCTTCCGGCCATCCGTCCGGTCCCGGAACAACTTTCATGCGATCTGGCCGAAGAATGTGGAGTTCGCGAACCTCGCGTCCTATCGCCACCGCTTCGAGATAGGCGTTTCCTGAAACGAGTAGAAAGCCATACCAGGATTCAAGCAAATCGGTCCCGCACTGGCGATGGTTTGGCGTCTCCAAAAGACTAAGCAACGGATGGCGATCAAGCTCCATGCCGTCTTCAAACAGCGTCAGAGGCACTGATGCCGCGGATTCCGCAATCATGCGGACACAACGATAAACGACTGGATTTCTTAGAAAGCCCTCTCGAGAGAGTGCGCCGTAATCTCTTGGCGTCCACACCGGTTTCCCTTGAAAGTTAAGCGCAAGCAGCGGGGCTGCAGCGCTGGCCTTTCGATCCAAGTCATCCGGCCTTGCACGCGAAAACAACCGCGCGAGCGCAGGCAGTAGCGGCGGCATATTATGAGTTCTCCGTCCTTATCAAATCGAATGCACGCGCGGGGTGCTTATCCGTCGAAGCAGCAACTCAGTGACCGCCCAAACCAGGGCGTCCACACGGTCCGGGCTTTTTCCTCGCGAAAATCCCGTTCGCTCGAAATTACACATCTGGTCCTCGAGTTTTGGAAAAGCGCCGCAATGTACGACTCGGCCCTGCTCATAGAGCGCGGCTACTGGTTCGGCGCGGAGCCATTTGCCCCGGGTTGCCCGTACCGTGTTAACTGGAACCGTCGGGTCAACCTGGCGAATGACACAGGCAATTAGCTCGCCACCTTGATTGACCTCCGCCAATAGACAATCGGCTTTATGATCATGGTATGCGGCTGTCGCCGCGCGCGCCCAGTGTGTCGGCCGGGCCGCCTCAACCGTTGCATCGTCCAAAACGTATGCGCGCTCATCTTGCCCCAGGCCCACAACAACAATACCGCACGCATCTGCTTCTTGACCGCTCGTCACAGGGGGGTCCACTGTGACAACAATGCGCGCGAATTCGCTCGGTGCATCTCCGCGGTGGCGCTCGATCAATCCCCGGGTCCAAAGGGCGTCGTCAGAATTCTCGAGGATCTCCGCGTTCAGTTCTTGCCTGCCAAGCCACGTATTGCGGTATCTGGCAACAATTGTGTCTAAAAATGCCGGCGCAAGATTTGGAGCGTTGGCTTGCGTCGCGGCTCGTGAAACAACCGTCGAAGGATCTTCCAAAAGATTTCTTAATATGGCAATCGGCCGAGGCGTCGTGGTGACGACTTGGCGCGGCTGGATGCCGAGACGGAGACCGAATTGCAGCATGTCCCAACAGGCGTCCGCATACCGCCATTTGCCGAGTTCGTCGCACCAGGCTGCGCCAAATTGTGGGCCACGGAGACTTTCTGGATCATCGGCGGAATATATTTGCGCGACTGCGCCATTTGGCCAAACAAGCTGCCTTTTCGACGAGGTAAAGTCCGGACGCTCATTATCCGGATGGATCGCCAGTAGCCCGGAGACACCCTCGATCATCACGGACCTTACATCCGCAAGCGTTTCTCCGATCAGGGCTATACGGCCGATGGGCTCGTGCGCGAACGGCTGCTTTCCCAGCGCCAGAGCGCGCACCCATTCGGCACCGGCTCTGGTCTTCCCAGCTCCTCGGCCACCAAGAATCAGCCACGTCGTCCAAGGCTTACCGTTCGCTGCCTTATCGGGCGGCAGTTGGTCATCTCGTGCCCAGATCTGCCAATCGTGAAATATGAACTGCAGTTCCTCGCAGGTCAGTCCGAGGAGAAATTCATCCAGTGTCCCTGTGTTTACGGAGTCGAGCAAGGCGTTCCGCAAGGCCTTCGCGGAGGCGTGCCGCATCAACTTCTCCTGTGTCCAACTGGGCTGCGGCTTTTTGCGCCTGCTCACCGTCATTGTTTTGGGAGCGGACTCGGTTATCGAGTTCTGTAAGGGTGCCAAACAGCTTCACCAGTGAATTCATGGTTCGGCCGTCACGCTCTCGATCGGCGGCGCTGAAATTTTCCGGCATGGCAACTCTGTCTTCGATGATTTTTAGAAACGACTCGAGCGTTTGGTAGAGACGTTCCACCAATTCAGCTTGGCGTCCAAAACCACGAGGTTGTCGCGATTGCGGATCTTGAGCCATGGTCCGGCGCAGCGTCCAGCCGCCTTCGCGCGCCCGGCGATAAAGTGTCGATTGGCAAATATCAAACTTTTCGCATATCCCGCTGACGCTGATCTCGTTCTGAGCATAGATGCGTGCGATCTCGGCCCAGTCTGGCGCAACCGCGCTATTTTTCGGCACCGCGTTAATTTGGATCATTAAATTTGTGTGGGGATGACAACCACGTCCCGGGGATCGCAACTGTCTGGAACTATCAAATCAATACACATGTAGCGTAACGCTGTCAAGGACTATTTTCCTGTTTTCGGTATTTTTTCCTAATTACATACTTAACAAAGCAGATTCGATGCGCTATAGCTCAAAAGGACAGGTCAGCGCTTAAAATCTTCGGGAAACTGCGTCAAAAACACTCTTTGATCTATTTTGTATTTTTGTCATACAAATTTACGCAGAATCTGTTTAAATAGGATGTCCGATACAGCGGAGAACAGTCGGGCAACCAGATATTTCATTGGAAGTGTGCCCCCGGTGGGATTCGAACCCACAAGCCCGTGCGAGGCGTCGGTTTTAAAGACCGATGTGTTTACCAGTTCCACCACGGGGGCCCACGGCCGGTCCAATCAAAGTTTTGAACAACCGAACGTAGTTACACCAAAAATAGCGTGAGTCGCCAGTTTTGTTGCGATTTATTACCGCGTCTTTCGGATCAATCCACAGGTGGCCAACAGCTTGTCAACAGATAAGTCCGCACAATGCGGAAAAGAGGATGAGGAGCGGTTCGATCGGACCGTGAAACAACTTCTAAAAACACCACCAAAACCGCATAAGGATTTTGCGGTGGGCAAAGGTGACAAAAGGAAACCGAGTAAAGCGGAGCGTTCCGCTGCCGCGAAGAATGCAGCGGACGCGCGTTGGAGTGAGTGATGAGTAAGGGCACAACTCCTGTTGGATTTGAAGAGCAAAAAGCAGCTCAGATATCTGCATTCTTTGCAGCTAAGAATGGCGGATCAATCGAAAAGCTCAAATTGATCAAACTAATTTACCTATCGGAGCGCGAATTTGTGTCCCAACATGGTCACCCTATGCTTTTTGATGAACTCTACTCTTTGCCCCACGGGCCGATTTGCTCTAGCGCGCTTGATGGCATAAATCAAAATCTTACGAATGACGTTTGGAAGGTAAATATTTCCAAAGAGCAGAAAAACGATATAGAGACCAAGTTAACGGCCGATACTGAGAATTTCGATCATATCAGCAAAGCAGAATATGCGGTGCTGTGCTCTATCTGGGAAAGCTTTGGTTTTATGACCAGTAATCAACTCAGAAATTACACTCACAAAAATTGCCCGGAATATACAGAAGTCGAAAAAGGCAAGCGGATGCCAATTTCGTATCGCGACCTGTTCGAGGCTCTTGACTTTGATGATCCGGAAAATTCCGAGGACAGGATAATGGACACAAGGAGAGCACATAATGTGCTCTCCTATTGATGACACTTTTCTATCCGCTCAAACAAACAACCCTCCATATACCAGGCACTGGCCCTGCCCACGATAGTGGGCGCGGTCATCTCTTTATAGTTCTGACAAGCCCAGATGCACAAGAAGAAGTGTTGTGTGTATCTATTTCATCAGTGTATGTAAAATGTGATGAAACCTGCGTTCTTTCGAAAGGCGATCATGATTTCATTAAGCATGACAGTTTCGTATTTTATGCCTTGACAAAGAAATACACGGTAAAACATTTACGTGACAGGGTGAATGATGGAGACGTTACTTATAAAGGTTTAATAAGTGAAGAAATATACGAAACGATTTGTGACGGACTTCTAGACTCCCGTCTATCACCGCCGTGGGCAATGGCATATTTCAATGAGAATGCATCCAACTGAAAAAAATGCTTGATATCCGGAATCTGCTCTAAACTTTTTTATGGTGACGTTTTCGCAAGCGCAGAAAATATCTCGCCTTTTGCCGAATGGTGCGGGGGGTGGTCAGTTACCGATAAGTCAACCGCTTGCCCCCAATTCCTTTGAGTGCGTCGTTAGTGCGTTCCATGTCGGTAATTTTGAGAGCTGTCCGGCGATTGTAGCGAAAATCAAACTCAGCAAGATAACGGTGAAGGTGGGCTTCGCCACAGTGCTGGTAGATGCCGCGCATTCCGCGCTTGAAGACTGAGAAGACATTCTCAATCGTGTTTGTATGAACGATTCCGCGAACATATTCATGGGCAGAGTGGCGGACTGTTTCGTGCTCTGCAAACTGTTTGCCGGTCGCCGTATAGAGGCGGCTTTCGTCAGTGTAGAGGATTGATTTGCGCGAAGCGTTGCGGAACAGAATGTCCTTAACAATCGCCTTGGTTGCCTGTTGGACATGGAAGGTACGGACTTTGCCGCCGCGTTCGACAAGGGAAATAATGGGGCGCTTTTCGGCGGCCTTGCCACGCTTGATATATGGACGGCCTTTGCGTTGTGCTGATGGACGCGGGTTCTCGCGTTTTCCGAAATATGTTTCGTCAGCCTCAATGGTTTTGCCGGCGCCCCCAAGCGGACCAGACGCCTTGTAATCTTCCTTCATGGCTTCGCGGATACGATGGGCCATGAACCAAGCCGTCTTATAGGTCACGCCCAACATGCGGTGCATTTGGTGTGCGGACATGCCTTTCTTTGATGACGAAAGAAGGAAGGTCGCGAGCAACCATTTGTTGAGCGGGATTTTTGAACGCTCGAACACCGTTCCAACGGTCACAGTGAATTGCTCGCGGCAAGCGTTGCACTGGTAAAGTCCAAGGCGGTGTGACTTGCCTTCAAGCTTTCTGATTTCATCTTGATCCACATTCCCGCAATGCGGACAGATTGGACCGTTTGGCCAACGCTGCGCTTCAAGGTGCTCGCGGGCTTTATGCTTGTCGGTAAAAATCGGTGAATCGAGTTTCATGGCAATGCTCCCTTACTATTGATATGGGAACGAGAGCCTGCTTTGTCAAGTATATAATTCGGTATTTTTTCCGATATTTTATTTTTTATGGGACTGAAAGCCTCTTTTTTCGGGCGCTAGTGTCCGTATATCCTCATCTTCGCCGGAACCAAATAAAATTGCAGGGTGATCTGACGACGGCTGGCCTCGAGCCTTATCCGCCGCGCATCGGCTCCTGAATAATATACCGTTGGAAAGAATCGGGGCGAACACGCGTCTCGCTAATCGCCCAATCGCGGACGGAAACGCCTGCGTCATGTACGGTGTTGGGATCGCCTGAGATCAGAGGATGCCACCAATAAAGGTCCTTTTTTTCGTTTATCAAACGATAGGCACAGCTTTGCGGCAACCAATCGATTTGGCCAATCGACTCAGCCGTTAACGTTAGGCAATCAGGAACACGCGTGTGCCGTTCGCGGTAATCGGTACACCGGCATTTGCCGAGATCCAGCAATCGGCAGACAATGCGCGTATGAAACCGCTCTCCCGTATCGTCGTCCTCAAGCTTGATCAGACAACACAATCCGCAACCATCGCAAAGCGATTCCCATTCTTCTGCCGTCATGTCAGCAAGGCTCTTGCGCTTCCAAAAAGGGTCCTGTTCGATTGTCATAAGAAATCCCTCGACGAACGGTCTTGAAACTTACAATTGAACGTTGCGGCCCAGTACCGCATATTTTGTGCAAATATAAGGTAAAGACTTAAATTGCGTTCTGGCTATTGCCAAATTTGTGCTCTAAGCGAACACAATGGCAGTTAGAAATGGGTGGTGACCCTTGAGCGGTTGGTTCTTCAAACGGATTGACAGCGGACGACTTGTCAATTGGCTCGCGCTCGATTCCTGGCTTGATTCAAGCCTTTACGGCGTCTGGGCGGATTCGAGGGGCTGGTGGGCTGCATACTCAAATTTTTTTGGACGGTTTCATATTTCCGGCGCCAAGCGGGTGCTGACGGAATTAGGCTCTGAAGGTATGACTCTTGGGACAGGCGGTCTGGCTGTCATGCTATCGTTTGCCATACCGGCTTTCGAGGAAACCAATGCAGCGTGGCAGGCTACGGGCCAGTATAGCATCACATTCCTCGACCGTTTCGGGAACGAGATCGGAAAACGCGGCATTCTTCATGACGATGCGGTTCCTTTGGAAGATGTTCCAGACCATATGATCAAAGCCGTACTGGCCACTGAGGACCGGCGCTTTTTTGCTCATATGGGCATTGATTTTATTGGCACTGCGCGCGCGATGATCGAAAACGTCCGCGCCAATGATGTCGTTCAAGGCGGCAGCTCAATTAGTCAGCAAACAGCGAAGAATCTCTTTTTGTCGCCTGAACGCACACTGTCGCGCAAAATCAAAGAGGCGTTTCTCGCCTTTTGGTTGGAAGCCCGTCTGACCAAACAGGAAATTTTAAAGCTCTACCTTGATCGCTCCTATATGGGTGGCGGGGCCTTTGGCGTGGAAGCGGCGGCACGTTTTTATTTCGATAAGTCCATACGGGACGTAACGCTTGCCGAAGCAGCGATGCTGGCCGGTCTTTTCAAAGCACCATCAAAATATGCCCCCCATGTTAATCTCCCGCAATCCCGCGCCCGCGCGAATGAAGTCCTGACAAATTTGGTTGAAGCCGGATTTATGACGGAGGGCCAAGTCCACGGTGCCAGGCTAAACCCTGCGAAGATCGTCGAAAGGCGGGAATTCAATAGCCCAAACTATTTCTTGGACTGGGCCTTTGACGAAGTACAGCGCGTAGCGGCCGGGAAGGGTGACTTCGTCTTAACAGCACAGACAACAGTTGATGTCACGCTACAGCGTGCCGCTGATACCGCGATTGCTACGATCATTAATCAGCACGGCCGTAGTTATAGAGTAAAACAAGCTGCCATGGTCGCAATGGAAATGGATGGCGCAGTGCGTGCAATCGTTGGCGGTGTCGATTATGGCAAAAGCCAGTTTAACAGAGCAACAAAAGCGCTGCGCCAACCCGGCTCCTCTTTCAAACCATATGTCTACTTGACTGCGCTGGAGAATGGCTATCGTCCAACATCTCGCGTTGTCGATGGACCGGTAGGTTGCCGCGTTGGAAGCCGCTATTGGTCCGCAAGAAACTATTCCGGCGGATTCCGCGGTGCAATGGACCTGCAGACCGCGCTTAAAAAATCGATTAATACCGTTGCCGTGAAACTTTCTTTTGCTGTCGGGCGGGACAAAGTTTTGGCAAATGCAAAAAAGCTTGGACTCAATCATGTCAAGAAAAGTTGCTCGATGGCACTAGGTGATACGGGTTTGACTCCGTTGCAGCACACAACGGCCTATGCAGCTTTTGCCAGTGGCGGAAAGTCGGTGAAGCCGTATGGCATTATCGAGATCCGCAATTCTCGGGGTGAGGTCATCTACACCCACGAGAAGGACGGGCACAAACCCAAACAAATTTTTGAGCGATCAGTGATCGAGGACCTGAATTTCATGCTCGGCCAGGTCGTCATAAGCGGAACTGGCCGACGCGCCCAGCTTGATTTCACAACGGCCGCCGGCAAGACCGGAACAAGCTCGGCTTATCGGGATGCCTGGTTCATGGGATATACGGGACAATATGTTACAGGCGTCTGGTTTGGAAATGATAATTACAGTCCCACCAATCGCGTCACCGGTGGCAGCCTGCCGGCCATGGCATGGAAGCAATTCATGGATTTTGCTCACGCAACACCCAATATTCCGCAGATTCCAGGGCTCGAATTGCATCCCAAACAGATCGAGGAATTAAACCGGATTGCAGCGCTTAAGAAGAGCGATCCATCTCTTGGAGCGGTGGCCCATGCTGGCCGGGCAATGCCGGCACGAACCCGCAAAGCCCTTACGGATATTGCAAGGCTTTTAAAAAATGCGGATGAGATCGGACAACAGAATTCAACAGATCCAAATGCCCCGCCGCAATCCAAAAAAGAGTCTAAAGCAAAAGGGGATAAGCGCGCGCGTCATTCGAAGTTTTCCAAACGTGATCGTCGCACCCGATAATATTAGGATTTTGCCTTGCGCCCAATCCTGAGAATTCTTGCCGCTGGCTTCATTTCGCTTCTTATCGGTCTTGCAACGGCTTGGCTGACGATCGATGGTGGATTGGCACTAACGAACGTTCAAATTGGCCCTTGGGTTATTTGGCCAACCGCCGCCGATCCCGCTGCCGATCCCTATACCAAATCGAATATTGCACGCTCCGGCCGGCTGCAGATTTCTGGAGCGAGCGCGCGATACTATCATGCGACGGAAGATAGTGCGGGACGGCAGCTCTGGTCATCATGCGATTATGTCGTCGAAGGCCGCGCCATCGACGCTCTATGGTGGAGCCTGGCGGCATATGACCAGGACGGCAAAGTTTTTCGAAACAAAGCTGACAGGCATGCCTTCAACAGTGCCAATATTTTTCTTCGGGAAGACGACACTTTCGATATTTCGATTTCCAGCAATGCCCGACCGGGCAACTGGCTCCCTGTCTTGGGCGATGACACTTTCCAGCTCGTCCTGAGAGTTCACTGGCCGGCGACATTGGAGGATTCTTTTGGAGCACCCCTACTCGATTTAGGCTTGCCCTCCATAACAAGGATAGACTGTCGATGATGAAATTATCTTTGACAGATTTGGCAATCCCCAAGCAAAACTGGAGGGTCGCGCGCCAACAGATCTCAAAACAGTACCGGAAAGCGAAGGCGGCATATCCGGGGTTGAGTTTAAAAAACATTCCTAAACTGCTTGACCGGCCGACGGCCAAGACTCTCTACAAGCATCTTATTGGTGATGGACGCTGGCTTTGGATTATCGGAACAGTTCTTGCCGGCGGCATCTTTCATATTCTAATCGTTTTGAGCATACCGAGCTTGGCATCAAGAACGGCCTGGGACCGTCTGGCAAAAACCGCGCCCGTCAATCAAATGCATGTGTTGCGTCGCGTATCAGAGGAATCTCATCCTCTTCCGTTTATGGCACCCGACATTCGCTACGCTTTCTGCCGGTTCGACCTCACCACTGGTTCTGTCAAAGTCACAGCGCCTGTAAGGAGCGCCGTGTGGTCGATAGCAATCTACAGTCCTTATGGCGAAAATTTTTATTCGATAAGCAGCGCTGATTTGCAACGCGTACGCATTCAAATGATCATAGTTGATGGCGCACAGGCAGCTGAAGCCGAAGCTGACATTGCTGACACTTCCGAAGAGCTTGTGATTGTTAAATCACCGCACACCAGAGGGATTCTGCTCATACGGGCGCCTCTTAGCGGTCAAAGCTTCGATAGCATAACCAATGATGCTCTGCGCAAAGCCGAGTGCAGAGCGGAATGACGCCGTCTCGTATAATTTCTGGCAAATCGAAAAGATCGTGGCGCGTATCCGGTTCCGCCTAAGTCAAAAACTGCACTAAGATTTTTGCCCGCCCTTCATCCACTTATCTTTTTCGTCTCGTGATGATTTCTCGTTGGACTGAAGACCATTCTTATAGGGCTGCCGTTTTGGACTTACTGGGTAAAGTTCCCAAGGCTTTGGCGCAACATATCTCTGGAACCTCGAAATCTCTGTACGTAAGCTCGATACGATCTCGCGCAATTGATTGATCGACATCTCCACTTTTTGAATGGATGCGCCTGGATGTTCGATGCGGCTCCGCTCAATGGCGTAGCCATAGGACGCCAACCGGTCTTCCAGGTCCCGCATAGTCGTGTGAACCAAGAGCCTGTTCTCCTTTATCCGCGAGAATATTCTCGCTCGATCATTATCTGATAAGACGTGGGAGGAGATGCGGAGCTGTGCCTGGCGTTCTGCGTCCGAATTCATGATTCGTCTGACAGCCCGAGCAAACCGGCGCAGCCAATACCGGTCGGCGTTTATTTGTGCGGAGATCGTTTTGAGCTTGGCTTGTCCGACCTTATATCCGGAGGTGGTCAAATGGTCAGCATAGGTCCCACCTTCAAGCAATGACCGCTTGCTCAAAGCATAAACGGGAAGAGATTCATTAAAATAATATGCCGCGTCGCGGAGTTCGAGCTCGTCAGCCGTCAACGAGAATTCCGGAGACTCGTCAAGGAAGAAGTCTCGAACATAAGCGACATTTTTGTTGAGCTTTTGATGTAGCAACGAGGGCTTGGGCCGGCCAAAGTCACCTTCAATCATGCAACCGCACAAGAGTATCGCTGCTGCTGATATCGAAACGATGCTGCGGGTTAGCGAACCACACGAGTTGCGAAACACAACCTCCTGCCGGCAGGCCATGTCGCGGAAATCATATCGCTCGGAGTCTCCAGTTATGTCACCGGATACCGCCAACGTTTGAACATTCCCTGCTGCGGCCACACAGTATCCTTTACTGGCGGCGGTGCCTATTCTTGTGAATTTTTTTGCGAGCGTCTCGATCCGGCGTCGTACCATCCGGTAGTAAACCATCTCGCTCAATTCGTACGCCTGGAAAGATAATAATGTCTCCAGATCCTATTCTACGATCGCGCAAGGCTTCTCCTGAGCCATGAGAGGTTCGTTTGGAGACGCGTCGGAACTGTATAATGGTGCTCATTGATGCCCTCCTTGGCCCCTTGCCCGGAGGAAACACGTCGACCTGGGGCCGGAAAGAATAGCCTGCTAAACCAGCAAGCCAGCCAGCGCTATTGGACACCTTTTATGCTTAACAAAGGTTTAATGCGTTGACATATTATATGACTGCCCGATTCCCCGCCGATCGATTGCCCTAAAATTCAATGAGAGCGTCTTCGAGAAAATGACGGCCATCCTTGTCTTCAAGCTCGATCACCCAGATGTCAGGATCTGATCGGAATTGGTTGGAGAGATAAGTATTCGCATCCGCCTCGCTCAAGACAGTCTCGGGCGGATAAAGGGACCACGAACGTCCGACAATAGGGTCCCCGAAACCTGTCGGAGCCGGGCAATATAGCCAATTGCGGCCATCGAGCCCATTCACCAATATGTATATGGCGCCTGCATCATGATCGCCTTTCCGTACCACCATCGCCGGTACGCCTTCGCCATAACAGCGGCGAATATAGGCTTTGACCCAGATTTCCGATTTCAGTCGCATAATCGGCCATATGTCGCAGAAATGGTTGACTGCTTCAAGCGGCGCTATCTTGCATTGGCCAAAGTCATATCAGTGACCTTCATCAATTCTTTGATGAGTTTACCTGAAATCCGACCTTTTTCCGGAACACCGCGATCGTTTTCAAAACCCCGAATAGCTCGGCGCGTTGCATCTCCCAGGACACCGTCGATACGGCCTGGAGCGTACCCCAGCTCAGCAAGGTTTTTTTGTACCAAGGTTATAATTTTCCGGGCTTCCGGCGAAATCCGAACCGATGCCTCCGAATTCGTATGCGCCCCGGAAGGCCCTAGAAGAAGCTGTTTAAGAATTTCGTTTGATGGAACGCCCAAAACTTTCCATCCATTGTCATGCTCATAGGCCATCACGGCGGCTTGGGTTAAAATGCCCGCGACCCCGTCTGCCGGGCCAGGTTCATATCCTCTTGCTCTCAGCTCCCGCTGAACGGCATGAACCTCGTCTGCCGCAGCAGGCAGCTCGGCAACCTCCACGTATGGATAGTCCGCATGTTTCGGAGGGCTGGACGCCTTCCGGCTTGGCGGTATCAGTAAAGCCGGATTGTCGGCATAACCCATAGGCAGATCGTCCACGCCAGAATTGTGTTGCCCTTGCAAATAGAGAGCGTTGCGAACAATTCCAACCGTGATCAAGAGAAAGCCTAAGAAAACCGTTCTTGCAAGCAACGGTCGCATAACTCCAATACCCAACCTATGAATACAAACGAATGATTAACAACCTGCGCCAAGCCATTATCGCGGGCTACGGTGAACAGTCTATAAACAGAGCCAAATCTGCCTCGTCTGTCCGATCAGCCCCAAATGCTGGCTTTGTTTATCCTTTGTTTATTTTGAATTCTGAGTTGCCGTGAACGCAAATAAGAAAATTAGAGCAGGATAGATTCCGATATGGCTGATTCAGGCGTCTTTTCCGCTCTCCTTCCCGCGAAAATTCTCCACAAATTTGAATTACTTTTGATTCAATAGAATGAGAGGTTTTTCACCTAAGAGCAAGAATTACACCCATTTATATTGAGTTATGTTTTTAATAAAATTAGTCATTATTATTTCTATGTTTTTATTTCCTTTTAACAATTTGTATTTTCTTGATTTTATTGAATGGATGCTAGTTATACACCCAAGGATCGAAACCTAATTGATCGTTATTTAAGGGAAAAGCTGGTGCCTCTGCTCAGAATCGCATTTTGGCTCATGGTGCTCATCTTATTGATGCCATCAGGGCGCGAACAGCAAAACAACGTCTATAGCATCGCGAGCGCCACAATGAGAGATCTCGGCCGCTTCTGCGAACGCAATCCAGCGACCTGTCAGCACGGTGAGGCGGCACTCCACAGCTTCGTGGACAAGGCCAAGGTCGGTGGCGAGACGGTCTTCAACTTTATCAAGAAACGCGTTTCCGCACGTTATACGGATTATCAGTCCGACGCTGCCGCC
Organism: bacterium MnTg02; assembly: GCA_008974985.1. Taxonomy (GTDB): domain Bacteria; phylum Pseudomonadota; class Alphaproteobacteria; order Rhizobiales; family BFAS01; genus MnTg02. Next base: position 13,448 of record BFAS01000274.1, read on the forward strand.
GAGTGGCACTCAAGCTCCGCGGTAAATAGAGAAACCGGCCTCCCATCAGACAGATCCTGGATCAGAAAGTCGCGGCATACATTGACGAATCAAGACCTGCAACCGCAATGGATGGCGCCACTAAGCGGGGCAGATGCCTAGTCAATCGCATTTATCGACGAAAGGCGCTCGATCCAAAAGAGCGCCGACACAATAAGGAGGGTTCGGGCGAAGAACCAACAGGCGGGTCACGGCATTGTAAAAAAAACAGCAGTTATTTCAGGAAATGCTCGTTCGAGCTTAGACATCGGAGTTCCTTGTCAGCCCACCCCAACTGCGTACCGAGCGGATAGTTCTCTTCGAGGCGATTATCCGCACGGTGCGCATTTTTTTTCAAACATCCATTGATTTTCATGGCATGGCGGCTTCGCGTGAAACACCAACGTTTTGTCAAAATTGAACCCGGATTTTAACGGCAAACAGGCCCCACACGTCTGACTTTTTTCCCAAAAACGAAAAAGTCTAAGCCTTTGGTCTGATTTCAGATAAGCCTTTAGTCTGACATTTGGCGTTTGTTGTGATTTTGACGGCTTAAATTTTGAAGGTTTAGGAGCCTCGGTTTGGGCTCGCCAGCAGACGAAAAATTACGTCATCGAAGCGGCTTTCAACGGCATGTAAAGCGATTTACGGCATCACAAAGACATCGGTCAAGCGATGATGCCTATCACACTTAATTTCAGCGTTTGCCTCAACCCAAGTTTCAAGAGACTGCCCCATCAATATCGTGATCCGCTCGGCAGTCTCAGGCGCGCCAAAAATCCACGTCATTTGAAACACGTCTAACAAATTATCTCGACGGTTTAAGAACGCGCGCCTATGCCGCTGAGATACAAGCAAAAACCACCAAGTTCAGCGCCTCACTCAGATCATTTTGAGCAATAGCTTCAATACGTTAATTCAAACCGGAAGCGGACCAGGAACAACTAATCCGTGAGCTGCAATTTGCGCGCAGCAATGCATCAAGCAGGCCAACACCTTGCGGATACTACAGGTCAAGCATCGGCGAAAAGAGACCGTCGAGATCATGGGGCAACATGGCTCTTCAGGGAAGGTACTGACACTGTCCTCCATGCATGTCCTTGACACTCTTTTTAAGGAGAGGCCGAAGGCCCGATTGCAACAACATCAAGCCTATAATGAATGGACTAAAGCCCCTGTGCACCAGTCGACCGTCTTAACATTGAATGGTCAGAGGATCATTCGTCAATCAAAACAGATCTTTGCAGCTATTATATAGATTTTGCGAATGATCCTCTGCCGTTAACCTGTTAATAAACAGCTTTAAATCGACGTTGACAAATTAACGCAATTAACAAGATAATACGGAGGTTGGACCTTAAGATTGGACTTTTAGATAGGACTTTAGCCTTAACCCATCGAGATATGGGATTTTTGATATAAAGGCGAAGTTCTCGGGCTTAGAACCGGCTGACGTAGCAGTGCGTAGTTTGCTCGCATCTCGTCGCAGTTCTATTGGGGAGCAAAAATGTATTTATCTCGCAAAGCACCAAAAAACCGAATTAGAGAGGCACAGACAGCCCGCGATAACCGGGCGGAAATTCGTCAAGCCCTCACTCAGGGCCAGATCACAAAAAGAGACCTTTTCAAATGGGGCCTCATCACGAGCGGGGGCATGCTGGCCGCCAAACATGGCCTGAGTCCCTTTGCCAAGAGTGCATATGGCCATGACGACGTCCCGACCGGCACGCCGCCGAGCCCACTGTTCGGCGTGGACCCAGATAAGTTCACTCAAAAGCTGCCGCGGCTCAACCTGCAGGAACCAGAACCCCTAAAGAAAGTCATCTCGAGAGGCAAATCTTACGCCGTGTTCAAGAACCGGGCATTGAGGGAGCCATACGGGAAGAGGCTTTCGTGGCACACGAATTTCAGTACCCTTAAAAAATATCTGCCGGACGAGCGCAATCCGTACAGAAACAGAAGAACAAAAGTAGGGCCAATGGAAGGCCGCCCGCCTGGAGAAAACTTTGCACATCAAAGGTGGGATGAGTTCTTCCCCAAGAAAGCCTATGTGATGTCGCTGGGGCAAGTCAGCGAAGGCACCAAGTTTCATCCTGGCTTTCCGGATCAGAATCCGGATAGCGTTTGGACCTTCAATTCAGGCCATATAAATAACGGAACAGGCGCATTAAAGCGGGGTGTTTTGCCGCCTCCCCTTATCAAGGTCCGCTATGGGGAACCGGTGATTTTCCGTAATTACAATGATGTGCCGATAAGCCGTGCGCAAAATGGTGGCTTCGGCCGCAACGAGTTTGCAACCCACAACCACAATGCCCATAATAGCGCCTCCAGTGATGGTGCCAATAACGCCCACTTTTTCCCCGGCCAGTTCTATGACTATCTCTGGGGCACCACCCTGGCCAGACACGATACAGTCAATACGGATGCCGCAGATCCGCGCGCTTCCGGTCCGTTGAACAGCGGCGGGCTCAAGAATATACCGGGCGATTTTCGCGATCTTCAGGGCACCTTGTGGATCCACGATCACCGGTTCTATTTCACGGCCGATAATGTCTACAAAGGGCATCTCGGCATGCTCAATTATTATAGCGGCCCGGATCGCGGCAATGAGGAATTAGATGACGGTGTCAATCTCCGGCTGCCCAGCGGCTCGCTGCTGCCCTGGGGCAACATCGATTTCGATATCAACCTGCTGATCGCCGATATGGCCTTCGATCCTCAGGGGCAGTACTTCTTTGATATCTTTGACACCGACGGGTTTCTAGGCGATCTGCTCCACGTTAACTTCGCCTTCAGGCCGTATTTTGAGGTTCTGCCAAGAAAATACCGTTTCCGCTGCCTATGCGCATGCATGTCGCGATTTATCAAGCTGGCCCTCGCCACCGAGAGTGGAAATGCGGTCCCGTTCCAGTTTATCGCCAACGACGGAAACTTCGTGGTCCATCCAATAAACTTGACCGAACTGGATCAACAGGGCGTTGCCGAACGCTACGACATTGTTGTCGACTTCTCCCAATTCCAGGTCGGCGATACGGTCAAGTTAGTGAACCTATTGGAATTTTCGAACGGTCGTGGGCCAGACAGAGAACTCTCGCTGGCAGAAGCCTTGGGCGGCGATTCGGACGATCCGGCCGTCGGGGCGTTCATGGAGTTCAAGGTCGTCGACCAAGTCGAGAGCGTCGATATGCCTGGTACGTGGCACCACGCCGGCGATGACGATTTGAGTCAGGTGCCCAATTCCTTGACCGAACAGATCCCGCTTGAAGAACCCGTCCGCGAAAGGGAAATTGAGTTTAAAAGGGGCGGTAGCAGCGGTGAATGTTTCCCAGATTGCGGCGACCGGGAAATAGCTGCATTGATTGAAGGGTTCGCCTGGTCGATCAGGGTCAACGGAGAGAGCACGCACTTTCTCAACGCCAACCGGATCTCCAGTTTAATCCCGAGACCAGGAGAGGTCGAGCACTGGACCCTTAAAAACGGCGGCGGCGGCTGGGATCATCCGATCCACCTTCACTTTGAAGAAGGCATCACCATGCATCGCGGCGGCGACTTTATTCCCGCGACCGAACAATTGGTCAGAAAGGATGTGTGGAGACTGCGCGCAGGCGGCGAGGTTAAGTTCCAGGTGAGGTTCGGTGAATATGGCGGCGCCTATGTGAACCACTGCCACAACACCGTCCATGAAGATAATGCCATGTTGCTGCGCTACGACATCTTAACGGAGGACGGCGGTCCCGGCAGCCAAACACATATTAATGTCATCGACACTCCGGACCCACAGCCCGGAGGGGTGACCTACCGGACACCGGAAATCCTGCCCGAGGGCAACCCCCTTGATCCGGATTGGGTTGACGGCACGGACGCCTAGCAGCTCGGGTAAGCTCGGGAGCAACGACCCGGGGGGGGTTGTCAGAGACACCTCCCCCCGGGCGTTTTTTTGGGGACGATTATGGGACGAATATTTAAGTGCAGCCTCGCGTTACTCACGGCCCTAGCCGTTTTGGTCCCGGCGTTCCTCGGCGGAGGCGCCGCTTCAGCCGCGCGTTGGGGAAAAAACTATTTTCCGAATCTGCCCGTTATCACCCACGAAGGCAAAAAGCTGCGCTTCTATGATGACCTGATCAAGGGCAAGATGGTGGTGATCAACTTCATCTACACGAACTGCCCGGACATTTGTGGACTCTCGACGGCGAGACTGATCGAGGTGCAAAAGCGTCTGGGCGATCTCGTGGGACGCGATATTTTCATTTATTCGATCACTCTTGATCCAAAGAATGACACGCCAAAGGCGCTCAAAGAGTATGCCGAGGCGTTCGGCGTTGGTCCGGGATGGTTATTTCTGACCGGAAACCCCAAGGACCTCCGTTTGATCCGCTACAAGCTCGGCGAGCGAAGCCGGTCATTGGGTGAGCACCGCAATGGCGTTATGCTCGGCAACGATGCGACCGGCGAGTGGGCAAGGGATTCGACAATGTCCAATTTGGACATCTTGGCAGGCCACATCCGCAATTTGGATCCGAAATGGCGTGCCCGGAAGCGCAAACCGACAAAGAAGCGCTTAACGACAGCGAGAGGTCATACGCTTGCCAACCGGCCGGGTGAGGGTTTGTTCTTGAAAGCCTGTGCCGCCTGCCACACCATTGGCAAGGGGGTTCGCGTTGGGCCGGACCTGAAAGGCGTGACGGCCCGCCGCGATCGCGATTGGCTCATTCGCTTTTTGGTTGCCCCCAATGTGATGCTGGCGAAGAAGGACCCCATCGCTATGGAACTCGACGCCCAGTTTCAGGGCGTGCGAATGCCCAACCTTGGGCTGAGCAAGACCGACGCAGCAGACCTGATTGCCTATATGAAAACTCAAACAAAACGCATCAGTTCCCACGCCAAAGCAAGCGGACGTAACAAAGCAAATCCACAGCCATGAGTTAACGACGGCAGCCGCCATCAGGCTGTTGAAATGACGTTGCCATGGGGGCGGAGATAGACTGCGAAGCTACGGAAACACCACTCCTCGCATTAGGCAGAGTTTAAGAGATCCGCGGCTCCTTTGCTGCATTTGTCTGATTCAGCAACCCTATTCTTGTTTGCCGGCGCACTTTCAGGCGAAATATGAGCGGTTGCCACCCGGAAAGTGCTCCAAAACAAAGACCTATAGCCCTTTCAGCGCCTCTGCGTTTCCTGAATGGGCTCACATCCAGAGCAAAACCCATTCACATTGAAACGGATATTCGCTCCATATATTTGATTGAGTATCATCTGTTCGCAAAATTGGTATCAACTTTTACGGATCATGCTCTAGGTTTCTTGATAACATTTTAGAGTTCCGGACTGTCGGACGGGCGCAATCACAAGCCTTTTGCAACGGCGATCACGAATTGGAGCGAACGGAATATGCAGCAGGCAATTTAGAGCTCCGTTTCGCTTAACGTACTAATAAGAGCGGTGAGGCTCAAAAATTGCGCTAGAATGCGTCATAGGATCAAACGCAGATAGCAGATGGTGGCTTCTTTCGTGACGAAACTAAACGATATCCTTGTGGACTTTGAGCTGCTTGACGACTGGGAAGACCGGTACCGCTACGTTATCGAACTCGGAAGAGCGCTCGACCCGCTCCCTGATGCGGACAGAAATTCTGACAACAAGGTTCATGGTTGCGTCAGCCAGGTCTGGCTTTCCACAAACATTGATCGCAGCCAATCAGAAGCTGATCCGACCTTAAGATTCTCTGGAGACAGCGACGCCCACATCGTCCGAGGACTCATCGCTATTCTTTTCGCCATTTATTCGGAGCAACCGGCAAGGACAGTACTAGCAACAGATCCACGGCAGACGTTTGACCAGCTTGGTCTCAGAGAACACCTTACGCCGCAACGCTCGAATGGTTTGTCATCCATGGTTTCGCGCATTCGCGACGACGCGCACCTCGCTATCGAACGATCTAGAGAAACGGCAAATTAGTCATTCTGTATTTTGTCAGATCCAGGATTCGAGCGTCGGCCGGTAATTGTCCCCACCCCAATGGCGAATTCGCGATCTGATCGCGTGGGAGATTTTTGGCTCATGCAACAGTCCGTAATGGCGCGCCAAACGTGTGAGCGCAATTTGCAGCACAACCTTTCCAGAACGCTGCGGCCAGCCATGTGATTTCTCGGCCTCCTCGAGACCCTGAAGATGACAGCAAACATCCAAAACGACACCAGCAAGTTCAGGACCAACCGCATCTAGCGCTTTTAGAATCCGCCTTTTGGCTGCGATGACGCCATCGCGGAGCGCGGATTGAGTATCGGGAGCTGCGCGACGCCCTCGCTTCGAGCTCCCGGACATTGTCCAGTTCGTCGTGATACGAGGAGTCATTTGCGATTGCCAGAAATCATATCTGAGACGCTCACCCGCCTCAAATTGGAACTCATCGATGAGTGGGGCTCCATTTCGTCCTTTGCGCTTTCGAAGCCATCCTAGCGGGCTTTCGCCGTCGTTGACGAGTATTGAACGTCTGATCCCGCCTTCATTCTTGTCGAGCTTTCTTCTACGTAGCTGATGTTGTTCACGAAATGGGTCATCTCCCGCTGATTGCCGCTTTAGCCAAGTAACGCCACCCTTGGACAGCGCCATCCCATCTTTCGTTGTTTCTATCCAGCCCTCTGATGCAAAGAGATCTACGAATGCCTCCTCGACTTTAATCGTTGGCCGCCGAAAATTATTTTGTGGGACGAAGACACCAAAAAAGCTAACCGAATCCGTTGCCTCCGGATCTAATCTGGCGAGATATGATCCTCGAGCCTGCAGCTTGCGCAGAATCCGTTTCCCTTCGCGAACCACTTCCTCAGGCCCATATACTTTTCTTTTCCTACGCATGGCTTACTCCAAAGTCGAGTACGGCGCTCCGCGCCATCGAACGAACAGCCCGTTCAAGAAAATCGAGTGACCGATCCAAGCTCGGATCGTCGCGCCGATCCTCAACAACTTCGCAAGCGTGAGCGACAGTCGTTCGGTCACGCCCAAATTGCCGGCCGACTTACGCGAAACTTAAGCCACCCGAAATATGCGTGAGATACATCGCAACCTGCCGGGCGAACGCAACATTCGCTCTGCCGCGCGTCGCCGAATGAAGTGCGCTATAGGAAACATTGAATGCGCCAGCGACCGTTTGCTCGACGATTGGACGCAGGTCCATTTTTTCTGGAACTCGCCAACGTCTATTTCCATATCTTGTTCGAAATGACGAGGGTTCATTTGGTCTTCTTTCGAACTGCATCCACCACCTCCTTATTTCGCTCCTTCTGTTCAGACGTGTTTCACAACTATCGAGCGAATAGAAAGCCTATAGGATTAAATACCTATACAAAGTGTAATCTAACCATGTGGTGAATGGCGGGGATAAGTTCGGCTATTTACGTATATTTTTGAAAATTTGAGTGACCAAATCTACCAGAAATCGGAGAAACTTAGCTTATTTGAGTTAACCACGACATTTCGTTTAAGAATAAATACCCATCCATCCTTCCCGATGGCACACTTAATATTTTGAGTTTATGAATAGAAAAATGCCCAACTATTGTATCGGACAGAATGTTCTGAATCGCTCCGTCGATCTTTCTGCAAACAGAAAACGGCCGCAAGGCATCAAATCATTGGGCTTCCGATACCAAAGTAAACAGCTCAAAAATGATGAATTGGATTCGTACTGTTGCCGCTGCACCAAAAGAATGGCCCGCAGCAGCGCCACGGGCTTCTTGAATTCGTTGCATCAGTGCCCGGACTAAAACCCCAGGCCATTCTGCGCGACATTTGGGAGCGCGAAGGAATGACGGCTAAAGGGGCTGGATCCTAATAGCTGTGCCCTGAAAATCTGTTGGCTATTTCCGGCGCTGTCCAAGACCCATCTTTTTCGCCAGTGCGGAGCGCGCTGCGGCATAGTTAGGTGCCACCATTGGATAATCGTGTGGAAGGCCCCATTTCTCCCGATACTCTTCTGGAGACATATTGTAATGCGTGCGCAAATGACGCTTGAGGGACTTAAACTTCTTTCCGTCCTCAAGACAAATAATGTAGTCCGCCGTCACCGATTTCTTAACTGGAACAGCAGGTTTGAGCTCCTCTCGGGCGGGCTGAGCACTGCGCGCGGATGCCTTATTCAGGGCATCATGAACCTCATTGATAAGTTGCGGCAGAGCTTCGACAACGACATTGTTCTTGCTGACATATGCTGAGACAATCTCGGCTGTTAGCTCAACGAGCTCAGTTCTTTCGATATTTTCTTCCATGACAAACAACTTCTCCAGCGGTTTCAGTCTCTTATTCAAATCAGGCGAAACCCAAAATCCTCACCTCGCATCGGCAACAATGCGAATAGAATGTCTATTCGGCGCGATCATTAAGACGAGCAAGGAACATTCGTCTGATCTTCTAGCGCTTTTACAGAGATCTCTCACCTGAATCACTGCCATCTCAATTATCTAGACGAACAATGTTAGAATTACAAGCACCTGTTGGTCAAACGAGACTAAATTTTGCGACAATATTTGGAAAATACAATTTCTTCCTGAAAATAGTAAACATCTGATGGTTATCGCGCCTCAACGAGATCTCTACACATTGCCTCTATAGCCGCAAACGCAGACGTAAAACAAAATTGGCAAAAAAACATCAAAATATATACGCCTATTATATACACCAACAGTATTAATTCTTGGAATTCTGGACCAGTCAGGACTTATTATTAAGCCGAACTGCAAAGTTGGTCCAAATTTGGGATTTATTGGATGTAGTAGACGATGAGGTAGGTGCCGAGCAGGAACGTCATCCAGAACGCCATGCTTCCAGTCGGCCACGTCCGTCCGAAGACGCCGCGCGGGCCGTGGTGGCGGTAAACTTGACGAAGAAACTGTTCGATGGCGCGCTGCAGCTGCGTCGATAAGCCACCGCCGAGCGAACGGCCGAGCCTCAATCCCCAGCGCGCAAGGGAAGGCAAAGCCTTGCGGTAGCTCCACTCCACATCGATGTTGATGCTCGGTAACTCCGGCGGGTAAAGGCCCGTGAGCTTCAGCCAGCAAAACGCCAAGGCGGAAAAGAATAAAAGTTGGGTCTGTGTAATTACGTGCGCCACAGTATAGGGTTCATAGTGCACTGGATATGGCAGCAGAGAGTAGAGCAGCCAAGGATATGATCCATTAAATATACAAAGAACCGCCGCCAGCCCCATGGCTATCAGCATATTTCGCGGCGCTTCCTCGGTTCGGATGCCTGAATCATGAGCGAAAAAGGCGAAGAAGGGAATCTTGATGCCCGCGTGATGGAACACGCCTGCCGAGGCGAATAAGAGAGCCAGCCAAACGATCGGATGGCCTTCCTCAAGTGCTGCCACCATGACCATCGACTTGGACACAAATCCGGAAAACAATGGAAAGGCTGATATTGAGGCCGCGCCGACAATACAAAACCCCGTCGTCAATGGCATGGACTTATACAATCCACCGAGTTCCGAGCCGTTAATCTTTCCTGTTCTATAAAGGACCGCTCCCATTGTCATAAAGAGGAGCCCCTTGAATATCACGTCATTGAACGCGTGCGAGATCGCGCCATTGATCGCCAGCGCCGTACCGATGCCTATGCCACAAACCATGAAGCCGACCTGGTTTATCAGGCTGTACGCAAGCACGCGGCGCAAATCATTCTCGATAACAGCGAAGAAAATTGGGAACATGGCCATCGTCGCACCGATATAGACGAGGAGTTCGGTACCCGGAAAACCGCGCGCCAGAGAATAAACCGCCACTTTGGTCGTGAATGCGCTCAGGAAAACGGTTCCGGTCGGCGTCGCCTCCGGATAAGCGTCTGTCAACCAGTTATGCAGGAATGGAAAGGCGCACTTGATACCAAAAGCCAGAAAAATCAGCCATGACGAAAGGCCATCCAGCCCAATGAAATCGAATGCAATAGAACCAGTCTCGTGGGCCCGGAGCAAAACACCGGCGAGCAGAATAACGCCGGACAGAACTTGGATTAAGAGATAGCGCATACTGGCGCGGAAAGACTGCTCGCTCCGGCGTGCCAAAATCAGAAAAACGGACGTGACCGCTAAAAGTTCCCAAAAGACGAACAAAGTGATCATATCGCCGGCGAAAACCGCGCCAAGAGCGCTGCCAGCATAAAGCACACCGGAGACGTGCTGGACCGTATCGCGCACATGCAACGAGAAAATGACGCCGATAAAAGCCGCCAGATGAAAAAGATAGCCAAATAGCAGACTAAGCTTGTCGGCACGCACGACTGTCAGAGAGTAATCGAACAGCGTCGCTTGAAGATGCACTCCCTCGCCCATTGCAAGGAGATTTGCCGCACCGATAATCGGAATTATCAAAAGCACGATCGAGCGTAAGACGCCCCTTGTGAGCAAAACAAAGATGGCGCCGACAAAAAAGATGAGAAAGGGAGCAAGACTAGTCATCGTAATAGTCATCCTTGCGCATCAAAACCTTGCGCATCTCCTTGGCGACTAAGACCAGGAGCACACAGGCGACGAATCCATAAATGCAGTAGAACGCCGGAACCACTTCCCACGGATGATCGATGTGGCGCTTTATCAAGAAGTCGGCAAGAAGCGACAGACCGCAAATGACATAAAGAGCGTGGATCGCACGTTTGACATTCTGCGGGTCGTCGAAAATGTGGCGTTTCTCTTGGTCGTCCATAATTCGGCGTCCTATCGGATGTCGATAAGCTGAAGCAGTTCCAAAATAAATCCGGGATAGAAAAACAGGATGATGCAGCCCATCGAGGTAAGGCCGATGGCGATCAGACAAGGCAGAGGCGCCTCTTGCATTCCGACGGATCCCGGATTGCCTGGAGCCTTTCCAAAAAACGCTTTCAGCGGGATCGGCAGCAGGTAAGCGATATTTAGAAGAGAAGAAATCATCAGGATCGCGACCATGGCGAGCTGATTGCTATCAATGGCGCCCAGCGCCAGATACCATTTGCCCCACAGGCCGCCGAATGGCGGCAGTCCGATAATGCTAAGCGCACCGACAAAGAATGCGGCAAATGTAAACGGCATTTTCCGCCCCAGACCAGCAAGCTCGCTCACCTCGGTTTTGTGAGCCGCCGTATAGATCGCTCCGGCGCAGAAAAACAATGTAATCTTGCCAACCGCGTGCATGGCAATATGCATGCTGCCGCCAATCATCGCCATGCTATTGGCCAGCGCCGCTCCAAGAATGACATAGCCGAGCTGACTCACAGTGGAATAGGCGAGCCGTGCCTTCAGATTGTCCTTGGTCATTGCAACCAGAGAGGCAATGAGGATGGTGGCGCCCGCAATATAAATCAGCCACTGATTTTGCCCACTTGCTGACAGGAAGTCGATGCCGAAGATGTAGACTAAAATCTTCATCACGGAAAAAACGCCGGCTTTTACAACCGCAACAGCATGCAAAAGCGCGCTGACGGGCGTCGGCGCGACCATGGCCGCGGGGAGCCAGCGGTGGAATGGCATAAGCGCAGCTTTGCCGATGCCAAAGACATAAAGTCCGAGCAAAATCCCAACGGTCAAATTATCGGCTTTGCCGGCAAGAATTCCGCCAACCGTAAACTCCGTCGTGCCAGTGAGCACCCAGGTCCAGATAATCGCGGGGAGAAACAGAACCGTTGATGTTCCGAGAAGAAGCAGGAGATAGACGCGCCCTCCCGCCCGAGCATTGTCGTCGGCTTTATGTGTGACCAGAGGATATGTTGAGAGCGTTAGAATCTCATAAAAGAGGAACAGCGTAATGAGATTCCCCGCGAACGCGATCCCGATCGTACTGGAGAGCGCTATCGCAAAACACATGAAAAATGGTGTTTGCCGTGGCTCATTATTGCCGCGCATATAGCCAATTGAGTAGACCGAGTTGACAATCCAAAGCGTTGATGCAACGACGCCGAAAAGCATGCCCAGGGGCTCAACTTTAAATACGAGCGGCAACCCAGGAATGATTTCGAAACCAGCAGTTTCCGGCTGAGCTCCATCCAAGACGCGCATCAGCAAGGCGATGACATCAATGAAAAGAAGCCCGGCGGCGATCAGCGTCACAGTCTCGCGAACATTTTTCCAGCGGCCGAAGATCGGGATGAGAAACGCGGCTGCCGCAGGAATGATTAGGGCAAGACTGACGAGGTTTGCGTCCGTCATTTTAGCCCTCCTAGCAGCGTTTCAGCGGCTTTGCCCGCGATTCCCGCTGAAAGATCTGTAAAGAAGCCAAAATAAATGGTGGCCGCCGTGAAAATCCATATTGGCACGAGCATCATTGGCGGCGGCTCCTGCACCCCTTCGCAGGCTTCCGACGGAGTGCGAAACCAAGCAATTTCGATGACCCGCCCAATATAAACGACGGCAAGCAGGGAGCTGAGCACAATTAAAAAGACAAGCCACCACCAGCCTTTTTCTAAAGCACCAACGGCAAGATACCATTTACTGATGAATCCGGCTGTTCCGGGCGCACCGATAATGCTCAGCCCGGCTATGACAAAGCTCGCCATCGTTACCGGCATCCGCCGGCCGATTCCCGCCAAACTGTCAATATGCACGGATCCAATTCGGTAAAACACCGCGCCAAGGACAAGGAACAGAGCAGCTTTCATCATGGCGTGATTGAATATATGGACAATACCGCCGGTCAGCCCCGACTGATTGGCAAGCGCGATGCCCAACGTAATATAGCCGATTTGAGCCACCGAAGAGTAAGCGAGCATGCGCTTTATATCGTCCTGAAAAATCGCGACGATCGATGCGCCAAACATGGCTGCGATAGAAAGGACAAGTAGAATGTTGCTAACTGGAAGCGTCTCGAAGACAAACCCGGCACCAAATACGGTGAAAAAGAAGCGCAGCAACAGATAGACGGCAACTTTGGTCGCAGTGGCTGCTAAAAACGACGTAGCCGCGGAAGGCGCGTAGGCGTAAGCATTCGGCAGCCAGACATGGAGAGGAAACAGCGCAAGCTTAAGGCTGATGCCAACGGTGAGAAAGGCAAGCGCAGATAGGAGCGGGCGCGTGTTCTCAATCGCATCGAGTTTGCCCGCAATATCAACAAAATTAAGACTTCCGGTCACGGAATAGAGCAATCCAACACCGATGACGTAGAAGGTTGCGCCAATCGTTCCGACAATCAGATATTGATACGCCGCCAGCAAAGCGCGCCTATCCTTGCCCAACGCAATCAACGTGTAGGTCGCAAGCGAAGAAATTTCCATGAAAACGAAAACGTTAAACGCATCACCAGTAATCGCCATGCCAAGCAATCCGGCAAGGCACAAGAGATACATGGTGTAGAACCAGGCCTGCCGGCTGGCATGAATTTCGCTCGCTACGCTTGTCCGGGCATAGGGCATGATCACGGCGCCTACGCCGGATACGAGAAGCAAGAGAAAACCGCTCAACGCGTCAACCCGGTATTCAATTCCCCATGGCGGCTCCCAGCCGCCTAGAGCGTAAGAAATGGGTCCATCCGCCAACACTTGCCAGAGCATCGCAGCGGCAATAACCGGCATAATCCAACTGACAGTAAGTGCAACAAGCCAGGCAATGGAGCCGCGCCGAACAAGCGCACACAATACGGCGCCAAGCAGAGGAATGACCACTTGCAGGGCCGGGTAGTGAGCCGAGATCATCAATTCTCTTCCTGCTCGCCGAAAAGCTCGTCTTCCTCAATCGTTCCGAACGCTTCATTAATGCGGATAACGAGGGCAAGCCCAAGAGCGAGGGTAGCGACACCAACGACAATTGCTGTGAGAATGAGCACGTGGGGCAAAGGGTTCGAATAGACCGTGAACTTGTCGTCCAGGATCGGCGCCGTGCCTCCCAATATTTTGCCCGGCGAAATATAGAGCAAATAAACGGACGTTTGAAAAAGCGAGAGGCCAACCAGCTTTTTCACCATATTGCCGCGTGCGATCACGATATACAGTCCGGAGACCATCAGAAAAATTGTGATCCAGTGATTGTAGTGGGCAACGATTTGTTCAAGGAGCTGCATCAGCGACCCCGTCCAACAAACGCATAAAAAATCACCGTCATTGTGCTGGAAACGGTCACGAAAACGCCGATCTCAACGAGCAGAATACCGAGATGTTGTCCATGTGCGGGATCATCGTGATTGAGAGCTGAATAATCGAGATAATTGCCGCCGAGAAAAAGGGTGGCTATGCCGACCCCGGCAAAGATCAGAACGCCCATAGGCACCAAGGTCTCGACGAGGCCCTGGGGCACAACCCTCTTCGCCGCGCTGAGCCCAAATATAATCGCGTAGAGAATAATCATGGCCGCAGCTATTACGCCCGCCTGAAAGCCGCCGCCGGGCCCAAAATCACCGTGGAATTGCACGTATAACGCGAATAACAAAATGAACGGCAATAGGAGCTTTGCGGTTACCCGTAAGATGAGATCAAATCTCATTGTTAGGCATTATCTCCGGTTTTATTTTCTGCCTTTTTCCGGCGCCCCTTGAGAAGGAGCAGCACACCGATCCCAGCGGTAAAGATCACCGTGGTCTCACCCAACGTATCGAACCCCCGGTAGCTTGCCAGAACCGAAGTCACGACATTTGGAACGGTTGTTTCTTCTATGGATTTAGACAGATATCGCGGCGCGACATTTTGATGAACGGCGGTATTCGGTTCGCCGAAGCGCGGCAAATCGAGCGTGCCATAAATCAACACGGAGGCCGTCACAACCGCGACAAAAAGAGGAAGAACGGGCGAATGTTTAGGCGCAGCCTCTTCTGTCTTGGTCAAGTACAGCGTCCCGAGCATCAAAACAGTGGAAATTCCGGCGCCAACCGAGGCTTCCGTCATTGCCACATCGACCGCATCCAAAACAATCAGAACACTTGCCATGAGGAAGCTGTAAATGCTGCCGAGAATGACAACAGCGAACAAGTTTCGCAACCGCACCACGCCGATCGTGACTGCTGCCATCAGCGTCAGGAGGGCCATATTAATGAGCGATTCGATGAGTTCCTCCTATGACTGGCCTTGCCCGGCCACATCTGGCGTCTTCAACTTTGGTTTTCCGCTCGAGTCATCACCCTCAGCGG
>BFAS01000275.1 GCA_008974985.1 bacterium MnTg02
AAGGTAGAAAAGTGCCGGTGAATTCCGAGTCACCGGCACTTCTCTAGTTTTGCTTTCGATGTTAGGCGACACGTCGGATGTGCGTACCCGCAGGAGGCTTCTGTCGGCTTGTCTCAATCGAGCGATTGTACGATTGGGCTGCGCGCAGACGCCGTTCACGGCGATCCGCGCGCAGCTGTTCAATGGCGTCATATTGTAGGGAGAGTTGCGCCAAGTGTGCGGCGGCAGGCCGGATCGGACGCCGCCGCAGAACAAAACCAGCAAAATCTTTATTCGATTGTGGCGAAAGCCTCGGTCGAATGCCCTCTTGGCGATCATCACCCGAGCTGGATCGGCTTGGGCTAGGGCTCGGAAGCAAGAGCGGCTTCGCGTGCGAACCTATCTGCAATGATCTCTTCGAAATACGCATCGACTCTTAACTCTTGTGCCAGACTGGTACGGTACGCAGTTCACGTCGCAAAAGCCGCGCCAACTGGCAGAGTTTCCCCAATTATTGGGATCGCGGACGGCTTAATCCTTAACGGACGGCCTCCGACGGCGCTCATCCGTTAAGAATTAAGTTTGGCAAAGCGGACAAGTCCCGGGCTTTTGCACGGCCGTCTCATTTGCGAACGCGAATGCAGAGTGGGGTGCTTGCGGCGCTTTATTTTGAGAGCTTTTCCAGTTTTTCCTGCATATCGGAAAGCTGGGCCTTCAGCTCGGCCAAATCGTCAGTGTTGACGGACTTCTCAGCAGGCACCGTTTTTTCGGTTTGCGTTGGTTCGCCCGCATCCGTTTTGCCTTGCCGTAATGGTGAGAACGTACCCAGAGCCTTTTCGAATATGGCAATATTATTGCGCGTTTGCTCTTGCATGGTCCCGAGCGCGTCCGGACCAAAAGCGCCGGCAAATTGCTTTCGATATTTGTCTTGTCCGCGGGACAATGTGTCAAGACTGAGTTCGAGATAGCTCGGCACCAACCGTTCCATACTATCTCCATAAAAGCGAATGAGCTGACGGAGAAATCCGATCGGCAGCAAATTTTGACCCTTGCTTTCCTGCTCGACGATGATTTGCGTTAGGACGGCGTGGGTCAAATCCTCGCCGGTTTTCGCGTCACAAACGGTGAAGTCCCGCTTGGCACGGACCATCTCTGCAAGGTCATCGAGCGTCACATAGGTGCTCGTATCCGTATTGTAGAGGCGGCGGTTCGCATATTTCTTGATGACGATTATCTCGTCTTTGGAACCGTCTTTTGCTTTGTCTTCCTGTCGCACGCTCTTAATCACGCTCCCTTACCCGCAGCCCCGCAAAAGGACTTGTACCGCAATGCGAAAAAAGTTAGCACACTTTTTGTGCGTAGCACCAGAGACCATCTAGGTCTATGCTTTATAGGCGGATTTTCCTTTTTTGGAACGTTGATATCAATCAATTCGAGAAACGCGATTTGGTGGTTAGTGTGCACCGCAATCCATCGCTTAACCAGGCAGACGTTCGATGCCACACGAGAGTACGATGGCGGTCTGGAGCAGCGTTCAGGAATGCAGCCATTAACCTGTTTTTGACACCAGCCTGTAATCGCAGGAGAAGCAAATGAGTGAACGGAAAAATATTGTCATTACCGATGCGGTCCGCACGCCCGTAGGCGCATTCAATGGCTCTTTGACCACGATGCCTGCCCACGAACTTGGCAAGATCGTTATATCGGAATTGATAAAGAAGTCGGGCGTTGCACCGGCTGAGATTTCCGAAGTTATATTTGGCCAAGTGCTCACCGCCGGTCAGGGACAGAATCCCGCGCGCCAAGCGGCGATCGGAGCCGGCCTTTCGATTGAATGTCCCGCCTGGCTAGTCAATCAGGTTTGCGGTTCCGGTTTGCGGACGGTAGCGCTCGGCCACCAGGCCATCCGTGAAGGCGACTCGGACATTATCGTCGCTGGCGGGCAAGAGAGCATGAGCCAGTCGACCCATTGTGCTCATCTTCGCGATGGCACCAAGATGGGGAATTTGGATCTCGTCGACACGATGATCAAGGACGGTCTTTGGGACGCCTTCAATGGCTATCACATGGGTGCGACAGCAGAAAATGTCGCCAAGCAATGGCAGGTCACGCGCGAGGAGCAGGACAAATTGGCACTTGCCTCGCAGAACAAAGCAGAAGCGGCGACAAAGGCTGGAAAGTTCAAGGACGAAATCATCCCTGTCACGATCAAGACCCGAAAAAGCGAAACGATATTCGAAAACGACGAATATATTCGCGATGGCGCGACGATCGAGCAATTGACCAAGCTTCGCCCGGCGTTCGATCGTGAGAACGGCACCGTTACAGCAGGCAATGCCAGCGGTATCAATGACGGGGCTGCGGCGGTCCTATTGATGACCGCAGAAGAGGCCGAAAAGCGGGGACTCGAGCCCATGGCGCGGATCGTCTCCTGGGCGCATGCCGGCGTTGACCCTTCGATTATGGGAACCGGACCGATACCAGCCTCACGCAAAGCGCTCGAAAAAGCAGGCTGGTCGGCTGATGATTTGGATCTCATCGAAGCAAATGAGGCCTTTGCAGCGCAAGCCTGCGCTGTCAACAAAGGTCTTGGATGGGATACTGAAAAGGTCAATGTCAATGGCGGCGCGATCGCCATCGGTCATCCGATCGGCGCATCTGGAACGCGCATTCTCGTTACTCTGCTGCATGAAATGAAGCGCCGTGACGCCAAGAAAGGTCTTGCGACTCTATGCATCGGAGGCGGCATGGGTATTGCCATGTGTGTCGCACGCGACTAACGCGACCACTCGGTCGCACGCTGCCGAAATGCGGCTAGTCAGCCAGGAATTTCGAGTTAACGAGAGGACTAGAGGAACATGACACGGGTTGCAGTGGTAACGGGCGGGACCCGCGGGATCGGGCAGGCGATCTCGCTCGCGCTGAAGGAAAAGGGCTGCCGTGTGGCGGCGAATTATGGCGGCAATGACGAGGCCGCGCAAAAGTTCCAGGCTGATACTGGAATTCCCGTTTACAAGTGGAACGTCGGTGACTATGACGCCTGTGCGGAAGGGCTTAAGAAAGTCGAAGCCGATATCGGCCCGATAGATATTATCGTCAATAATGCCGGTATCACACGCGACGCGATGATACATCGCATGACGCCGGACATGTGGAACGAGGTCATCAGCGTCAATCTGTCATCGATGTTCAACATGGTGCGTCCGGTTCTTGAGGGCATGCGGGGGCGTGGCTGGGGCCGGATTGTCAATATTTCGTCGATCAACGGCCAGAGGGGCCAAATGGGCCAGACCAACTACTCGGCTGCGAAGGCTGGGGTCATCGGATTTACCAAGGCCTTGGCGCAAGAAACCGCGCGCAAGGGCATTACAGTCAATTGCATAGCGCCGGGCTATATCAACACGGAAATGGTTGCCGCCGTTCCCGAGAACGTGCTTGAAGCTATCATTGCTCAGATCCCTGTAGGGCGGCTTGGAACGGTTGAGGAAATCGCGCAATGCGTGGTCTTTCTTGCCAATGATGGGTCTGGATTTATTACTGGCGCAACGCTGACGGCCAATGGCGGCCAATATCTCGCGTCCTAAAGCGTGATAAAGCCGTCTCCAGAGGGGCGACGCTTGAAAAGCCGGGGCGCCACAAGCGCCGGCTTCGCCGCGATTCTTTTGTGGTCGTTGCTCGCAGCCTTCACCGCATACTCAGCGCCTGTCCCGCCATTTCAATTGGTCGCCATGAGTTTTTGCATCGCGTTCCTATTAGGTGCGATTTATCTTTAGCTGCGGCGCGCAAATTAAACCGCTTCTCGACGTTCCCCTGACCGCCTGGCTGTTAGGCGTCGGCGGCCTCTTTGGATTCCACTTTTTCTATTTTCTAGCGCTTAGAAACGCGCCGGCTCTGGAAGCCAATCTCATCAACTATCTCTGGCCACTTCTCATCGTCGTCTTTGCTACATTTTTTGGTATCGACAGAGCGGTGGCCAGCGCACCGGATTCCGCCGTCTGGCCGCTGGCGGGCGCAGCACTCGGACTGGCCGGAACGGTTTTGGTTCTGACAAACACTAACGATATGAGCAGTGGCAATTTAAGCAGTGGCGATTTCAACTTCGCCGCCTCTGCTTGGATCGGATACGCCGCCGCCCTTACCTCGGCTTTGATTTGGTCGAGCTATTCGGTCCTCTCCCGCGCTTTCCATCAGGTGCCGAGTTCCGCCGTCACTGGCTTTAGCCTGGCGACCGCCATCGGCGCCACTCTATGTCATATGATTTTCGAGGAGACAATCTGGCCGCAAACATTGCTCCAGTGGCTTGCCATATTTGGACTTGGTTTAGGTCCAGTGGGGGCAGCTTTCTACCTCTGGAACCATGCCATGAAGCATGGGGAAATGCGCCTGCTTGGCGCAACCTCTTATTGCGCGCCTTTGCTGTCGTCGCTGCTTCTGGTTGGGCTCGGTGTGGGCGCGCTAACAGGCAAGCTGTTGCTCGCTTGTAGTCTGATAATGGGCGGCGCCCTGCTCGCGGCGAAGGAGAATCTTTTCCCCGTACGGCGCTAAAACTTTGGTGATGCAATATCTTGCGAACCCGTTGCCCCACCTTGCCCGCTTATATCTGACGCGAACATCGGGTCATCAGACAACGAATTCAAGCTGTGTGACAGGAGCAAAAGTCAATTAACCTGCGGCATGCTCAGGAAATTGATCTTCAAACCGCATCCAACGCTTATGATTGGGCCTTCAGCGTAGAGACCGAAAAATCGTTAGAACTTGTAAAGGACTGAAAATCCCACCGAATGGATTTTATTGTCCTCATTATATTTTGCGCTGGATAGCCCGCCATTCGATAACAAATTGTCAGTGGCAGTCTTTGTGAAATCTAACGTCTGTGGAATCGTGCCCAAATCGACATAATTGTACTCCGCCCGGATATATACGCCACTGCCAACCAGCAATTCTATCCCTCCACCAAGGATGATGCCACTAGACAGACCGAAAGACTGGGATGACGCTGAAGACGATTGCTGGGCGCTGGTATTTTCGGAAACTGCAACAGATGCCAAGGTGGCTACATTCCCAGCATCATCGTGATGGTCGTCATCGCCGTGACCCCCACTATTGCTGCCGTGATGGTCGTCATCATCGTTGCTTTTGCCGCTATTACCGCTGCTGCCGCTACGGTCGTCGTCGCCATCGTCGTCAGATGAAGAATTTGACGTATCGGGCAACTCCGTGGTCGAGAAGTCCAAGTCTGTGGAACTTCCGTCTGAGCTTATGGGCCCCTGTATGATCTTGAACGACTTATTGCCTAGCGATGTTGTCCCGACCATACCGTAAACTGCCACTCCTGGCGCAAGAATGCGGCCGATACGATAACGCAACGTCCCACCACCGCCGATATTCAGGCCTTTGATACCGAATATTCCACTTGCGGCGAGCGATGTATTTTGATTTGCGGTTGAATCGGTAAAATAGCCATCAAACCCCATGAAGGTTTTTCCAAATCGGTAGGAAATATTAAAATTCCCACCATCTTGGGAAAAATCACCTCTCATAGATAAGGAATCGGCGCTGAAGATCGTGCCATCTAAAACAAGTGGTAAATCCACCATATTCGGACGAAGGCTTAAATTTGCGTCTTCAAGCCCCTTGCCCAGATCCGCCTGCAGAAGATTTGATTGTGAGCTCGCTGGCATTGTTGCCAAAAGAAAGCATACGAACGCACATAATATACAGATTCCCCAGTTCCGCATCACCTCATTCCCCGCTTTAATTCTGTTATCTAAGGAACCGCAATAAGTGAATGATTGCAACCAGAAGCGACGAACTGTTAATAAAATGTTAACAGTCGTGCGCACCCAAAAAAGTCCAGACCTGCTGCCAGCCTTGATGATGCTTCAAGCGTGCACCGCAGAATATCGCTTGTCCGGAAGCGTTCGTCCCGTGCCCGGGAAAAGCCCGAGTAGCAGGGCGTTTTATCCTCAAGACACAATCGGCATCACTTTTATGAGACCGGCCCCCAATTTGCGCATTCACATTCTTCGTTTGCGCAATAACTGAACGGTGATTTGATAAAAGTTGCTGAAGCCGCGGTGGGTCACGAACGGCCTATTTGCTCGCATAGAAGACAAGCGGGGCGATTGAATTAATCAAAGATACAAGCACCAAAACTTTAGCTGTGCTGGATAATAAAACGCCGGCGCATTTCTGCGCCGGCGTGCATTTGCCTTGACTCATCTGGGAGACGAGCCGAGAGAAAACTATCCGCGCATTCTTGAGCGCACGATCCTTGGAAATTGCGAAATTTCAGGACCGGCCTGAGGCGACAGCGCCGGACCGCCAATATCAGCGTTTGGAACCGGGCCAGCACCGATCGCATGTCCGCCACCCGCTTGCGCATATTGCGGCTCGGCCTGTTCCGCTCCCCACGCGGGCCGATATTCAACCTCTGGCTCTTCGCTTTCGGGAACCGCCACGCCATGAGCTTGCTCTTGGGGTGGAAAGGGATTTTCGAAGGGCCGAGATGGCGCTGCGCTTGACGCTACCGGCGGTGTTTGCGGAGCACCGACGAACCAGGCATCGATCAGATCGACTTCATCGGATGAAAGCTGGAGACCCGTTTTACGGCATTGTGACAGGACGTAATTCCGGAATCGGCCAGCGAACAGAGCCGGTGAAGCGCCTTGTTCGAACCACGGATCGGCTTCACTCACAACATCGAGAATGAATTGGATGTCGTCCTGCTTGATCTCTAGCCCGCCTTGGGCGACCCGTGCTGCGATATTCCGGATCGTCTGGCCGCCGCTTAAACCGTTTTCGTTGAGTTCTTGAGACATGACCTCAAACAAAAGCCGATATTCCGCGGGCGCCAATGGCGGCGCCTGCGACGCGTCGTGGATACGGGCGATGGAATCTTGCAGGTTGAGCCGTTGCTCCGATGACACGACGGGCAGACCCTCGCTTCGCGAAGCCTCCGGCATTGCCTGTTCTTGTTCGACAATCGGCGGCGGCGCGAAACTGTCCTGATCGCCAGCACTTTCTTGTTCCAATGTATGCCGGCTGGGATCGTAAGCATAATATGGCGGGCTGTCCGTAAGTGCCAAATTCTTGGGCAGATTCTCAATCAGAAAAGTCCGGAACGTCCCAAATCCGGCCCAACCGCTTCCCGCCGTTTTTTCTGGACCCAAAGCTCTTTGAGCCCGGTCGGCAAGATAGGCAATCGGTACGGGCTTATCCGATGTCTGGATCGCGCTCAGAACCTCGTCGAGAATTTCTCCACGCGCTCCCGAACTGTGGTCGATCATTTTCACCGAATCGATTTCAGGACCGGCCTCGATCTGACCGCCGAGAAGAAGGGATATCAGAGCATCCTCCCGGATTTCGCCGTCGCAAATTGCCGTATATGGCGATGCCGTATAATCGTTTGAGTAGACGATGGTCTGCCGAGCGTGAGCTCTCAACCGGTGAAGAATGGGCGTGAAGTCCGAATCTCCGGAAAGGATGATGAACTCGTTGAAATAGGTTGCATGCTCGAGAAGATCCCGAATATCCATGACCATACGGATATCCGAGGAATTCTTCAGTTGAGACGTGAGGGGCGGACAATCGACGACCTCAAATCCGGAGCGAAGAAAATGTGGCCGGACGAATGGAAAGGAGGTCATATTCGTCCGATTGTCACGAATATTCCGGCGTGGAACAGGATTGCCGTAACAGCGG
>BFAS01000276.1 GCA_008974985.1 bacterium MnTg02
TGATCCGCCTGTCGGCG
This sequence comes from bacterium MnTg02, assembly GCA_008974985.1. GTDB lineage: Bacteria > Pseudomonadota > Alphaproteobacteria > Rhizobiales > BFAS01 > MnTg02. The sequence continues at coordinate 18 of BFAS01000276.1, forward strand.
GCGGGCATGATGAACGCCGCTCCGGTGACGGAGGATGGTGGCCGCGGCGTTATCATCAATACCGCGTCCGTCGCCGCTGAAGATGGCCAGGTTGGCCAGGTTGCCTATGCAGCTTCGAAAGGCGGTGTCGCCGCCATGACCTTGCCGATTGCCCGTGATTTGGCCAGGGACGGCATCCGCGTCGTTACCATTATGCCGGGTCTGTTCGAGACGCCGATGTTTGCCGGCCTGACCGACGATGTGCGTGACGCGCTTGCGCGCCAGGTTCCTTTTCCATCGCGCCTCGGCAATCCAGATGAATATGGCGCGCTCGCAAGGCACATTTGCGAAAACGATATGCTGAACGGTGTTTCCATTCGCCTCGACGGCGCCGTTCGTTTGGCGCCGCGATAGGTGGCGGTGACCGGAGGATCGCCGGGACCAAGCGCCATTTCAAGCGCTTCCGGATAAAGTGGAAACCGGTTTTCCGATTAAGTTGCACGTAAAAACAAAAGAACTAGGGTCCGTTTTTGAGTCAATCAAAAACGAAAAGACCCTAGGCGATTTAGCCGTTTGCCAGCCGGTCCATGGCTTTCGCAAGCTTGATATCACGCTCGGTGAGACCGCCGGCATCATGCGTCGCCAATGTTACATCGACGCGGTTCCAAACATTGAACCATTCCGGATGATGGTTCATTTGCTCGGCAATGAGCGCCACCCGTGTCATCCAGCCAAAGGCCTCGTTAAAATCGGCGAATTTAAATGTCTTTGAAAGCGCGTCGCGCCCACTTGCTTCTTGCCAACCGGCAAGTTCCGACAATGCCGTCCCGCGCGCTTCTCCGGAGAGCTTTTCGACCATAACTATTTCCTCGCTTGATCTGCATCATTCACCTTGTTTTGCCACGTCTCATATGCCAGGGAAATGACCAATCTTGTGCTTTGCTCTTTCATGAGAGACCGCAAATCTTATGCGACACCGAATCCTATTCGTTTGTCTCGGCAACATCTGCCGCTCGCCAATGGCGGAAGGCGTTTTCCGGAAGGTGGCCGTAGACGCCGGGCTCTTGGATCATCTCGTGATCGATTCCGCGGGAACCGGCAATTGGCATGTGGGTGATCCGCCGGACCCACGGGCGCAGGCCGCCACCTCCTTGCGCGGTATAGATATTTCCGGACTGCGGGCGCGGCAGGTGTCTAATCAGGACTTTGATAATTTCGATCTCTTGCTGGCGATGGATCAGAGCAATCATAGCGACCTGACCTCGCTTGGCGCTGGCGAAGCAGTGGACCGGGTCCGGCTCTTTCTCGACTATGCGCCGGATCTCGGCCTCCGCGATGTTCCCGACCCTTACTATGGCGGCAAGGACGGTTTTGATGATGTTCTCAACTTGGTGGAATTGGCGAGCGAGGGGCTGCTAAGGGAGTTGCAGAGCGGACTCTAATTGGCTGACTCTTCCGGCCCTCTTCTTGCCAAGCGGAAATGCCTCATACAGGAGTGCGAATGTGGTACCGGAGTAGATCCGGAACAAATCAATGTTCGTGTAGTCAGTCATAATGGCCCATGCGGATGGTGCTCGACGTTTCAGTCGCGCTACTTCGGATTCAAGGACATAAACGCGTCTGAGTAGCTCCTGCGGTGCATTCTCGACCGACTCAATGTCTATTTTTAGGGTATGTACTGTGAACAGTTTACATCTCAGGCAGATATTCTGTAAATCCAACCCTAACGTCTGCAAAGGGTCCATCCTGGCAGTCCCGCCCTATTGTGCGATGGGTCTGCTGACCGCACGCGACCCGAAATCAATTTGACGCCTGGAGCGTTCAGCCCGGCGGTCCATCCAATGATGCAATCCCGGAGATCGCAGCCCCATCGCTTTCCAGCGGATAAGCATCCTCCACCACATAAGGCCCGCCGCCTGATCCGGGACGCGCGGAATAGAGAACAAAGCGCTCGACCTTGAAGGGCGTTGTCGAGAAGCCGCCATTCGCTTGGAGGTAGGATGCCACAGCTTTGGCACTCATGCCTTTCAGCCGGGCAAGGGTGACATGGGGGATGAATTTGCGCGTCTCCGGTGGCAGTCCTGCCGCGCGTACGGCGGATTCATTGGCTTTGTAGAGTGCTTCGAGTTCTGTGCCCGCTTCAATAGCAGCCCAAATCGCGCGTGGCTTTCGCCCCCCAAAGCTCCCCAGCGCGTTTATCCGGATCGAAAAACTTTTCGCCCGGATCTTTGCAAGGGCTGACGCCACATCGTCGGCGACCGGGTCATCCACATCGCCAATAAAGCGCAATGTGATGTGATAATTCTCCTCGGCGATCCAGCGGGCGCCATTTAGGCCGGAGCGCAAATGTGTGAGCCGTTCTATCAGCGGTTCGGGAATTTCTAGGCCTGTGAAGAGACGGGGCATGGCCGGTATCTTGTCAGGTTTTCGTGCTCTATGGGCACGGGTTGGAATAAATTAAATGAGTTTCGTCAATCTCGCGAAGCATGGCTTCGGGAACATCGATTTGTATGGACTCGATATTGGTTTTCAGCTGCTCTAAATTTGTTGCTCCGATAATGCTCGACGTCACGAACGGACGGGTCGATATAAACTGCAACGCCATCTGTGCCGGGTCCATATTAAATTTGCGCGCGATGTCGAAATAGCGCTCCATGGCGCTGGCTGCAGTGGGTGTCTCATATCTCTCCATGCGCCCGAAGAGCGCTTTCCGTGAATTTGGCGGCAATGCGCCATCTTGATATTTGCCGGTCAAGTAACCTTGCGCCAATGGCGAATAGGCAAGCAGTCATACGGTCTCCCTGTGCGCGATTTCCGAGAGCCCGACCTCAAAGGCACGGTTAACGAGGTTATAGGCGTTTTGGATGGAAACGATCCGCGGAAGTCCGAGCGCTTCCGCGGCCTTTAAATAGGACATCGTGCCCCAAGGGGTTTCATTGGAGATACCCAG
>BFAS01000277.1 GCA_008974985.1 bacterium MnTg02
CAATACTGACAAGATTGTGCAATTCATTCGCAATGAAACGCCGGACATCATTTTCTTGCAAGAATTGCCTATCGAAAAGCTTACGATTCTCAATCAGTTGGCGAATGACTATCCCTGGCAGAAGCACTGCGCCGAGTTTGCCGATTGCGGGCTTGCCATGCTCTCACGCGCGCCTTGGGACGAGGCCTCAATCGTATTTAGGCCTGAGAAAAATGAGCGCTATGTCTGGGCGCGCTTCGGCCCCGACTTCGCTAATATGACGGTTGCCGGCATCCATTTGAAGTGGCCGTATTTTTCCAACCAGCGGTCCGATCTCGAAACCGTCTATCAGGATCTACCGAAATCAGGCGGACCGGTGCTTATTGCAGGTGATTTTAACGCCACGCCATGGTCTTGGATGCTCCGGTCATTTGCAGCCGCGAACAATCTGTGGCCCGCCGGACCGTTTCGGCCGACATGGCCGGTTCGTAAATTCGCGCAAGATGTGCTTTGCGGATTGTGTATTCCGCAAATCCAAATCGACAATATTTTGGTCTCCGACCAAATCAACATCCTAAACAGCCACACCGGACCGCATGTCGGATCTGATCATCTGCCCTTAATCGTCGATATTGCTGTCCCCCGCCAGGCGGTTGCACAAGCCAATCGATCAGCCAATTCCCGATAGAGTATTTTTGGCGAAGTGCGCGCGCTGGCCAGCCGGCATTAGCAAATCTTGATGTATCAAGACCATTCGGATTTTGTACAACGGCTCGGTTTAGGACTGACCGGCTTCGGCAAGCAGGATGGCGCGGACATTATCGGGCGGCGCTATGGCGGTCCGCGTGGCCATGTCAAAAAAGACATTTACCGAGCGAGCCGAGGCGACGCAGACATCCCCAAGAAATACGCCGTAGCCTGTCGTCAGCGATTTATTGCCGACCCGCAAGATCAGTGCCCCAACATCAACCGTTCCGGGATAATGAAACTCTTTATGATAATCGATCGCGACATGGGCAAGAACGAATTCGAGGCTTTTATGATCGAATTGTTGGACAAGACCATAAATCAGCTTCGTTCGAGCGACTTCGATATATTGTGCGATCGCGACATTATTAACATGCCCCATGGAATCTTGATCGGAATAGCGGATCGAAACCTCGGCCCAAGTCGAAAAGGACGCGCGTGATTTCAAATCCGGCTCTACATTGTCCTCTGTCTTTATGCCGCTATCGTTCATGGTTGCACCCACTATTCGGCCGAATGTCCTCGGCCACAAATTTTGACTTGGAATTTACGACGACGGCCCGCCATGGGCATCGCACGATTAAGACCCGGCTAGGTTTGATTTTGCTCAACTGCTTACTCGGCTTATATACGGGGCTTTCCATCTAAATGGCAAAACGAACGTGCACTTATTTTACTTTGTGAGGCGATTGTGAACGCGCGACCAAGCGACCCTGTTCTTGTCTCCATTGCCGGCTTGGGCACCATTGGTTTGGAAATTGCCAAACGGCTCGATGCCGGAGAAATTGCGGGCTTAAGTCTTTGTGCCGTCTCGGCACGGGATTTTGACAAGGCCGCCAAGAATATCGCCGATTTTGAAAATAGTCCTTCCGTCGTCCCGTTGGACGAAATCGCGGACACAGCGGACATTGTCATTGAATGCTTGCCCCCATCCTTGTTCACTTCAGTGGCTTCGATTGCGATTGGCAAGGGCCGGATCTTTATGCCGCTCACTGTGGGTGGCCTGCTTGAACATATGGATCTCGTCGATCAAGCACGTTCGACAGGCGCCCGGATCATCGTTCCAACGGGTGCGCTTCTTGGCCTGGACGCTGTCAGAGCCGCCGCGGAAGGTGAAATTGAAAGCGTTCGAATTGTTACCCGGAAACCGCCTGATAGCCTTATCGGTGCGCCCCTCGTGAGCCAAAAGAATATTTCCCTGGAAGGTCTCGATTCGCCAAAACTTTTGTTTGATGGCCCGGTGCGGGAGGCCATTCAAGGCTTCCCCGCCAATGTCAATGTCGCGGTCGCGCTATCGCTCGCCGGTATCGGCCCGGACAAAACTCATATTGAAATTTGGGCCGACCCGGCTGTCGAGCGCAACACCCACACAATCCATGTGGTGGCGGATAGCGCGCATCTCACCATGACCATTGAGAATATACGCACTGAGGAGAACCCGAGAACCGGCCGCATCACGGCCTTGAGCGCAATGGCGGCGCTTCGACGGCTAACGGCACCGCTTGTTGTGGGGAGCTAATCACCGGAAAATGAGCCCCATGCGGCAAGGCGGAAAATGTTTGTCAATTACCCTTAAGATAATAATAGGGCTGCGGCCAAGCGAGCTGCTCGGCCCATACCAAGGCTTCGCAACTGCGCGGCGACAAATCGTAAATCGGTGGTCAACCTGTGACAGATGACATATACGATCTGGCCATCATTGGAGGCGGCATTAATGGGTGTGGCATCGCGCGCGATGCCGCGGGGCGGGGATTGTCCGTTTTCCTCTGCGAGAAGGGCGATCTTGGACAAGGAACATCCTCGGCGAGCACGAAGCTCATTCATGGTGGGCTCCGTTATTTAGAGCATTACGAGTTTGGCCTTGTGCGTGAGGCGCTGAAGGAGCGCGAAGTTCTTCTCAATTTGGCTCCGCATATCATTTGGCCGCTACGGTTCGTTCTGCCTCACCATGACAAATTGCGGCCGCGCTGGCTCATTCGCCTGGGTCTTTTTCTTTACGATCATATTGGCGGCCGCGATATCCTCGAAGCAACACGCGTGCTCGATCTTCACCAAAGCGCTGCCGGGAATGCACTTCAGGAGCACTACCGTACAGGCTTTGAATATTCCGACTGCTGGGTCGATGATGCCCGTTTGGTCGTTCTGAATGCGATGGATGCCGCGGAACGTGGCGCCATTATCGCGGTCCGAACAGAATGCGTCTCGGCACGGCGAGTGGATCGGATTTGGCGGCTAAACCTCAAAGATCACCGCAATAACGAAGACTACGAGATCGGTTCCAGAGTGCTTGTCAATGCCGCTGGACCCTGGGTCTCAAACGTCTTATCCGATCGTCTTGGTATTGAGTCCGCCGGGCGAATTCGGCTCGTTAAAGGCAGTCACATCGTCGTCAAGCGCCTTTATGATCATGACCACGCCTACATTTTCCAGAACGCCGATGAACGGGTCGTTTTCATTATTCCGTTCGAGCAAGATTTCTCTCTGATTGGCACAACGGATGAAGATTTTGACGGCGATCCGTCCGAATGCGCCATATCGCCGTCCGAGATTGATTATCTCTGTCATTCCGTGAATGCCTATCTTCGAGAGCCGATTTCGCGCGAGCAGATCGTTTGGAGCTTTTCTGGCGTGCGGCCGCTCTATGATGACGGCACAAGCACGGCCCAAGAGACAACACGGGACTATGTTCTAGATCTGCGGCGGCCAGACGATGGCGCGCCTCTTGTCAATATTTTTGGCGGTAAGATCACCACCTTTCGGAGATTAGCCGAATCCGTTCTGGAGCAATTCGAAAGCGATTTTCCGGGTATGAAGGCGCGTTGGACACATAGGGTGCCATACTCGGGGGGTGATTTTTCGTTGGGTGATATCGATTCATTGCAAGACGAGCTTCAGGCCGAATGGCCGTTTCTTTCCGTGGAGCAGGTCGCGCGGTTTGTTCGCACCTATGGCACACGATGCCGAAAGTTTTTGGCGGACGCAACCAGCGCCGGCGACCTTGGGCCTGATTTTGGATCGGGATTGACGGCAAAAGAGATTGACTATTTGCAGCGCTCAGAATGGGCCATAACAGCGGAAGATATTCTCTGGCGGCGCACCAAATTAGGGCTTCGATTGAGTGACCGCCAAATCGAAGAGCTTAAGGCCTACCTCGCAAGCAGCGTTGAGCCAAAACCGATTTCGGACAGGGTGTGATCCAATTCTCGATTCAAAGCATCGACCGGACCGCCGCGCAGACCAACACATCACACTGAGAATACGAGATGAATGAGCGTGAGCTTGCCTATATGACCATCGCGGAAATTGGGCCGAAGCTGAGGGACAAGCAAATCACCTCGGTTTCGCTCACCGGGATGCTGTTGGAGCGCATCGCGTCCCATAACGATAAACTAAATGCGTTCATCACGGTGACCGACGACCTCGCGCTCAGGCAGGCAAAAGAAGCGGACGATGAAATCGAAGAGGGCGCCTATCGCGGTCCGCTGCATGGCGTTCCAATCGCATTCAAGGATCTGCTCGCCACGAAGGGCATTCGAACGACGGCGGGCAGCAAATATTATGCGGATTGGATCCCTGACGAGGACGCAACTGTCGTCACGCTTTTACGGGAGGCGGGCGCTGTGTGTCTTGGTAAAACGGGATTAGATGAACTTGCCTACGGGGCGACCTCCAACAATCCTTACTATGGTTCCGTCGCCAATCCTTGGAAACTTGACCATCATCCAGGTGGATCGAGTGGCGGATCTGCCGCCGCCGTGGCGGCGGGGCTTGCTTTCGCGGCAATTGGCACCGACACCGGATGCTCTGTTCGCCAGCCGGCGCAATGCTGCGGCATCGTTGGCCATAAGCCGACCTTCGGACTGGTGAGCAAGGCGGGCGTCGTGCCTCTGGTCTGGACCATGGACCATGTCGGGCCTTTGACACGGTCGGTGCGCGATGCGGCGATCGTTTTGCAGGCTATGGCTGGTCCGGATAAGGCCGACCCTTATTCGGCGCGGCGGGATGTTGAGGACTATTTGGCCGCGATCGGCGCGTCGGTCACGGGCCTGAAATTAGGCGTGCCGCGCAAATATTTCTTCGAAGGCGGGGACGCCGAAATTAGCCAGCTTGTTGACAGTGCCGTGCAAATTTTTCGCGACCTCGGGGCAGAAATTATTGAAACAGAGGTGCCGGATACTGAGGCGGCCTATGGCGCAATAAAAGCAACATTTGCCGAGACCGCCGCCGCCCATGGTCAAGCCGTCAGCGATAGGCCGGAGCGTTTTAGCGAGAGCCTGCGGAGCATGATCGAGGGCGATGCCAAACGGCTCGTCGCCGACTATGTGTCGGCACAGCATATGCGGCAGCGGTTCCGCCGCGACGTCGATGATCTCATGGCGGGTTTTGATGCTCTGCTGATGCCGACCTCGACGGTGGCTGCGGCGCCAATAGCCGAACAACCCGCAAATCATCCGCGGGAGCGGTGGAAAAACTGCGGCATTTTCAATTTCACAGGCCAACCAGCAATATCCATTCCGTGCGGTTTCACACATGCCGGGCTCCCAGCGGGATTAATGATTGCCGGGCGGTCATTTGACGACGCCACGGTGCTCAAAATTGCTCATGCTTATGAACAAGCCACGGATTGGTGCCAGAAAAAGCCAGGGCGTTTTCATGCATGACCGGAGCGCTAGGTAACGCTCTGGTGTTGCAAGCCAACAAGGCGTGTTGCGATATCAGGACATTCACATCTGAGCCGTTGGGAAAGACATGAGATTGCCCGGTTACCTGCGGGCGCGGTTAATATTCTGTTAACTTGTGGCAACAATGAAACATACAAAACTGTATTGAATGTATTAAATCGTTCTAAGGATTGGATTAACTCATTTATATGCAGATATTTTCGTTACAATATTTGAAATACATACTGTTTGCTTTATTCGTATAATAGGTTCCAGACATATGATCTCTACAAAGTTGTAACTTACTGGAATTACATAATTATTTGCACCACCGAAACTTCTTGTCGAAAAAAAACAAGTTCATGAAAATTCACATTCGATGAATATTTAGACGACCTCATATGGTTGTAATGATATACATAGAATTAATAAATCGGGGATTGTGGGGATCTGGAATTATAGGCAAGTGAGCTATAATTATTTACACAAAGACTAATGTGAATCTTGTCTAGAATTCACGCGTTTTAGCATTTCCGCGAACGGCATTTCTTCAAAATTTCCGAGAATTTACTGGCCATCCTGGTCAGGTGTTTTGTTTTTAAGTCAACGTACGGAGGGAGTGGGATATGCGTTTAATAAAGTCAATTTTCCTATCGATGCTTGGGGCTACTTAACTTGGGAGGATTGCCATGAAGAAGACAAGCAGTATGATCGCAGTTCTCGCTGGGGCACTAAGCATGGCGTTTGGCGGTGCCGAACCCTCGGAAGAAACTATTAATACAGCTATCACCCAAATAGGCCATCCGGCGCATGACAAATTCCCCATCGGTGTTGGAGGTACCGTCCCATCTACCGTGGTGGCTCCATAATGACAATTTCTCCGTTTTGATGTTTTCGCATCTGATAGAGGAATCGATTTAAGACCACTCGCAAACCTCTTTGTTTATGCAAAGGGGGTTGCTTTTTTGTGGGGTCCTAATCGAAGGAACGACTGTAGCATCGGTGTATCAGCCCCGCCGACTTCGAGAACATCATTGATGCATAAATCGTGCTGCAAGGAATGCATGCAATGCATCGCATTTAAGGCCAGTAAATATCATTTACGGTATTCCCGCCGCGAACTCTATTTTCCGACTTTTCAGTTCTTTTCCAGTTGCAAACAACCGATCAGGCAACCATAGCTGCGAAAAAAAGTTGTCTACATCGCCAAAACGCCGCAAAATGCTGCGATGGTGGTCAGGTTTAGAAACGCTGGATATCCTTCGGGTCACACTTTAGCCCGGGTTTTTTGTTCAGACTAAGGTCTAGGACTTAAGCCCAAAAGTCTGCTAATATCATGGCGTGACCCCAAATCTTATCAGGGGACGTTTTGAAAATTTGATCAGCCGATAATGCGGGCTCATTGGGGTTTCCAGGTGTTGAACAGAAGCGTCAAAGACGCCCAAACCGAGAAGCTGAGCGTGAAGATTTGCCGAGATTGAACATGCTCTGTGGGAATAAAGTAATGTTAGCCGTCCGTTGGATCGTATTTGCCCTTGGCTGTCTCATGATGCAGTCTGTGGTTCAGGCCAAGACCATTACGGTCGATGGCGAAGAGCCGCGAAAAAGCATTACCGTGACAATTGAAGATGTGAGAATGGATCGGGTCCTGAAGGATTTCGGCCAAATATTTGGCTTCGAAATTAAGGGACTTAAAAATGTTCGCCAGGGAGACACGCTTACAGCAACGATGTCCGGCAGCCTCGAGGATATTCTCGGACGGCTTCTGCGCAACTGGAACCACATGATTGTCCGCTCGCCGAATAATCATAGCGGTATCGAAAAGGTGATGATCCTGGATTCGACGTATGGCTCATTGCCTCTGAAGGCGCGGAGCCGGAGGCCAAGCCGGAGACTAAGACGCAGTCCCTCCAATGCTAAGCGAAAACAGAAACAGTCCAGCCGCCAGATTACAAGCACCTCACGTTAGCTGACGTTCGCCCGCCACCGGGCAGCATTATCGGTAAATTCGCGGCTATCCCTCGCAAGCATGACGCTTACGCTCTCTCTTCGGACGCGCGCCATCGCAATATTTACTGGCGCTCCGGCATTGGCTTTCTACGCCCACTTCTCGCACCAGGACTGCAGCATCAACACGTCCCACAACAGATATTGCCAGTTTCTTTGACCATTCAGATGTTCCCGCCATTTCTCTTGAACCGGTGCCGGATCGATAAGCCCATATGTGTTGAGCGCGCTTTCCGAGAGCAGATCCTCGGCCCAGCCACGCAATGGGCCGCGCAGCCAATGATCGATCGGGATACCGAATCCCGTCTTCGGCCGGTCAACAAGCTCTTGCGGAACGTAGCGATAGAGCAATTGGCGCAAGATCCATTTGCTCACACCATTGCGGATTTTGAAATGGCGGGGAAGCCGCCATGCAAATTCGACGACGCGATGATCGATAATCGGAATTCGTGCCTCCAGAGAAACCATCATGCTGGCGCGATCCACCTTCGTGAGGATGTCGTCCGGTAAATAGGTCATGGTGTCGATAAATTGCATGCGATCGACAAATTCGGGGACTGCCGATTTGGAATGTTCCCAAATAGGATGCACTTGCTCCCGCCCGCCCGGCACCAACGTTTCCGGATCGTCCCAATGGGTGACGAGGCGCCGATAGAATCCATTGCGGTCTTCCGACAAGACCGAGGCGAGTTTGTGGACCTTGTCGCCAGCTAGAGGATAGCGCGACAAGACAGGCAATCGAGACATTATGGCGTTCCATGTCTGGATCGGTACGGCGGTTAACATTTCCGCAGCAAGCCGGCGCAATGGCGTTGGCAGCCTCCAGATACGCCGCATCAAAGTCTCAGCCTGGATATAACGATTGTAACCGCTGAACAGCTCGTCGCCTCCATCGCCGGAAAGGGACACGGTGACATGCTGGCGGGTGAGAGCGGACACAAGATAGGTTGGGATTTGTGATGAATCGGCGAATGGCTCATCATACATGCTGGCTAGCATTGGAATAACATCCATCGCCTGGCTTGGTGACACATAGAGCTCTGTGTGGTCTGTGCCCAGATGTTTCGCGACCGCCGCGGCGTGCGGCGCTTCATTATAACCATCGACATCAAAGCCGATCGAAAAAGTCTTCACTGGAGAGGCAGACGCTTTTTGCATTAACGCCACGACCGTTGAAGAATCGATACCGCCAGACAGAAACGCACCGAGCGGTACGTCGGAGATCATCCGGCGCGCGACAGCATCCGAGAGCACGGCCTCAAGGGCATCAATAGCTTCTTCATCGGATCCGCCAATGGGGTTTTCGTGGCGCGTCTTGGCTATATCCTCCAAGCGCCAATAAGGTTTCAGCTTTGGTGCGGATCCCGCCTGAACCGTCATCATCCAACCGGGCTCAAGCTTTTGGGCGGATTTATAGATCGTCAGCGGCGCCGGGATATAATTGTGGCGCAGAAAAGAGACGACCGCATTGCGGTCAATTGTTGAATCAAATTCCGGTGCCGCTTTAAGTGCTTTCAGCTCAGAGGCAAAGAGAACAACACCATTTTTCTGGCTCCAATAGAGCGGTTTTATGCCCAATCGATCCCGCACAATGGTAAGCGCCCGCTCTTTGCGATCCCATAAACCAAAAGCGAACATGCCGATGAGCCGCTCGACCGTTGCCTCGATCCCCCAATGGGCGCATCCCTCGACAATCACCTCCGTATCCGAATGACCGCGAAAAGATCGGCCGGCGGCCATTAGTTCCTGGCGAAGTTCCGCTGCATTATAAACTTCTCCATTGTAAGAGATCACGACGCGGCCGCACGAGGAATGCATCGGCTGATGACCGGCTTCGGACAGATCGATGATGGCCAGGCGGCGATGGCCGAGCGCGATGCCGCTTGGCTTATCGGTCCAGACATCGCCTCGGTCAGGGCCGCGGTGAACGAGAGTTGCGGTCATATCATGAATGCTCTCGAGATTCGAAGAGCACATGTTCGCGGTTTCGAACCGGCCAGCAATGCCGCACATGGAATTTCTCGCTAGGCTCCGGTTTTGCGGAACACCCATTCGCCGCAACCCGTACCAATTACGCCGCGGCGGCGTGTAACGCTGCAAACTACCGAGAGATCAAAGTCTTGCTCGGTCAAATAACGGATCAAATCTTCAGCATTGACGAACTCATAACAGTACCCCCCAAGCCAATAATCAATATCATGCCAAAAAGCCATTCCGCGTGAGCTACCGCAGGACGGGTGAATGGATACCCTTATGCAAGAATTTCTGGAAGCTCGATACCGCATTCAATTTTTGAATGCGGTATCCTAAGCCGGTAGCAATGTACAAATGCTTTGCGACACCCGCACCTGTTGGCCCATCATGTCGAGCAGGAGCCAAACACGTTCCTTTTCAGGCAGGGACAGAACGCGGGCAATACAATTTTGAAATGGCCCCGCTGAGAGTGTGACTTGATCGCCAGGCTTAACTTTTGGAGCGATAGCCTGATGCAGCTTGCCGGACTTTTCATACCGGCGGAGATCTTCGACAAACCCTTCCGGCAGAAGCCCAATTTTATCCCCAAATTTTACCAAGGATTGCACGCCGCGGGTCGAAAGCAAGGGTCGCCACTGCGTGCCATTCTGGCTAAAGCGCACGAATACATAAGAAGGAAAAAGGGGCCGCCTGACTTGTTCGATCCGACGGGCATGCCGGCGTGTGCGCGTGATCATCGGGCAATAAGTTTCAAAGGACTGCCTTTCGATATGGGTGATCGCAATGTTCTCTTGATTTGCCTTGGTATAAAGAGCAATCCATTGACGTTCGCTCATATCAGTCCGTCCTTACGCAGCTATTGTAAAAATCCAGGGATCAGGAGGCGCGACTGGTCAAGGCTTGTTTCTTGAAGAAAGCGTTTAGGATCAAATGCTTGTTCAATCGCAATGAGATAGTGGCAGGCAATGGCGGCGTCTAGCCTTTTGCCATTCAAAATATCGCGCAACTCTTCGACCGAAGCAACGACAGCGACGCCCCCCCGCGTCTGTCGCGCCGAGGTTTCATCAACAATGCCGCAAACATCGAGAACGGGATATTGCGTCGAAACGAGCAATGCCAGCTCCGTCAATTGGGTATTTCCCAAAAGCACGATCGTGTTCCAGCCATTGGCCTGGCAGAGCGCATAGAGCGCACTATATTGCTCGCGGCCCTTTTGGAAAATATCAAAAGACGCTTGAAGATAAGTTGCAGTGAGTTTGACTTTTTCTGTAAAGCCCTCGGGCGTCAAATAATAGAGATAGCGACGCATGGTGGCCTGCTGCAATTTGATCAGACCCTTACCGACGCACCGCTTGACATGCCAGTTGATCTTGCCAACCGAAATTCCGATCGTCTCCGAGAGCCGCTTTTGAGAAATTGCAGGATCCCGTCCGATCTCAGTCAAGAGCTGGCGCGTGACATTTTGGTTTGACATGAGAGTGATTTAGGCAATTCACATTCAATTTTCGAACGTCTAACACTCCGTAGCACCTGTTGCAACTCCACGTCAGGCTTGCCACTATCCCGCGATCATTTTTAGGCTGGAGCCGATCGGTCCACCCGATATCAGCAGATTGGGATCTACGATCCTGCAACCCGGGCAGGTCATTTTGCTGGCCGAAGCCGGGATGTTACAGCTATCCAAGTGAATGCCGCCGCGTGAGGCAAAATGATCCGGCTTAAAGCGCCGCAGCAGATCTGGGAACGCCTTGCGCAGCCGGTGCTAAAGAAAAATTCATATCCCTTTGAACCGACACCAGTCCTGGATCAAGTCTGAGGGCAAGCTTTTCGGGATCATGCTTAGGCGAACGTCATCGGTGATCGTTCCGCCGGTTAGGTCGGCCTTTTTCGCTCTTGCTTGGCGATGCGGGCGGAAAACGCCAACAAACATTTTGAGTGTTGCGTAATTGCAAAACAGGACCTAATGCCTTGATGCGTCGCTTTTAGAAAGAAGGAAAAGCACCCGAACAAACTATTTAATACGCTCATTTAAATATAAATCAGGCAGTGGTTCAGGATGCGTATAATAAAACAACTATATTTCTTGAATGCAATATAATAATAATTATATTGTTCAAAAATATTTTAATAAATAGTAGATAAAATATTTATAACAAAGCATATATCATATTATATTTTAATATAACATATGGTATTATTCAAATCATAAAGCAAAAAGTATATAAAATTATTCTGAATTATGGATTATAGAAAAATTATAATAATAACAAGCTTCTTATCCTAGCGAAAAATATTTTATATTAATAAATATTTTTTATAAAAATAATTAATTCAATGAATGCTTTCATACGTGTTGGGGTTTGTATAATATATTTTAAAATAGCAGAAATAGGATCAGGTAAGACGTAGCCTTTCCTCAGGATACGGCGAATTTTGGCGACCTTTGACAGTTCTGGAATCCTCGTGGAGATCAGTCCGTGGGCCCACTCAAAATAATAGCTAACTAATTGATATTCTTATGGTAATTAGGATAACCAAGAGCGCGTTACTCGAACTGGAGACAGCTCGAAATTGATGATTCGTGACGTCTTTGGCTCGGATGGTGATTGGCGAGCCCCCAGTATTTAAAAAGACGGAACTCTCCCAATCCTTTATCATCTTGTTGTCGCTAGCGATTCGTTTTGCGGCTCTTTGTGCAAGGTTCGTCCGTACGGGTTGGGGCAGCGATCATTGCGTCTGTTAAGACTTCAAATTAACATAGCGACGTAGCGCTTTAAAATTGTTTCCGGTGGGGCATGCATCCGGTGGGGCAAATGAGCCGCCTGGCAGGTATATGGTTAGCACTAAGTGCGTTCGTTGTGCTGCTCGCAGCATGCGCGGGCCCAAATTTGCTTGAGCCTAAAACGCCGGGTCTTCTAGAGCGCTTAGCAAATAAGGATCTCTCCCCGCCAGCTTCGCCCCGCTCGAGCAAGCCACGGGTTGAATATGCAAGTGGGAGCACGCGAAGGAATATATCGCAGCGCTATCCCGGCGATCCGAATGTGGCGCCTAGCCAGCTCAAATTCTCTGGCGCCCAAAAGTCCAAAAATGGCTATGAGCTAAATTTCAGCAATGCGGAACTCTCAGAACTGGCCAAGGTCATTCTTAGAGATACGCTTGAGCTTCCATATGTTTTCGATCCGCGTGTCAGTGGCCGTGTCACCTTGTCGACGGGGCGCGCCGTTCCACGCAATGAGCTTCTCCTCATATTGGAATCCGTGCTGGCGATGAACCGCGCGTCGATGATTAAAGAGGGCAAGCTATACCGAATTATGCCGGCTAATGAAGCGCGATTGGTCGGATCAAGCGCTGTGGACTATATGACCGAGCTCAAGCAGGTCGGTCCCGGTTATGGCATCTCCGTTTTTCCGTTAAGGTATGTTTCGTCGCAATCCATGCTTAAGACGCTGGGGTCTTTCACAGCGAAAAAGGGTGTGCTGAGGGCAAACGTTCATGAAAATATGCTCATCGTTCGCGGCACCGCTCGTGAACGTCAAGCCTTGCTCGAAGTTGCCGCCATGTTTGACGTCGATTGGATGCGGGGTCAGTCGGCGGCCATATTTGTTCTCCAAAACATCTCACCGGGAGAAGTCATTCCCGAGCTGACGAAGATTTTCCAAACGAGACAAGGGCGCGGAAAAGGCTTGGTGCGGTTTCAAGTGATCGATAGGTTGAACGCCATACTCGTTCTATCCCAAAAAGCAGATCTCCTCGATCGGGTCGAAATATGGATAAAACGACTGGATCGCACCGGTTCGGAAGCGGGCGGATACTACGTGTATCGGGTCGAATACGGCAAAGCCAAAGATCTCGCAGCACTTTTGAGCCAAGCCTTTAGCGGTGGCGGTGGATTTATACGCAGTGCTGAGGAAACTACGGTAGCGCCCGATCGGAGCGTCTCCGAGGTGAGTTCGAATGCAAGCGAAGGCTCAAATGCTTCTGGCGCGGAGGCCGCGGCGTCGGCCGATATAACTTCTACGGCTTCACTTGGATCGCGTTCTGGCGGATCTGGCTCGGCCGGTGTCCGTATTATTCCCGATGTGGTTAACAATAAGCTCTTGATCAAAGCGTCGGCACGCGATTACCGGCAGATCATAAATATTCTGAAAAGAATCGATAAGGCTCCGCTTCAAGTTCTTATCAATGCAACGCTGGCGGAGGTGACACTCAACGACAAGCTGAAATATGGCGTTCAGGTTTTCCTTGAACAGGATGGCGGGAGTGTTGGTGCGCTCGGATTTACCAACAGCCTGTCGAGCATTGGTATTGCGCCGAGCGTGCCTGGTCTAAATTTCATCATCGGTTCAACGGTCAGTCCTAAAGTTATCCTGGATGCCTTGGCTTCGGAAACAGCGGTGAAAGTAGTGTCGTCACCGTCAATCGTCGTTATCCACAATAAAACCGCGACGTTACAGGTGGGTGATGAGGTGCCGATCGCAACGCGCTCGGCGACGAGCGTAACAGATCCTGAAGCACCAGTTGTGAATGAGATCCAATTCCGGGATACGGGCGTCATCTTAAAGGTGACGCCGCGCGTGAATTCCAATGGGCTCGTGACGATGGAAATTGAGCAGGAAATTAGCGCCGTTAGCTCGACGACCGCTATTGGCGCTTCCGGATCGCTAACGCCGACGATTTCTCAGCGCCGTATTAGCACTACGATCGCTGTCCAAAGTGGACAAATGGTTGTTTTGGGCGGTTTGATCAGCGAGCAGACTGATAACGAAAAAAGCCGTGTGCCCTTGTTGAGGAAGGTGCCTTACTTGGGCAACATTATTGGAGAAACAAGTCGGACCAAGACACGCACCGAGCTCATCGTATTTATTCAACCCGTCGTGATCCGTAATTCGAAAGATGCAAGCGAAGTTGCCCAGGCCCTGCGCGCTGGCCTGCAGTCAATGGCGCCGCCTCCCTTGCCCAAGGGCGATTTGCCGGTGAATGGTAAACGTGGCGGTTCCTATAAACGCTGACTTTGGCGCCGAGTAGCTCAGGCCGCGGACTCAAGAGATTCAATGGCGGTTTGAAGCAGCGTTGGGGCCCCATTGGCCAAAAGAGTATTGGCGGTCTCCGACTATGATATTTGAAAGCCGCTTCCGGATATGGGTTAAAGACAAACCCAATCTACCGCGCCGTGGGATCGAACCACCGTCAACTCCTACCATCGGCCAGTCATAATTTCCTTCGATATCATTCTTTAAAGAGCGACAGTTCCATGGATCTGCCATCATTCCATTTGAGCAGAACCGACCGGTGTTCGACCTTTGCGACGCTCCAGCCACCGATGACATCACCCACCTCGACGCGAAAATTCAACCCATTGCTTTTCTCGCGCAACAAAGCGATGGCGCGGTCCCCATCGCTAAGGATTCCCAACAAAACGTATAGTGGCGGTTTTCGCTTTCGCTTTACTTTTTTCACGACCCGGCGAGGGACAACTTTAACAGGCCTTGGCCGGTGACGGCTGGGGGCAAAGAGGGGGCGCTCGACAGTTGCCTTAAGACTCAATTTATTGATCGCAGCCAACGGATTTGCCGACTTGAGGGGTTGAGAGGTTTTTTGGCTTGCTTGCAAGGTTGATGCAGACGGAGTTTTTGCGGGTATGAGTTGCTCAGCCTTACGCGTGTCTAAAGGTTTAGACGCAGCGACAGGTTGACGGTCTTCATCATCTCGCTGGTTATCAAGCCAAACCAGCCCGCCAAGGCCAGCACCAACCAAAACCAGCACTGACAAACGGCCAAACTTCATGTTCCGGAGTTCCCGCCTCTTACAACAAATCCGCTCACTGTCATTGTCACATCATAAGGACCCAGAAAGTCAGGCCCGGCAGTCTTGCGGACATTGTCGGGGCTTCTCACTGTGAGGTTATTGATAAAGATCAACGGCATTCCAGTTTCGAGATCATACAAATAATTTCGCAATCCATCGATACCAATACGAATCGTAAGGCTAACGGCAATGCGCGTTAGATTGTGATCCTTCTCGGGCGCCAGAATCTGAAAACTCGACGCCACGCCGTTATGATTACGCACCAGCTCGATAACCAATTTTTGCAGGGTGGCGCCGGCTATTCCGGTCGTCGCGCCCTCGAGCAGATAACTTGCCTCTTGGCTAAGTGCGGCAAGCCGTTCATTTTCTTGTCCGAGTGTTGCCTGTTTTATCAAATTCTTACGTATCTTGGCGAGCAATACGCGCTTTTCCTCAATGTTTTGCTCGTTCATTCCAATGCGGGTATATGGCGTCGCCGCCAGCGCAACCATAATCGCAACAAACAGAACAAGCATAGCGACCGGCACGATTGCTTTTCCAAGTCGTGAAGCGGGATTCATGGGTCAGTTCTCCAAGCGCTGGCCGGCCACGGCCCGGGCCGCTATTGAAAAGGTTTCGAGGCCATCGCTCTTGTCGCGGGTTGTCGGTGCGGAAAATCGTACATCTTTGAATTGGGCGGTATCCTCCAGGCGCTGAATAAGGCTGGTCGCATCTGCTGACTTGCCCACAATTCGTATATCGTTTCCGTGGATCTCAAGCTGAGTCAGAAAGGCGTTGTCTGGCAGGGCGCGGCTTAAAGACTCAATGAGTACCATCGCCGCCGGTTCGTTCCGCTTTTGCTCGACGAGCCTTTGATGTTCTTTCAGGAGCTTTGTATTTTCAGCATTGAGTTGGCGGATATTTTCGATGCGCGCTTCGACCGTAGAAATCTGCTTGTCTAAGTCACGCGATTGAGCCTCATTGCCAAGCAGATAATAAAGGCCAACGGCGCCTATGGTCGCGCTGACGGCAAATAGCACCCCCAAAAACCCGCGTAATCTCGATGCCATGATCGTTTGCGGGGCCGGCTCGTTGGAAACGAGAACGATGCCTGTGCCTTGCTCGGTCGTTGGCGCGAAGTCGACAGCATAGGGCTTCAGGCCCAAGCGGCCGGCGTCGGCAAGCGCGGCGTTCAGCCGGCTTTGACTGGTGGCGACCACATTGACGTCCAACTGATCTTGTGCCGTTTCGTTGGGACCCACAATGTCATAACCGTAGCGGGTCTCATTTTCCGGCCAGGGCACCATGCGCTCCATTTGGTTGCTGAGAACCGGCTCAATCACGTCTAGGGCAGCTTTCGGAATCTGAATGGTCCTCTGCAGGACATCGTCGGCGGAGAGGCGAAGCAGGACCTGTTTGGAGTTCGACGATAATTTGCCGCCAATCTTCGATTTTAGGGAAGCGACCTGATCGTCGGAGCCGTTTTTCGCGAGTGTGCCAAGTTGCAAGTTCGATCGCGCCCTGCGCGTGTAGATTTCGAGGCCTTTGGATGTGTAGACCAGCAATGTTTTCCAATCTCGCGTGCCGGAACGGCGGCCAACAAGTGCCTCGCTAAGTTGGCGGATCCACCATGAGAAAAATCGCAACATCCTGATTGGCCCCGAATTCGTTGTTATGTTCTCATGCCCATCATCATAAGGATGACGGCCATATTGGTTTCACGGAAAGCAGGCGGTAAGGCGCGTGTTCGTCGAGGCCTGTTACGATGATATATTGCTTGCCCGGCTTGGTTTTAATACCCGCCGTCTCGGCGGTGACCGTAACTATATATGCGGGTCCATCTTCAAGATTGAGAAATGGCGCGGCGCGCTGCAAGAGCGCTGCAATTGTTTCTTTGTCGGACTGGTCGCCTCGCCGGTACAAATATAACCGCTCTATGTCCGATTGAGTAAGGTTCGGTAACGACAATAGAACGTTTTTCGGTGCTGTCATCGGATTAACGCGGCCGTCGCGGCTATAGACTGTCAGATAGGGGATCATTTGCCGGTAGAGATCGAGGTTCATTCCGTCCAACTGGCGAAGTTGAGATATATCCGTGAATGCGATGGGATTTTTGTCGGCTGCTTTGGTCGAGCGGGATTGGTCCTTCTCGCTCCTTTTCGAAGTCGTTTTCTGAGCTGGTAATTGACGATCCGATCTTGCGTTACCGCCGGCTTGGGTGGCCGCCGGATCTGTAGAGGTGTCGGCTGCACTCTCGACTCGAGCCGCAATTATGAGATCGCGAAAATATTTGGCATCGGATTCCGATTTTGTGAACTGAAGGATGAATTTGAGCAATATTTGTTGGTCCGCCTTATTCAAATCGATAAGACTATTTGGATCCGTTAGCGCAATCGACAGCCGCGTTCCCGCAAAAACGATTTGATGAGGTTGTCCGTCCGGCTTCCAGCGCCGCGACTCCTCCAGATCAATGATCCGCGCGGCAGCGAGCTCGAGGCCGGCATCGAGCACGGCTTCGATCTTGCTATACTTTACTTCAGTCGAGACAAAAGAAGTTGCGCTGCGCACCGAAGCATTAAAGGACGACACCAAGAGTGCCGCCGAAGCGATGACCCAAAGGACAATGACAAGCGCCAGACCGCGCTCGTTTCGCCACTGGGACATCTTACTCATTCCAGCCTTCGCGCCGCTCTGTACTTTCATCCTGCTTTTTTTGGGTTGCTCTCTCACGAGGTTTATTGGACTGGGTGCTCAGCTCTCCACCTGTTTTCGCCGAGCAAAACGGAATCTCTGCTCCGAGGCAACTTAATTCGGCGTCTGCTTTGACGGCGGCAATAATCGGCGGCAATAGCGTGCCGGTGCCGGATGCATAGCTGACTTGAAGCCGGATCAAATCAGGCAGACGCGTCTCGAACGGCCAAGAGTCATGCCATCGCCTTTGCAGATTGGACGTCTCACTATAGGCAAAACGGTAGCGGTAGGGACCCTGTATAAGAGAAACCTTGTTGGCCGGTGTCGCGCCAGGAAACGATATCATCTTGGGCTGAAACTGCGCACGCGCCCGGACCAGATCGGAATTTGAGCCGTTCGATTTTACAGAATAGTTTATGAAATAAAGTCCAGGCTGGGTGGGAAAGGGAGGTTCGACGACGACAAAAGTCATCCCATCCTGATTTCCTTTGAAGAGAAATGTGGGCTTTGATCCAGACGTCGATATCAGCCGTTGCAGGCCGTGAATATCGCGGCGCAAAATCTCATGAGCACGGGAAATCATATCTATTTGATCGATACGCTCGACGCTCTTATCCCAATCTCGTGCAATGACGCGAAGCCCGATCCCTAAAAGACCGAGGATCATCGTAAGCAGTGTCATGCTGACAAGAAGCTCGATTAACGTGAAGCCGCGCTCGCGCATTTGCGGGACCATTGGCTGTCGGGCCTCAATCATTTTGGGCGGTCCAATTTGAGAGTTTCCAACTGCAGGCGGCGGTTTTTGTCCCACGCTACCGTGACCTGCACGCGATTGAGCCGCCAATGCGCCTTAGTGTTCAACGCCGCCCACGGCT
Organism: bacterium MnTg02; assembly: GCA_008974985.1. Lineage (GTDB taxonomy): Bacteria > Pseudomonadota > Alphaproteobacteria > Rhizobiales > BFAS01 > MnTg02. Next base: position 18,719 of record BFAS01000277.1, read on the forward strand.
CTTGAGCAGGCGTGATGGTAACGGACCAGACAAATTTTCCGCTGCGTCCTTGCCGGCGCGTGAGGCGTTGCTTCCAACCGCTGACGGTCTCGGAAAGAAGAGACTGAGCCAGAATACGGGCGCGGCCGTATGAGTCCGATGTGCCCGAGGCTCTGACGCCAGTTGCGTAGGAATCGAGCAGCGCTACCATGGCGATCGCCAAAATCATCAGCGCCGTTAAGGTTTCCAAAAGTGTAAACCCGGCCGTCTGGCGCTTCGCCAGCAGTCTATTTAAGAGCTTGTGTCGAGATTCGGCCCGAAAGCCAATGAATCTGAATCTCATAGGTTTGCTGCTTTCGATTGAGCCGTATCGTCCCACCCGACGAGCTGCCATTGGGATAAAAGCGGATACCAGTCTGGCTCTGAGACCGGCGTTCGCTGTCGGCTGCGGTCACTTTAATGCCGATCGACGGGTCAAAGCTTAGCGGTGCACGTCCATCGTGAAAACGCACCACCCGCCGTCCGGCGTCGATCTCGGCAATGCGCTCCGCCCCGTGTGCAATGGCCGCCGCTCTGAGGTCTCTCAGGCGTGATGACATTGTATATGCCAAGCTTTTCAGGCCTGTTGTGCTCGAATCCGTACGATAGGAGACGGAAACCGCAGCTATAGTCATTGCGATGATGGTTATCACCAGCAATAGCTCGAACAGTGTGAAGCCAGAGTTTCCAGCTTCGCGCGGTAAGCTATTGCCAGCTCGCAACATCCTGGTCCTCATCCTCCCCGCCTTCTTGGTTGTCCGCGCCAAGAGAGAAAATATCAAAATCGCCTCGTTTTCCCGGATAGGTATAGCCAAATTTATTGCCCCAGGGGTCTTCCGGGACCTTATCTTTATTGAGATAGGGACCGTTCCAATTTTTGATATTTCCCGGTTTTTCAACCAGAGCCTGGAGACCTTCGCGATCCGTTGGATAGCGGCCCGTATCCAATTTGAAGAGTTCAAGCGATGTGCCGAAGCTTTCTATTTGAATTTTGGCTGATTTTGTCCGGGAACTGCCGAGATATCCGATAACACGCGGCGCCACCAAACTTGCAAGCAGGACGAGAATAACCATGACAACCAACAGCTCGACGAGTGTAAAGCCGGCCTCGGAGTGGCGTCCCGAAATCTTTCTATTAGACGGGCGTGGGTCACAAAATGCTCGGATCAACAGACTCAAACGAAAAACCATGACTCGTCCCAATTCTCGCTAGATTGCAAGGTCGTTAATGCTAATCACAGCCCCCAGAATGGAAATGATGATTCCAGCGACAAATACACTCACAAAGAGAATGATAACGGGTTCCAATATTGTGAACGTTCTTTGCACCGTCATTTCTAGTTTCTCTTCAAACATTTTGGCCATGAACAAACAGGATTTATCCAATCCACCTGTTTCTCCGCCAACACGCAGCATACTGATGACCACCGGAGGGAATAGGCCCGACTGTATAAGCGGCTCCAAAAAATCCTGCCCTTTGCGGAGCGAATCATGAGCCTCGTCCATGGCCCGTGCCGCCACTCCATTGCCGAGCGCATTGCTAGTCAATTTTATTGCGGCTGGAAGTTCAACACCATTCTCCAAAAGCGTGCCCAATGTGCGGCAAAACCTTGTGGTGAGGTTAAGCCGCATAATATGCCCGATTAGGGGCAACCGTAAAAATATCGATTCCATGACCGGGGCAACGCCGGGCTGGCGCCACAAAAAAGCAATTAAAAATATAAAAATACCAACGGACAGCGTCAGAATCTCCCAATTTGCAATCAACCAGTCCGAAACTCCAATGATGATTTCGGCCTGCCGCGGAATATCCGTGCTTGCGTGAAGGATCATCTGCTTGAACCGGGGAACCACAAAAACCATCATGATAATGACGGCGCCAATTGCGACCGCGACGAGCAGGCTCGGATAGATGATCGCTGATAGAGCTTTGCTCCGAAGCTTCTGCTCCCTTTCACGGGTCTCCGCGATGCGCTCAAGCACGGCGTCGAGCGCGCCGCTCGCCTCCGCGACGCGGACCATATTGGTATATATTGGCGGAAAGGAGCCAGCCGCTGTAAGCGCTTCGTTCAGGCTCTTGCCGTCACTGATATATTTGCGGATGGCTTCGATCAATTTTTCGAGTTTCGGAGAATTACTGTCTCTTTCAAGAAGCTCAAGGGCTTGGTCGAGAGGGAGACCCGCTTTCAAAAGCATGGACAATTCTCTCGTGAACAGAGTGATTTGACTGCCGGATACGCGGCTTTTGAAGAGCGCGCCACCGAGTACGCCGGCACTGGTGCCGCTAGCGCTGGATTCGGTAATATCGACCGGCAAATGTCCAAGATGATTGAGTTGCTCAACGACGCTGCGCCGGTTGACCGCCTCTATCGCGCCAGCCAACTTGTCGCCATTCCGGCTTATGGCAGTGTAGCGAAAGAGTGTCACTGAACTACCTTATATATCCAGTGCGACACGGCGCACTTCCTCGGCGGTTGTCAAACCATCCTGGCACTTGCGAAGACCGTCACCGACCATCGTCGTCATTCCCAAGCGGCAGGCGGTCTCTTGGATTTCGGAGGTTGGCGTTCCCGGTTTGATGAGCCGCCGAATTTCGTCATTCACGTCGAGCACCTCGGAGAGGGCGATGCGATCGTTATAGCCCGTTCCAAAACATCTTTCACAGCCGACGGCGCGCCAGAGCTCGGTCGTCTCTTGGTCCGAATGAGCCGACCCATTCGCTTGAGTAAGTTGCACATCGGGTGTGCCGAAATAAGGCTCTTTGCAATGATTGCACAAGATTCTGACAAGCCGCTGACCGATCACACATCGCAGGGATGATGCGAGAAGAAAAGCGTCGATCCCCATATCGAGCAGGCGTGGGATGGCCCCTGCGGCGGTGTTGGTATGCAACGTTGTCAAAACCAGATGGCCGGTTAGAGCGGCGTGAATGCCGATGCTTGCGGTTTCGCCGTCCCGCATCTCACCGACCATGATGACGTCGGGATCATGGCGCAAAAAGGAGCGCAAAGCGGTCGCGAAATTCAATCCAATATTAGGCTTGGCTTGTGTTTGGTTCACACCCTCAATTTCATACTCTATCGGGTCCTCGATGGTCAGGATCTTGCGGTGAGATTGATTGAGCAAAGACAGCGCCGTCGCCAATGTCGTCGTTTTGCCGCTACCGGTCGGACCGGTGACCACGATAAGGCCGAACGGCGCCGATAAATGTTTCTGGATTAACGTCTCGTCGCGCTTGGCAAAGCCCAACTTGGAAAAATCCAATGATCTGCGCACATTATCAAGCAATCGAATAGCGACCGACTCGCCATGTATCGTTGGCATGGTCGCGATACGCAGATCGAGGCGGTGGTAATCGATCCGGACGCGGGCGCGCCCATCCTGAGGCAATCGTCGCTCAGCGATGTTCAGCCCGGATAATATTTTGATGCGCGACACAATGGCTTTGGCCATATGAGGTGGCGGGCTGGAGACCTCGCGCAACATGCCGTCGACGCGCATTCGGATGACCAAACGTCCATCGAAGGGCTCAATATGGATATCGGTAGCGCGGGCATGAATACTATCGGTGATCAACTGATTGACAAAGCGTACAATCGGCGTGCCGAGGGCAATGTCCCGCAATTGTTGCACATCTTCACTGGTTTCATCGCCGCCAGAAACGTCCATCCAGACGTCGGTTTTATCTTGCGCTTGTGATATCCGCTCGATGGCCGCATCGATGTCTTCTGCAGTGGCGACCATGGGTATGATTGGGCGATGCGTCGCCAGTCGGATGGCGTCAAGAGTATAGCTGTCGCTCGGGTCAGCCATCGCCAATATGACGCCGTCGTCAGTGTCGGCGATTGGAAAGATTTTGCTTTCGCGCATAAAGGCGGGCGAGATTTTGCCGCTAAATAGGGGCTCCGAGGGCCATTCGCGCTCGTCCACTGCGGGTATGCCGTAATAGGCTGAGATCGCCCTAACGAGCGAGCTACTCTCAAGGATCGAGGTTCTACGCAGCGCCGAACACAAGCTTTCCCCCGTATCATCCCGTATCTGTTTTATCTTTTCGATATCCTGGATGGAAACGAGATTCTGCTCGATAAGAAAATTTTCAAAAGTATCGGTATTCTCTCTCTCAACAATTAACATTTGCGGCGTGCATTCCTTCTCACTAACGCTATCTATCTATATCAGAATTATAAAGTTGCTGGGAATCGTATTATGCGGATTCGGTTGGCAGACCGCGTTAAGGTTAGCGCTGCCGTGCTTCATACGCCTCAATTTTGCGACAAACCAAAATTAAAGGACTATTCGGTCCTCAAGTCATTCCTGTCGCAAATGTGTCCGTCAGAATGACTCTGAATTCTCTACAAGGGCTCTAGAATAAGCCCCGCCTGCAGCGCCGACCAAATTAACCAGATCGAAGGAGCCAGAAATGCGCCGAATGGGACCGCCATGGTTGCCCGAAGCCGGCCTGCGTTGCGAGCGGCACTAAAGAATGAAAAGCAAAGGGCGAGAACTGCTGCTAGCAGAATAACCCAACTGAAGCCGTCAAGCCCTGTCCAAGCGCCGGCCGCCGCCGCCAATTTAACGTCTCCCAAACCAAGCCCCTCGCGCCCGCGCCAAGCCTTGTAGGCATATCTGATGCAAAGAAACAGTCCGAGCGCTAAGATGGCGGCTGCGAGGTGCACGAGAGCCGTTACATGCATGGGCTCAGAGACCGACAATAGCGGGTTGAGCAGCAATCCGGCGGGAATCGCGGGAAGTGACAGAATATCCGGGACAATGAGCCGCTGGGCATCCGAGATGGCGATCGCGAGCATGATCCCGCCCAATAGGCAACCGATGACAGCGGCTTTGGGCTCGAGGACGCCAAACGACACAGCGACAATCAGCGCAAAGATGGCGGCGAACAGCGCGCGCGTGTTCGTCGTCTCGCTTGCCATAGGAATGACCACTTCTTTCCGTTAAGACACCCAATTCAGAAATATTATTTCCGGCACACCACCCATGTAATCCGGCTTTGTCCTTTCGCAATATTTCGGCGATCGAACTCATGAGCATGAGAGTTGGTAAAGCCAAGCCGCTTGCAAAGCTCGTCTGCTATTGTTTTTGCTTCATCCTCACAACTGACCTCTTGAATACAATCAAATCGAGTTTCAGTAATATCTTGAGGTTGACTGATAACAAAATAATTCGCAGGACCTCTGCTCCATGGCTCTAATATCTGCATGATGGATTTGAGAGCGCCGGTCGCGCTTGCCGTATTTGTTGCAATTGCAGATAATGTTCTATTCGATCGCTCGGCGATCACATCCCGTATTTCAAAAAGCACTTCGAGTTGCTTCTGCTGGAGCAAATAGGATGCCTTTTGGCAGTTGATGGTCGCATCACCCGAGTTTGTGGCGCTGAGACATTTGGATCTGATACTCTGCCCATAAGCTTCAAAAGGCGTGATCAAAGTCAAACTGAGTGCAAGAGCTGCGAGGACTCTCATGATCAATCTCCTAAACTGTAAGGTCTGTGGGCATCATTTCAATTTAGCGTGCTTGGAATCGAGTGCATAGCTTCGCTCGTGAATACCGACAGGGCGTGCTTTGATTGCGCAAAGCACAGTTTATGCCAAATCAGCCGATCTCCGGACCCGATCTATGAGAATTGTCGGCTGTTGATCTCTCTTTTGACGGGGTGAAACGCCAAATGAGTTTTCAAGGCTGAAAGGGAGATTGATTATGCCGTCGCGATTTGATGACCCGGGCCGCAAAACGCGGCTAGAGTTAATGTGCATTGGATATGATTAATTGAAGCAGCTATGTCTATTGAGACAGCGCTGATATCTCCACCGGTCAAAGCCCAGTCCCCATCTTCGCAGGCACTTCTTATGCCATTTGTAACAGCGCTTCCAATCGCGACATATGCTGGTTTGCTGATGCCATTTGAATTCGGCGACGCGCCCATCCCAGCCAAACCGCCGCTCGCAATGGAAGCCGTGCACGTTGAGCTTACCGGTGCCGAACAGATGGGACGTTAGTGGAGCCACAGGATTCGCTCCAGATCGGGCGGTCGCATCCGACCGGCCGACTGCGAGGGCCGAAAAAGCTATCATGACGAAGAGGCAAATTCCTGAAGCCAGACGCATCCCAATAATCCCGACGATCTGTTGAGCGATTGACCAAGCCGTCATATCGGCGAGTCGTATCGAAGCATACGGCCTAATGAGGTTGTGTCTCAATGGGTCCGGACACTATCAATGCCATGTTCATGATATGTGCTCTATCGGCGTGTCGAGACGAGTAGCAAAAATATCACATAATCGTCCACCGATTTGCGATCCAAACCGCGATGAGCATACCTGACAATTGCCAATCGACCCTCAAGCATAACTTTCATCACAGATTGAATCAGACAAAAGTCTGGTTTCAAAATAAGGGCGTTTGTTTCGAAATCTCCAGCACCGTCGGCAGGCCGGCGCAAATCACGCAAGCATTACTCACTCTTATTCAACGGGCTAATACCAATGAACCTTGAGTTTGACTCACGAACAGTTGGCGACCCATTGGCAGGCGCGACCACGTGGCCCGCGCCTTATGCGCGTAAGCCTGAGTGGCGCTTGAACGCCTATCGGTCATTTCCAATAACCGATGGTATAAGTGATGCGAACCCTTGGCGTGGAAGGAATTTCGGTAAAAACCCGACTTTGATCTATCCAAAGCCCGAGTTTGATCCATCCAAAGGGAGTGAAAAAACGGTTTTCGAAGCGTCAATTCATGTTCGCCGAAATCATCTCCTGACCAATTCTTAGTTGATAGCCATTCTCAAGTAGAAAATTTCTAATAATCAATATCAAAAACTATTGCGGTTTAGTCACTTTCCAAAAAAAACCGGCATTTTCTCAACAGCTCGATTTTCTTCCAGACGGATAGCTCCGCCTATTGGTGTCAGACATAGGTCTGAGTCTTAAGTCCTTGAAATCACTTGCTCTGGTGATCAACGCGGATCTGATTCGAGGAAGCGTCTCAGAGCTTTTAATGAGTTCACCCGGCCAAGCGTTAGTTGGATGTCAGGTGCATGTCAGCTCGGCGTCAGCTGCGGTTCAATAATGTAACAACGCAGCGTGTTGATAGCTGTGGGCAGGTGGGCACATGACACGACCCAACACAAAATAAAGTGCGCGCGTTGAAGTTATCTTTTGGGTCTCTCCGCGATTTCGGGACTAACCGTCCAATTTTTTGAAGACACGCGCATGGCTCATGTGAACGCCAGGATCTTGTTATGGCGATTTAACTTTATGTCATTCAGGTGAAACTCGGTGACAACAGAGAGCCCACCCAAGGAGTTTTGGCTGTTTAGTAAGGGGAGAGTACGCGTGAATATTCGCTTCAAAGTAGTAAACACAAAGAACGGACGATTATGCCCTCCAGCCGCCATTTGTGGTGCCGTCATGTCAGTATTTCTTTTGATGGCGCCGGGAACAGCATTAGCACAGGAGACGCCGACCCAAGCGCCGATTGTTGGTAATATTGAGAGTTTTACGCTGGATGCCGGCACTGATGTCTATAGAGGGGGCATCATGGTTGTTGGCGGTCAGGAAATTGTTATTCCGAGCAACATCGTCCTCGAAATGCCTGCCAATTTTCTGACTCCGGTAGAATTCTTTAATCAAGCGCCGGGGACTTGCGCGGGCGTGCAGTCTGGTCTGGCCGCTGCGGACACTTGCGACCGTGCGGTCACGGGCGTGGCCACAATCTTGGCGAACCGCGCTCCGGACGGCCGGATTATTGCCGGTGAAGTGTTCCTCGAGAGAGGTCAAGAATCTTTATCGGGGATCGTGACATTTATTGATTATCAGCGCGGTTATTTTCGGGTCGCCGGCGATCTAGGCGCAGACACTGGCGGAACCGTTGTTCGTATTAACGATCCGGATGCTCGGCATTCGATCCAGGTAGGTCCTGCTGCTTTCGGATGCGCAGGATTTGGCACTGTAGATAATTGCAGCGCTGATGTGCGGTTCACCCTTGACTCGGATAATTATACGATCACGTTCTCGACCGGCTATCCCGCCTGTATCCCAAGCCGCCGTGTCGCTGGAAACCAACCCGCTGGCGATGCTCGCGTTGCAAATCGGGTTTTAGGTGCAGCAACCGCATTTGGTAATTTCACGCGCGCCAATGCGAACGGCCGGAACGACACTTTTTGCCCGCACCAAAATCGAGATAACGAGACGCCTGTTGCAGACTCGTTCCGGTTCGCGCCCCTCCAAGTGGGCGATCACATTGCAGCGAATGGGAATACCGAAACCCTCGGTGGATTCACGTTCCTCTCCGCTCACACTATGGTAATTCACGTGGCTCTGACGACGACGCCGGGCGACCCAGATTATATCATTTGGGAAGAAGTCGAATGGGATACGGCCGGTTTTCAAAACGAGCGCGTACGGATGCTGATGATCGGCTTCTCGACCTTGCCGACCAATGCTCCCAATGGAGTCGAAGTCTATGCGCTCGATGTTAATCCTGACACCGGTGCGAACCATGAAAGAATTATAGCTTCGGTCGCCGGATGCGAAGCAGGTGAGGGCGTTGGAACGTGCACGGCGCAAGGAATTCCGCCCACCGGAGCTGGTATTTTCCGGATTCGCTATGACGTGGATTTTGACCCAGCAATACTCGGTATTAGACGATCGCCATGTCAACATCTGAATGCCGCGGATGGTGACGGATTTGTGACGTCTCCTTGCCCGGCGGCTTTCACTTTAGCGGATGAAGTGAACGTCATTGTTCCAATCACGCGCGAGCTCATCGGCAGGAGCCGCAACAAGATTACCTGCGGTGCATTAGGGGTTAACGATTCCGTCGACCTAACGGGTAACGAGGCCCCGAACGGCGAATATCTCACGCCGGTCGGCATCGGCCATCCGGAATTTGTCGAGATCAACCTCGCGGCCATTCAAACGCCGTTTATCTTCGAAGGCCAGACATGGAACTTGGACCGCCGCACGGGTCCGGTTGGCTGCAACGAAGGAACGGATTGTTCGGCCGATACGGCGGTGGCGCTCAATCCCTTCCCGCAATCTTGTCTAGATCCGGCCGATCAGACGGATGCACCGCCTGTCCCACTCGCCGCTTTCAGAGATCTCATCACCACTCCGCGGCAGGGCGCTGGACCTCTTCCCTTGCCGACGGCGGGTTGCCCATAAAGGGGCAAACGCCAGGACCACCGCTCATCGGGCGGTCCTGAGCTAAAACCAACAGGCCATAATTGAATATGGCCATCCAAACGCCCCGCCGTGATCCCTCACGGCGGGGTTTTTTGCCTCTTAGAATTTGTCGATGGAGACGTATTGAGATTCGGTGCTTAAAGACACGAGCGACGCGACCCCCATCAAATTGTCAACTGATAGGTAACGGGAGCCCAGCGAAATCCTGTCGATGATTTGACGACATAGCCGACGGAGGGAAAGGGCATATGGTAGCCGATCGCCGGGATTTGCTCCGCCGCCACCATATCAAGAATGCGTTTGCGTATTTCGACAGCCATTTCCTTGTCGTCGTCGGGCGCAACGTGCCATTCGGGTTTCTGCAGGGACATGATGGCGTGATTGGTGATGTCGCCCCAGATCAGCAGCCGCTGTCCTTCGCTCTCGACGTGATACGCCATATGACCGGCCGAATGGCCGTGAGCGCCAACCGCCGAGATGCCGGAGACGACATCATTGCCGGGTTCGAGGAATGCCGCTTGTTCACCGAAGGGCAGTGCGACCTTCATGAATAGGGCTCGTGTTGCCTGCCGGGATTCGGAAATATTTTCGCCTTTCCGCCAATAGTCGAACTCCGCTCGGCCGAACAGATAGCGCGCGTTGGGAAAGGTCGGCGCGCCATTTTCGACCAAGCCGCCAATATGGTCCGGATGGCAATGGGTGAAGGCAATAACGTCCACTTGCTCGGGTGCATAGCCCGCCACGTGCATAAGCTCGCGCAGATTGCCGCAGCCAATTTCCCTCCGTTTTGCGCCATTGCCGGTATCGAACAGGACGAGTTCCGCTCCGGTATTGACCAGGGTTACCGCAAATCCATTTTCCATTTTGGTTGCCGGCAAACGGTGAGCCGTCGCATAGGCTTGCACCGTCTCGGCTGTTTGATCGTTGCCGAAAAACGGATGCGGCCCGTCGCGCAACATCACCCCGTCTAAGATCGTGGTGACTTCGAATGCGCCAAGTTTGAAGCGGTAAATAGTGGGCCGCAAAACGCCGAGCATACTTGCTGTCATAAGCCTCGTCCTCCCAGGAAGATCCTGTTATAGGCAGTGTTCGCCGCCACGAGAAGTTCCGTTGCAAGTTATTTCTATTCAATTCTTTGAAGTGTTTGGAACTTATCGGATACTGGCGAGAAGAACCGGGAAGTTTCGGTATTAGAAGGTAGGGGAGGACTTTATGCCATCGCGTTGGAGCGAAAGACGGGCGAAATTTCGAGCAGTTATAAATGGCGAAACATGCGTCTATCCGGGATCTGTCCATGACCCCATGGCGGCTCGAATTGCGGAGGATCTCGGATTTGAAATCGGCATGTTCGCCGGCTCCATTGCCTCAATGGCGGTTCTCGGGGCACCGGACCATATTGTCCTCACGCTCACGGAATTTGCAGAACAGGCGCACCGCATAAGCCGCGCCTGCACGCTGCCGCTTCTGGTCGACGCAGATCATGGCTATGGCAATGCCCTCAATGTCATGCGCACCGTTGAAGAACTTGAGAATGCGGGCGTCTCCGGCCTCTCGATCGAGGACACCGAGTTGCCGCAACCCTTTGGCGCAAGCAGGAAGCCCGCCCGGCTTTTGTCGGTTGAAGAGGGAGTGGGAAAAATGCGCGCCGCCATAGAAGCCCGACGGGACCCCGAG
>BFAS01000278.1 GCA_008974985.1 bacterium MnTg02
CTATCAGTTTAGCTGATTAGAGAACGCGGTCCAACCGCAACACATTAAGAGCACGCCGATCACAGCGACTAAGTTTAGCTGATTAGAGAACGCGGTCCAACCGCAACAACATTTATGATCGGCGGTGTGTCGACATTAGTTTAGCTGATTAGAGAACGCGGTCCAACCGCAACTTGAAAACCGATCAGCATTCAAACCAACAAAGTTTAGCTGATTAGAGAACGCGGTCCAACCGCAACCAGGTCTGCAGCAATTGTTTGAGTGTTTCACTCTAACTAGACTATTTCTGTTTTGAGTCACGCGCGTAGTCTGATACGCACAAGCCGCGCTTCCTTTCGGCTCCAATGTGCCGACGACAGCAGGGTTGGGGAATCTAGTACCGTTTTCCCATGACCCTCGGGATCCGACTGCAGACGAGAAAGGCTCAAAGCAGTCCCAACAGCCCGCCATAATGGCTGCAGAACCCCGAATTGTACTGTGCTGCCAAATAGGCCTCTTTGGCTTCCAGCCGGCGATAGGTCTTCCAATGCATGCCTCTCGGTTTTTCCGGAAATGGATCGTCTGTGCACAGAGATCCACCCAGTTTCTCGCGGATCTTCTGTGCTTGCGATAGCGCCCGACCGAAGCCCGGTTCATACTGAGATTGATATTTCAGGCCAAAGCACTTCCGGCAGCGATAGACCTTTCCGCCGTAGAGAATGCGGCAATCCCGTCCACAGGAGAGACAACGGAACCAGCGTCTTCGGCTATCAAAGTTGGTCGCGCTGTAGGAGAAGGGGATAAGCTCTTCTACATCCTCCCATTCGCCGCCCCAATCGCGTGCCCGGTAAGACAGCCTAAGTCCTCGTTGCTCTGCTTTAACTCGGATTGAAGCAGTCGTTTCTCCGCCGCGAGACCATGTGATCGTTGACCACCAATGGCGATTTAGGAATCCTTCGCGGTTTAGCCATGCAAGGTCGATTGACCGATAGTCCTCGCATTTGTATGCCCCTAATCCCGAGGGCCGACCTGATCCCATACCGCCCATTTGTCTATCCCGTTTTTTTCGAAATCATGTGGGAATTTGCCGCCTGCTCTTTCCGGAGTTCTTCAATTCTTTGCGCGATCGGCGGGTAAGTCGCAAGGTCATTGGCGACCCTGCTCACGTCATATTTACGGGCGCCAATTTGGTAATGCTCAAGGATGAAATCCTGAAGCTCTTGGTGGTCTGGCATTTTGCGGACATCGATGCCGCAATGACCCATAAAATCAAAAAGCCCGTCTATGTCGTCATTGTCGGCAAAGTCGACGAAGACGGAGAGGATCGAACCCTTTTGTTGTGCCGCCGTCATTATTGCCATCCGCTTATCTCCGTTCGTTCAATTTCACATTTTATTTGGCGAGATTTTTCCAAACGGCTTTTGAATCCTTTGGCTTTTTCGTGATGCCTTCCAATCGTCCAGGAATGCGTTCAGCAAAACGGCGTGATTTGCAGCTTTCTCAATATCGGTTCCGAGAGGTTCACCTTGAAGAGAAAACCCGCCGCGTCTCGCATAAGAAGGCGCACACCAATAATAAGCGCGTCGGCCATTTCTAAGTTGGCGATGTTGCATATAGCGGGGCCGTCTTGAGAATTGCGAAGATGTGACTTTGATGAGATCTCGGAAACCGGCCAAATTTGCCGGTCCAAGTTTCCAAACGCCGATTGCGAGATTGAAGTGCGTTGCTCTATCGACTCTCTGAAGCATCGATTGTTGTTCCTGTAATCTTTTTCCAAGTCCCAGACCAATGGTGATGTCCTGAGCAAAGGGCATAGGACGACCAGCCCCGGCCAAAACGGCCGAGGTGGTTCCTAGCCCTTTGCGTATCAGACCAACGGAGCCGGCCCCTCGCTTCAGGCCCCTGCCGTCGCGAAGCTCCCGCGGCAAGGTTGGTGGCAACTTAACGGCGATGGAGCAAATCGCCGGCGGCCCCGCTTCCACCTTTCGGACTACGGTTGGGGTTTGGCCGCGCCCTCTGGCACCCCCTAAAATTCCAGCGCGCCAGCGTCATCAAAACCACCCGCGCCGGATTGCAGTCAGTTGCCTTTCGAGCGCCTCCATTCGAGATGAGTTTCAGGAAGGTTCTCAATCGGGTTCAAACTTTCGGCATCGACGTTGCCGCAATATTCCCGAATGCAGCGAAGCAAGGCCGAGCGTGTCGCGCAGAAAGACCGGCTTAACCAGCCGCTGCTTTTGCTGCGGTGCTGACCTTTGCGCTTTTGCAGAATCCATTGCCGCGGGTCATCGGCGACACGCCATCGGCTATTAAGCTGGGCTGGAAGGGATTTAGAGTGGTGCGCTGGGATTGTATCCGCAGTTAGGGCTATGATTGTCCTGTCTCGTCCAGATCGTCGCTCGCGCACCTGTTTATTTTGAGCTGCGCCGGGCCGGAGGCGATCCGTCGCCACACGCGAAATCGCGCAACCATTTGTATCCGCGTGATCGCGTTGCACGGCATTCGCATGGCTGCTGAAAGTGTGTGGAGCTAGCGTCGGCAATCGGATCATCGCTTTTTAGTCCACATTGGGAGCGTTGCCCTGATCCGACGTACTTCTTCGCCGGCAACTCACAAGCCACGTGTCGAGATCGACGCGGCGATATCCAACGGCACGCGCTCCAAGACGAACGAAAATGGGGAGCTCACCACGCAGGCGGCGTTTGGCGAGCGTTGAAGTCGTGAGCCCGAGGTAAACTGCAGCTTCAGGTGGGCGCAGAATATAATTCGTGTTGTGCACGATTGGTTTTGTTAATTCTGCCGCTATTCCGTCAGGTTGGTTCGTGATGCTAGACATTAAGTCCCCCACACTCTTTCGCCAAGAAAGGCTTGGTATGTGAGGGCTACATACGGACTAAGTCATCGCTTGTCGGCCGATAAGGCCGATAAAGGCCGACATTAATTACTGGCCTTCCTCATCTCGTAGAATTTCGATATGGCAATTTTGACATGACTTCTTATTGTGCTTTCCACGGGAGGTGTACTCCAATGCTCTTCGCACCAGTCAGCCATGCGACGCTCTAGATCAGCTTGAAAGGACCATCCCGAACCTCCGCTGGTCGGATTTGGCATACCCTCGTCGTCAAGAATGTCGATCGCCGCGTCGTAGAAAGTTGGCCAATCAAATTTAAATCCTGAACCACGCTTAGTCTGTTCGACGGTCTCCTGTTCAGAGTCTTCTTTTTGGATTTCAGCAAACACTTCTGGCCAAAGCTTTGCAACGCGACTTAACTCAACTGCGAGACATCGCGCGCCAGATATTTCATGCGGATCGTGGGGCATCCTAGATCCCGTCTGAAGGTTTAAAACAAGCTGAAGCCTCGGATCATATTTGGGGATCCTGTACTTGATCCACCGATGCAGGACGTCCAAGACAGGAGGATGCGACGGATCTATGCAGAGTCGACCGCGAAGGTCTATTGTTGCCTGCCCATAAAGCCACCAATCTCGCGGAAGAGTAATGATCGACGGACGATCTATTTTCCATTCACGGATGGGCTTGCCCGAAACTGGAATGGAGTAAGTTTTCTGCATTTCCGCTTCCACGGACAGAGAACCATCCAGCAAAAGGGAAACGAGTTCTTTGCATGTTTTCTCCGGTCCGAACGCTTCCACAAGTGTTTCGGCGAAATCGGTGAAATCGAGTAACCGGAATTCACTATTTCTTCTTCCCGACGCACTAACGCCCCCAGCCATCCGAAAGTAGTCTAGTCCAGGCCACCCGCGAATAATGTCCTTGTAAGGGAAGATAATGCGTTCCCACCGAGTGCTGTAAGGAAATGAACCCGGTTTTGGAATCGCAGACGGCGGTTGATCCGCGAACATCAAAAATGTCCACTCTTTAGCCGAGATTTCGTTCAGCTGTCCGGTTCCGTGCCTCAAGCCAAACGCTGTTAAACGCCCGGATTCGAGTTCCTCAATGAGCTCTTTCTTGGCGTCTTTAATGGTCGGTGTTGGTCCTCCCGCGTCTTGGTAAAACACTCTTATTCCATAAAATTCTTCTCGAGACTTTTTGGGGACTATGAATCCAGTGTCGAGACAAACACTGATCTCAATCTCCTGCATTCCGAAACTTTTCGTTCCGGCGCATTCTGCGTCGAGGGCCATAGATACCAGCTCAGGATTTCTTGTATGGATCCACGTCAGTGTCGCCAAAAGACTCCAATGTGTTGCAGCAAATGCTGCTCTAAAGGACTTTGCATGCCCTTTTTTCCTCAAACGTGCGTCCGCTATCTCTATAGATGATTGTTCGGGCTGCGGCCAAACCTGGCCATTCTTTGTCCATACAATGAATGCTGGTCTTAATATGAGAATTTCCCGACGACTAAATCGGAGGTGATGGTAGGTCTCGTGATTTTGATGCGACGCTAACCAAGGATTAGGACGCGCACTCGCCTCCGAAGGTTCTTGCCCATCTCCCTTGAAAGCAAGAATGTCAAACTCCAAGCTTGGTAGAATATTTGCGGGTATGACCGTTCGCTCTTCGCTATTGCCTTTGTATCCGCTTACCTTGATTACACTCCTGTCAGAAGCTTCTTTGAGAAAGGCAAGGGCCAGAAAGGTCGGATATATGATGTCTTCCGGGAGCGGTTCGATCAAGAGTTCAGCGGTACCCCAGAAACCAACCTCTTCGTCATGCATTCCACCCACCACATGGCGCCTGCAGCAACGCTTTCCTCTGTAATCACACTGCGGCGTTCCAGCTTTCGAAAGTCAACCTAACCAACCAAGAAAACTTTATCCGATTCTCATGGACGCTCGCGGCTGACAAAAATTGACTGATTCGTCTTTTAAACCTAGGCCTCGAGAATTTTCGCAACGTGATCCCCCCACAACATAATCGATTCGCGTCGTTCAGCGCGGTACTCGTGGCGTTGATAGATGCCGACCAGACCAGAATTTACACCCGACTGATGATTGAGAATTCTCTCAATGACGTTCGGCAGTATGCCCAAGGCCGCCATGCCTGAGGCTGCTGTACGTCTCAAATCATGGAAGCGCCAATGGGGTAAATCGGTGAGCCTTGCGTCAAGATTGCGCTTTGCTTTCGAAAAGCCAGAAGCCGGAGTCCTACCCGTAGTTGTGAAAAGGAGTCTCTCTTGGTGCGGTACCGTCTCTATTACTTTCATTGCGAGCGGATGTAAGTCCACCTCATGCAATTTTCCATTTTTTGTGCGTTGACCGGGAATTGTCCAGACATCGTCATCGATTTCGTCCCATTCTATCGCGGCAACTTCGTTTCGTCGCTGGCCGGTCAAGATCAGAAGCTTGAGGAGCGGCGAAAAAGGGAAGCCTAAGTCTTCCGATCCGTGCCAAACTTTGGCGATCTGTTTGTCGGTCAGGACGCGTTGACGAGCCTTTGGTGGTGGCGGCGCGCGCAGTTCCGAGCATGGGCTCAATTCGATGTGCCCTCTTTCCACAGCCCAGCGGAAACAGGGCCGCATTGCGGAAAAGAGATGGCGACCGGCCGAAGGAGCGCGAAGCGTTGCCTTGTCAATGAGGGCAGCGATATCCGCTCGAGTGATCGATGTGATATTGCGGTCGAGGATCGGCTCGGCGTAGTGGCGGACACATTGCTCCAATTCGCGCCAATAGCGGTTGTTCTTGGCATTGTGCCGTAAATAGGAATCGAAGACCTGTTGCACGGTTTGGCTTGTCAGCAGTTCACGGGCGATGTCATTTCCTTTGGCAACTTCACCTAAGAGAACCTTTGCTTGATTGCGAGCTTCAAATGGCGTGAACGGCCCGTGACGGCCGATCGTAAGGCGGCGCTTTCCGGCCTTGCGATATTCGATAAAATAACTTGCTTTCCCGGAGGGTTGAGCAGCCAGTCCGAATCCCGAAAGCTCAACGTCAAACACGTATTGTCGCTTTCCCGTGCGGATAGCCAAATCGCGAACTTTATCGACGGTGGTTTTCGTGATCTTGTGTTTCATTGCAATGTCTCAGGTAGCCACTGGGTAGCCACTATAGAAAGAAGTTGGGGAAACGCAATGACACGCAATAAATCAATTGTACGTTAAGAATCAGAATGTTATGGTTCTTATGGAATTGAGATAACGCTCAATGATTAATGGTACTCCATATTCCTAATCTGGAGGTCACAGGTTCGAATCCTGTCGGGGTCGCCAATCATTTCAATGACTTAGTCTGAAATTACTGGTTGCTGCTTCTTTAAAAAGTAACACAAAGGTAGCAACCGATTTCGAAACCGGGGCGTTTTGCGGGGCATCGCTCAGCCGTCCCCTGTCTGGTTGACGATCGTTCCAATTTTCTTTTTGGCGCCGGGTCAGAGAGGGGATGATCTCAAGAGCGAGCAAAGTGGCATAGTACGCCCCGGCAGATTTGTGGCCCCCCTACAATTTGTGCCATTTGGCACCATTGTTGCCGCTGGATTGATGATCACGGTTTTCCCGCAGGGATGCTCCCCAGCGGCCACTGGATCGCGAGCAATCAATCAATCCGGGATTGGGTCATGATGCGACGGTTTTAGCGATTGCCAGTGAGTTGGAGATCTCAATCGGAAGATATCATATATTGGCGGCGTTGAATCTGTATCGGCTCGCCGCCATGCTGTGGCGATCTGTGCGGGAGCGTTTTTACATGACCAAGACCCAAAGCGGTCGATCTCAACTTTACGGATAGGAAGGTTCAGAAAAGAAATCTCAAGATGGTTTGATCCACTTCGAAGCCTTTCGCCCTTAGGGCAATATAGCCCCACACCCCGACGAATGTGAGCAATGCAACGTCGTTGCCTTGGCCGGCCAGGCGCGTCACGAAGCGTGGAAAGTTGTGCTCAACGCGAAGATGAGACGGCGTGCTAGAACCTTCGTAGGCCGCCTGAAGAAGCACGCGGGCCCGCTTCGTCTGCCGCCCTGTATAGCCGTTGACAACGAGACAGCCGACAATGTTGAGGAAATTGATAAATAGCCACATGAGAGAAAATAACAGCGCCGGTACACGTAGCGGGCCAACGTCGAC
>BFAS01000279.1 GCA_008974985.1 bacterium MnTg02
ACATCGCCCTGACGGCGGGCCACCACGTGTTCCATGCCGAGCACAACCGGCTGGTCGAAGAGACCCAGAAGGTTCTTCTCGGGATCGACGAGGGCCAGGACGTGGCCGATCAGGACGCCAACATCACGACTGACCCGCTCGATCTCCTGAACTCGTTTCTCCTAAGTGACATAACTCAGGTCGAATTTGACGGTATTACCAGTATTGACGATCCCCTCCTGGTGTGGAACGGCGATCGCCTGTTCCAGACCGCGAAGTTCGGCACCGAGATGCAGTATCAGCATCTCGTGTTTGAAGAATTCGCGCGCAAATTTCAGCCGGCCGTCAACGAATTTGAAGGCATTGACATCTCCATCGATCCGTCGATCACAATTGAGTTCTCGCAAGCGGTCTATCGGTTGGGCCACTCGATGCTGGTCGAGGAGGTCGATCGTTTCGACCCCGAATGGCAGTCGAGCGAGATCGGTCTGATCGAAGCATTCCTCAATCCGCTCCTTTTCAATGACGCCGCCCCGTTAACCGGCGTCCCCGGCCTCACCCCTGAAGAGGCGGCCGGCGCCCTGGTGCGCGGCCTGACCCGCCAGGTCGGCAATGAGATCGATGAGTTTGTGACCGACGCGGTTCGCAACAATCTGCTGGGTCTGCCGCTCGATCTTGCGGCGATTAACATCGCCCGTGGCCGGGACGTCGGCATTCCGCCGCTGAATGCGGTTCGCGCTGACTTCTTCGAGCAGACCGGCCTCACCCAGCTGAAGCCCTATACAAGCTGGGTCGATTTCGCGCTGCACGCGAAGCATGAATTGTCGGTCGTCAACTTCATCGCCGCCTATGGCACACATGACTTCATCACCAGTCAAACCACGCTTGTCAATCAGCGCGCGGCGGCACTTTCGATCGTCACGGGCGTAGACGCTGTTTTTGTGGACGATCCGAACACAATAGTCGACGAGTCGGATCCATTGGCGTTTACAGCCACCGCGCCCGCAGACGCCGTCGCCTTCCTGAACAGCACCGGCTCCGTCTGGGGAAGCAACGGTGCGGGCTCGATGACTTTAGACGTGGACGGCGTATCGACGACGGGTCTCGGCAACATCGATCTGTGGATCGGCGGCCTCGCCGAGGCGATCATGCCGTTCGGTGGCATGCTCGGCTCCACATTCAACTTTGTCTTCGAGGTGCAGCTGGAGTCTCTGCAGGAGGGTGACCGGTTCTACTATCTGGGCCGCACCGCCGGTCTCAACTTCCTGACCGAGCTCGAGAACGGTTCGTTCGCCGAGATGATCATACGTAACACCGATGCGACGCATCTGCCCGGTGACGTCTTCTCGACGCCGAACTGGATTCTCGAGGTCGACCAGACCCGGCAATTCAACGAAGGCCAGGGCGATATTCCTGGTGGCGATCCGGTGACAATCGGCGAATCCGGAACGGTTCTCTTCTCGGAAATCGGCGCGGACGGCACGGGCTCCGTTGTTTTTGCCGGGCCCATTACGGATGCTGTCGTGGTGATGATGATCAACACCAACGCCGATACGGACGCGACGGTCATCCGTGTGATCGCGACCAGCGATCTCGGATTTGACTTCCAGTTTGATGAGTTTGACGTTAACTTGTCGGCCGGCCATATAGAAGAAACGGTAAGCTGGATTGCGATCTCTGCCGGCGAGCACTTGCTGGCTGATGGCACAGTCATCAAAGCTGGCACCACAACGGCCACCGATGATGCAGTAACCTCGGTTAGTTTCGGTACGGCTTTCGGCGCAACGCCTGTCGTGCTGACCCAAGTGTCAAGCGATGCCGATAGCGAAACGGTGACCACGCGCCATGCGAGTGTGACGACAGCCGGCTTCGACATCAACATGCAGGAGCAGGAGCTTAACGATCCGCTCCATGCGACCGAGACGATCGGCTGGATCGCCATTGATCAAGCCACGGGTACGACGATCGATACAGGCACCCAAGACATCAGCAGCACTCCGGAAGTGATCGGCTTTGATCAAACTTTCGATGCTCCGAGCGCCGTCTTCCTGGCGCAAATGCAAACCACGGCTGAAATCGATACGGCAGCTGTTCGCGGGACCATACTGAATGACACCGATGCCACGGTGTTTGTCCAGGAAGAGACCGCGGGCGATGGTGAAGTCGCCCATATCGACGAGACCGTGGGATTTGTTGCTCTTAATGCCGGCGTCATCTTGGCGCTGAGTGCTCCCATTGTCGGCGCGGCGGATCCGACCGAAACCGACAGCATCTTCTTTGACCTGGTCATTCGCGACGATCCCTCCACGCCCGGTGTGGACACCAACTACCTGCAATACACCGGCGGCGACCATGTCGTCCTTGGCGGTACCGAGGGTGCTGACATCCTCATCGGCAGCATTGGCGACGATACGCTCTATGGCGACGGCGGCGATGACGTCCTTGAGGGCGGCGACGGCGGTGACTTTCTCTTTGGCGGCGCCGGCGACGACATCATCACGGATCTGGCCGGCGACGACGTCATCAAGGGCGGCGATGGCAATGACGCCATCAACGCCGGCAACGGTGACGACCTGGTCCTCGGCGGCGCCGGCAGCGACTTCATCTTGTTAGGGCAAGACCCAGGGGAGGTCTTCGGCGGCTCGGGCAATGATTTCATCAATATTAACGAGATGAGAGAAACGCCCGTGTTTGGCGGCGAAGGCGATGACTGGATCGAAGGCCTGTTCGGGGTCCAGATCTCGTCAGGCGATAACGGCGCCCCCTTGGTGGACAGCACGATCATCGGCAACGACGTCTTCATAGGCGGCAACAATGACGATGACTTCGACGGCGAATCCGGCGACGACATCATGATCGGCGGCGGCGGCATCGACCGCATGGAAGGCATGATCGGTTTCGACTGGGCCACCTATATGTTCCGGGAAAATTTGGTGGACAAAACCTCGGGCGTCGTTGCCGACATGAACATTCGTGCCTTCAACGAAAACCAGCTTCCGCCGTCGACGGCGACGACCGGAGACCGGTTCGATCAGGTTGAAGGCCTGTCGGGAACGCCATTTGCAGATATCCTGATTGGTGACGACGCCGATAGGGATGAGATCGAAGCGACCCTCGGCGTGCTCACCAACTTCGAGCTCATCGACGGTTATCGCGTCGGCGATAACGCTGCTTTTGACGATTGGGCAATATTCGCCGAAGGCGTCATGGAGTGGGGTGAGGGCAATATCCTCCTCGGCGGCGCTGGCAGTGACCTCCTCGAAGGCCGCGGCGGCGACGACATCATCGACGGCGACCTCTGGCTGAACGTGCAGCTGGAAGCGCCGGAATCAGTCGGCGGCCCTCTGATGCGCTACGACAGCATGACCGAGCTTCAGGCACGCGTATTCGATCCTGATCCGTTAACACGTCTGAACCCCGGCGATATCAACATCGTTCGTGAGTTTTTGGATGCCGGTGCCGAAGGCTTCAACTTCGACACGGCCATCTTCTCCGACTTGCTCGTCAACTACACCATCGAGATGGATGGCCTCGTGGTCGGCGACGGTGACGGCGATGGCTATATCACCGTCATGCATAATCCTCTCGTCGGTGTTGGCGACGGCACCGACCTGGTGAGGAACATCGAACGGCTGTTCTTTAACGACGGCGAGACGATCATTATCGATGCGGGTCAACCAGGCGCAGGCGCAGGCGCCAGCGGCGACGTTAATGCCGAACCGATGGGTATGGCGACGATTGACAACCCCACGCCGGCAGTCGGCGACGTGGTAATGGCGTCGGTCGATCTCGTGACCGATGGGGATAATGTGAGCTTGCTTAATCCGGCGGGCGAGGTGACCGGGCCGGTCTTCTTTACCTGGCAGTTCGAGGAGGATCCCGGCTCAGGCGTCTTCATCGACATCCCCAACGACGGGGTCTTAGGAAACGCCGGAAATAATGCGCCGGTTGTCGGCGAGACCTTCACGGTGATTCCGTTAGTCGCCGGGCTGGCGATCCGCGTCAAGGCTATCTATGAGGACGGCAACGGCGTGTTGGAGACGGTGTTCTCGGCGCCGACGGCTCTTGTCGGCGGCCTTGAGCCAACTGTTCCGACAGAGGGCGACGACATCCTGATCGGCACAGCGCTTGGTGAGACCATTGATGCTCTCGCCGGCAACGACGAGATCCGCGCTGGCGGCGGCGATGACCTCCTGATCGGCGGTCCGGGCAGCGACTTGCTCGATGGCGGCGCCGACGACGGGACGCTACTTGGCGACATCGCGCAGTTCGACGGCGACTTTGCCGATTTCGAGATCTTGCCCGTGGTTAACGATGACGACCCGTTGGGGCCACTGATTCTGGAGGTCGTCGACATCAACGGGGTGATCCCGGCGACGGTTCCCGGGGTGACCCCCGCAGGCGTTGCCGGAGACGAGGATAAGATCATCAACATCGAGACCCTGCGTTTCAACGATCAAGACGTTGATGCCGTGGCTCTCTTGGCTACCCTCGTGGCGCAGATCGCGACTGAGGGGGATGACACACTAACGGGCACGGACGGTGACGATGATATCAGCGGACTCGGTGGCAACGACACCATCAACGCCCTTGGCGGTGATGATGATATAACCGGTGGCCCCGGCGATGACACGATCAACGCCGGTGCAGACGATGACACCATCTTCTGGGCGGTTGGCGACGGCCGTGATTTAATCGATGGTGGTGACGGTACCGACCGGTTCCGCATCCAAGGTGACGGGGATGATGAAACCTTCTTCGTCGAGACTGTTGCTGATTTTGAGCAGCGCCTATTAGACAACGGCCTGCCCGATCCTGTGCCCGCACTCAGCGGGAATCCGCTGGCAGTTATCGTCTCGCGCGGCTTGGCTGGACCAAACGGCGCCTCCGAGATTATCGCCGAGTTGACGAATGTCGAAGACATCGACATCAATGGTGGCGGTGGAAACGACAATTTCGTTGTCTCCGGCGACTTCGCCGGTACCGACCTTGATCCAAATACGATCACCATCACCGGTTCCGATGGCGACGACACAGTCGATATCTCCGGGCTGGATTCCGAACACCGGATCGTGTTCGACTCCAATGGCGGTAATGACACGATCATCGGCCTGCTGCGGCCGCAGGACATCGTCAACCTGGCCACAGGAACCGAGCTTGTCTACAATGGCGACCGCACGTTTTCGATTGTCAACGGCGATGGTAGTGGTAACGGAAATCAGCAAATATTTGGAACGGACGGCGCTGATGACCTTACCGGGACTGACGGCGCGGACTCTATGTTCGGCCTCCCCGGCGCCGACATCATCCACGGTCTCGATGGTAACGATCATATCGAAGGCAATGGCGGCGAAGACGAATTGTTCGGCGGTGCCGGCAATGACATTCTGATTGGCGGCAACCAATCCGATAGGCTGAAAGGTGGCGAAGGCGACGACTTCCTCTGGGGCGGCTCCTCTATGGCTGCTGGTGGCGGTGACAATCACGATGACACGGCCGTCTTCGATGGACTTCTCGAAGACTTTTTCTTCGACATAGATTTCCTCGATCCGGATCTCCTCCTCGTCGTAGACCTGGTAGGTAACGAAGGAGCCGACACACTTTTCCAGATCGAATTCCTGGAGTTCAGCGACGGAACCATCACTCTGGACGATGCACTGCTTCTGATAGGTCTCCTACCTGATCCTGGTATCGTTCACATCACGGATTCCACGCCGGATGATGGCATCAATGTCAATGACGAGCTCACCGCAGATGTGACCTACGACGACTATGAGTATAACATTGAATATCAATGGGAATCTTCGTCGGATGGTTCGTCAGACTGGACATACATCCCTGGCGCAACCCAACAAAAATATACGCCGGGTTCGTCACAGGCTGGTTTGTTCCTGCGTGTCGCCGTGGCCTATTACCTTGTTGACATGGTTACTGGAGAGAGTGAGCTCTATGCCGATCAGACTGTCTACTCTGAACCAACGCTGACGGCAGTTGTCGATGTGTCTGCTGGCGAAGGTAGCAATGAAAGTCAGGGCGACGGCACTGACGTCAGTGGTAACTCCGGTGACGAAAATGCTGAAGGCAGCCAAGGCAATGACGGCTCTGACGGCAGCAGCGGCGACTATGGCTCCAATGACGGCAACGTTATCTATGACGTTCCGGGTGGCCATGAAATCGTTGATAGCACCGGTGGCTCCAGCACCATCTTTGGTCTTGATGGTCCCGACGTCATCTATGGCGGCGTCGGCGGCGACATCATCTACGGTGGCGACGGTAACGACGTGTTGTTTGGCGGTGACGGCAACGACATCATGTACGGTGGCGCCGGCAACGACACAATGCGTGGCGGTGACGGTGACGACATCATGTATGGTGACGCCGGCAACGACACGATCATGGGTGAGGACGGTAACGACATCATCTACGGCGGCGACGGCAACGACGTCATCGATGGCGGTACCGGTAACGACACGATGTATGGCGGCGCCGGAGCCGATGTCTTCATATATCGCCCAGACAGCAATGACATGATCATGGATTACCAAGAAGGAATTGACACGCTGCAAATTCTTTATGATGGCGGTAGTTCCACGGGCTACACGGTGACAGTCACCGAGTACGGCGAGGACTACGAATTTGATAATGATTATGTTCTATCAATTCGTCATGACAATTCCGGAAAAGGTAACGCTCACGACAACGACTCCGATAACAACAACTCCGGCTCAGGTAGTTCCGGCTCTGACAGCTCAGGTTCAGGTAGCTCCGGTTCGGGAAGTGGTGGCGACCAGGATCACCACCACCACTCGCTGTACGAAAGTGGCGATATCTGGTGCTAATATAGCGTTCTAGATATTCAAAGACAAAGTGGGCGGAGCCAAAAGCTCCGCCCATTCTTTTTGGATATTCAATGTCTTATACCATCGGTCATTGGGAATAACCGATGGGCGTTCAGACGCCACGCAGGCTCAACCAACAATTGGTGCGGACCACGCAGTCGCGTTTGCCAAAGGAAATTAAGAGCCATACCACCGGTCATAGAGAATGACCGATGGGCGTTCAAGCGCCACGCAGGCTCACGCACTATCAGGCGCGGGCCACGCGGTCGCGCTAGCCAATGGCCGCCAATCGTTCGTGAGTCAAACTCAAGAACGATTGGTATCAATCACAATTTGCTTTGGTAGTATTACGCGTGCAGTCGCTTGGCGGTTGCACACGAAAAGGGAGAAATTTCCGCCTGAAACCGGTTCTGACACTTCCTGCGATCCTCTGCTTGCTCGCGGCGTGCCCCGTGGCTTTTGCGAAGATGCCGCAATTTTCGCTGCCGCTTGATTGTGAGCCAGGCAATACGTGTTTTATTCAGCAATATGTCGATATCGATCCATCGGACCAGGCCATCGACTATGCGTGCGGCGCCGCCACTTTTAATGGTCATAAAGGCACCGATTTCCGTCTGCTTTCCACTGCCGTAACGCAGAAGAATATTGAAGTGCGCGCCGCCGCTGCTGGCGTGATCAAAGCCATGCGGGATGGAATGCCCGACGTTTTGGCCAGAAGCCCAGCTCAAAGGCGCGCATTGGCGGGCCGGGAGTGCGGCAATGGCGTCGTGATAGACCATGGCGATGGTTGGGAGACACAATATTGCCACCTGAAGCGCGGAAGCGTGCAGGGCACTAAAGGTGAAAATGTCAAGCGGGGCGCTAAGCTGGGATTCGTTGGATATTCAGGGCAAGCAGCGTTCGCCCATGTCCATATCGCCGTTCGCCACAAGGGCCGCATCATCGATCCCTTCACGGGTTTGAGTCCGGAAAATTCTTGTGGCAGCGGCACCCTTGGCGGTCTCTGGACCAAGGATGTGGTCCAAGAATTTCCGTATCGAAAAGGCGTATTGATTGAGGTGGGCTTTGCGGATCGCCCCGTCAAAACGATTGATCTTGAGCGTGGCAGCATTGCCAGCAGCGGACTCGATCGCCAAGCACCGATACTCATATTTTATGGACGTTTCATCAATCTTGTGAAGGGCGATAGGATTCACCTGGAGGTAAACGGCCCGTCGGGTTTTTCTCTAAGCAATGAGAGTCCTGCGCTCGCAAAGCGTAAGGCGCACTATGTCGTTTATGTGGGCCGGAAGCGTCGTGGCAACTCATGGCCTGCTGGATCATATCAAGGCTCCATCCAGCTCATTCGCGACGGTAAGGTCTTGATGACGCAAAGCGCAGAACTCATTCTCGAAGAATAAATCCGGAAATGCAGTGAGATTGGGTGGCTGTTCTATTCGGTGGAGAACGCTCCGACCCAAAAGCTGAGGTTCGGACCACGTCTGGTCGTACGACTTTGTCCACCACAGAACCGACGACGGGAAGGTCTTCAGGACGCTGAACATTCTGGATGAGCACAACCGCGAATGTCTGGCAATCCGGGTAAAGCGCAAGCTCAACTCGACAGATGTCATAGATATTCTGACAGACCTGTTCATCTTGCGTGGGGTGCCTGCCTTTATCAGATCAGACAACGGACCTGAGTTCGCTGCTCAGGCAGTTAGAGACTGGATCAACGCTGTCGGAGCAAAGACGGCCTACATCGAGCCGGGGTCCCCAGCTAAACGGCGAAATCTTCTACACCCTGAAAGAGGCGCAGATCATCATCGAAGAATGGAGGAAACACTACAACACAAAGAGACCGCACAGTGCTTTGGGTTGCCACCCACCAGCCCCGGAAACCATCGTTCCGATGGATCCCAGGCCGGTCATGTACTAACATTCAAACTGGACTACTCAATAGGGGCCGACTAGTCACTCGTTCCACTTTGGGACATGAAAATCAATGCAGCGTTCCAAATATTCTGTGACCGGCTTCTATTTCTCGGATGGATTAAACGCGATCACGTTAGCAGACACATTATTTTCGGGAGAAAATTCGTAGTGCCATTGAATGTGTCAAATGCACCGGTTGCCATTGGCGGCATTGGGGGAAGCGGTACGCGCGTGGTGGCCGAGATCTTGCGAGTGGCCGGCTTCTATATGGGAAGCGACCTAAACGAGGCGAACGACAATCTTTGGTTCCCGCTTTTATTCGTACGTCGGCCGAATTGGGACATCGATGATATCAAATTCAGCAGCCTTGTGTCTATCTTCGTGACCGCCATGACAGGAGCTTGTCCACTGACCGAAACGGAGATTTCATTGGTCAGAGATCTGACGGCAGAAGACCGTATTCAACACAGCACGACATGGCTTAAATCGAGAGCTGAGACCCTCATTGTCAATGCATGCTCCGGCATGTCACCCAACTTCTGGGGGTGGAAGGCCCCCAATACACATATTTTCCTTGACCGATTACCTCAGTTTATCAGCGGCCTAAAATATATTCATATCGCTCGCAACGGCCTTGATATGGCCTACAGCAAAAACCAAAATCAGCTTCGTATCTGGGGAAGGCTGGTTTTGGGTGGTGATTGTGCAGTCACAGCGCGCAATTCTCTCAGATTTTGGTGTTGGGCCCAAAAGCGAGTTTTAGACATCGGCGCTGATATGAAATCAAATTTCATTTTTGTTCGATATGAGGATTTGTGCTCGGAACCAAAGGTAACGATGCAGCGTATATTACATTTCGCTGGTATCCAACCGGACGAGCAGCTCCTGGCGCGTTCTGTGGCGCTTATTACCCCTTCCAAATCAATCGGCCGACATAAGTGCTTTCCACTTCAGGATTTCGATCCACTGGATGTGGCCTACGTCAGGCAGCTCGGTTTCGTTGTGGGAGCATGATTGAATAGTCGTGAGCATCCGCCGCGTGCCTTAGCTCAGCTGAGTATATTGCCAAGGGAGCAATTCGTCGATCCTGTTGATCTTGTGGTCGGCAATGCAACTGAGGATCTCAGTGAGCCAGGCTTGCGGATCGACGCCATTGAGTTTTGCTGTCTCAATGAGCGTGTAGGCAATGGTGGCGGATTCGCCTCCATTGTCCGAGCCCATGAACAAATAATTTTTCCGCCCGAGGGCTATGCTGCGCATGCCACGTTCGGCTGCATTGTTGTCAATGCTCAAGCAGCCATCTTCAAGATAGGGGCGCAGTCGCGTGAGGCGGATCAAGCCATTGGCCTGCCGGCCGTTACGACGCGAACATGTCCATCATTGCAGCGGGTTTAAGATGACGCAAAGCGCAGAACTCATTCTCGAAGAATAAATCTGGAAATGCAGTGAGATAGTGTGCCCCGATCTTTCCGGTGGAGAACGCTCCGACCCAAAAGCTGAGCTTCGGTGTTGACGACAGACTATTCGTACAATGCCAACAGAAAGATCCATGCTCTTGTGTGGCCTGGATTGAGCTATTAAGTTTCCGGTGGCAAACGGGTCGCAAAATAGAGGTCCAAAATCGCAGAGCGCCGTTTGGTCTATTCTAAGTAAGTGATTTTCTTGTTTTGGATGGGTGGCCGAGTGGTTGAAGGCACCGGTCTTGAAAACCGGCAGGCGTGCAAGCGTCTCGAGGGTTCGAATCCCTCCCCATCCGCCAATAGCCAATAACAACCTATTGAAAATAATAATTTATTTGACTTATAAAATTATTCATCCCACAAAATAACGCTCAATTCTACGCGGTAAAACAACGGATATGTGCTGCGTATCGGGTTTAGAGGGTAACCGAAACGATGAGATGGGCTCTCCCGGCAGTTCTTGCGCTGATTAGCACGGGCTTTGTCGTTTTCACCGGACACGTATCAATCAGCTTTGTGCTGGATCGGTTCGGGCATAATCCATTTTGGATCCTTCTCTCCGTGATTGCCATTGCAATTGAGGTGCTGGGAGCGGTCGCCATAACAGAACTTGCAAGACGCAAGCGTTTTGTAATGGCATTGCTCAGTGTGCCATTTTTGGCATTGGCCGTTGCCGCCACCGTCAGCTTTGAGGTTGGTAAATTCGCACAGGCCTCATCGGATGCGATTGCCTCTCGTCAATTTGAAACCGATGCCTTTGAAAGCAACCGCCAAGCGCTTGCCGATCTGAGGCGCAAACGGGATACCGCCTTAAAGAAAAGGGTGGACCTATGACGACTGGCTTGCCTTCCAAGAGAGCGCCGCAATTCTCGAATTTTGTGAAGGACTGGATCGAAATGAAGCCGAAAAACTGGCGTTGGATCAGTGCGGCCTATGAATGGAGACACAGGATCAGTTTTGAAGTGGTGCCACTAACCAAAGACGTACAGAGAATGGCCGACAGAGTGAAAACAATCCTCAACAAAGCGGCGTCCACCGCGAAGCCTTCGCCCCTGACGACGCCCGGCAAATTGGAATTTAACGAGTAAACGCAATGGCAAACTATGCTGACGCAATAACAAGTTGGGCGGCTGGATTTGTGCTTGGCGCAACTGCGCTTATCGCCATCATCATCAATATCAATGTGGGTGTCATGCACGGTGTTGCTGGCGACGGGACCATCGTCAGCGCCGGGTACTTGCTGGCCGGGCTTGGCGTGATCGCCATCGCTGGTGAGATTGCTTCGCCGGTGTTTATTCGAAAGTCCTGGATTGCGGGAACGATTATCCTGGCGCTCTCAATCGCCATTACCGGCATCAATGAGCTTGGTTTCTACAGCCAAGCCCGCTCGGCCCATGCGGAGACTATTGGCACCATTGCAAACACGCGCCAGCGCCTCGAAACTGAAGTGGGGGAACTCACCAAGCGCCTGTGGGCCGTCCGTACAAAGCCCGCCGGAGAATTGCGGGCCGAGATGGATGAGATCCTTGCGAAGCGGGTGAAGACCCGGGGCGGTTACACCACACTCGCCAAGGCGACTCGTAACTGCTCGCCGCAGTCTTATATGACCGCGCGATTCTGCGGAAAAGTTTTCGCGCTAAAGAAAGCGCTGGCTGTTGTGAATAATATCACCAGCCTGGAGCGCCGCCGGGATAGGGTGCAGGCCGCGCTTGACCGCCTCAAGGCTGCCGGGTCATGCCAACGCCCTATCGGCGACCCTGGCCGGTGTTCTCGCGCCTCTTTGGAAGATTAAAGCCGCAGACATTGAGAATTTCGTCCGGCTTATGTTCGTCGTGAGCGTTCACGGATTGCTTCTGGCCTCATCGTCGCTGCTGTTTGGTCCGGCGGGGCGAACAATTGCCGCGAATTGTCCCAATGAGCCGTCCGCTGCATCCGGCAGTGATTATCAAAATGACGCGAATATTATTCCCTGGCGAAGCAAGCAAGATGGGCGGGCCATTGCTGAGGGTTTCCTGACGACTCGCCTGCATCCTCACCCGGGGAGCAAGGTTGATTTTGCCGTTATCTACGCGGCCTATGCTGCGGAGTGTGACCGGTACGGTGAGAAACTCGTCAGTGCGAACTCGTTGGGGATCATGCTGACGGCTTTGGGCCGCCACAGCGGCAAGACCCGAGGAGGCCCAAATGGCGGTGCGCGTTATCACGGTATTCGGCTGATGACCCATGAGAACCACAATGCATCGCGGTCGATGGCGGCCTAATATCAATGAGAAAGTTCTACTAACAAAATCGAGGGGTTATTTATTCAGAACAATTCCGTTGCAGAAAGGAAATTCTGGAAATCCCCGTGGGCGCCGCCGTCCGACGCGCCTGTTATTCACCGATGAACAGCCGTCAGCTCTTGTCTGCGTTAGGCACCTGGTATAGCCGGGAACCGATGGCCTATTCGCAGAAGGCTCAAATTAGCCTCGTAGGGACTTACGAAAGTTTTTTAGGTTGGGGGGGAAGAACAAAGTTCGCGACCCAGCAGAGCGTTTATTTGCAGCCCCTCTAGAGGCCCTCATGCTACAATGTGATGCGACCGACGAGAGCTAATCTCCGATATCCCGGGTATTAGGGCCTATACTCATAAAAGATGTTTGAGCGCCGTCTCAAACTTCCGCTTTGAGGGGTGAACCGGACGACCTGTCTAAACTCCTGTATGTCGCAGAAGTGCCATGAACGGTCATTAGCGGGCGTCGTAAGTCCTTGGGTCAGGATCTTGAGGCGATAGTCCGAAGATCCGAGTCACATCGCATCGAGGAAATTCTCGTGTGATTGAATATCCCGGTTCGCAGATGCTTCCAATGTTCTGCGGGAAAGTCGTAGAAGGCGAGCAACGTATCGCGGTCCTTCGTCAGGCAGGCGACGGCCTTGTCATACTTGACGCCGTAGATCTCAACGAAGGCATCGAAGGCGACAAGCGCATCCTTCCTGGTCTCAGCCATCAACTTTTGCCGATAGCTCCGCACGGAATGAGACGGTATCTCGACAAGTGAAATTAGGACGCCAAGCACCGAGTGTCCTAATTAGGACAGCACCGATACGTTTGGGACGAGCCCGTCGGCGGTTCTCTTCTCAAATGCAGTTGTGGATAGCGTCGGTAGGTTCTCTTTTTTCAATGCGGTACGATTACATGGGGTCCCATTACGTTGGACGGTGGAATTCGGAGTCGTCCCCGTACTAGCTGCTCTCCCTCTTTTCGGCACCGGCCTTGCCCTCATGGCTTCATAGGCTGGCGGCGTAAGAGACGGATGGTTGCGGAAGCTGTCTGATCAATTTCCCAATCAAGCCATTTGGCGGTTCTTCGGGGCCGCTTTTGTTTTATGCGAGGCGTCTCATGGCTGTTGTAAAAGCGGCAGATTTCTGCGGTTTTGCAGTGCAAAAAATTGCCTCGGAACAAGGTCTGGACCTTGTGAGGCACGGCCCAAGCCAATAGCTCGCGCCAACATATTTTTTGAAAGCTGCGAACGGATTCCCGAATAGTCTCGCACTGTCACAGCCACGTGGTTTCACGAGGTAAGCGGGACCGAGGCGGTGTCCGATCGGAGCAGGTGCCGGGCCAGTTTGTACTGTGGGAGTTATACCAACGGCCCTCACGTTTGACCGATATGGGCCCATTTTCTCATACCGATTGATTTGATTGTATCCGGTTGTTCGATAAGCCTGTTCCAGGCCTCGCATCCAGCGTTGATGATAGCTTCGTAGTTGTCGAAGACACGATTTGAGAGCCAGTTCGCGCGCAAATATTGCCAGATGTTCTCCACCGGGTTCAATTCCGGTGATCGCGACGGGTCTTAAACAAGAGCTTGCCCGGCCCCAACTGGTCGAACTTGAGCATCCCAGCAAACAGGTTATTCAACTCCAACAGGCGTCTATGCCCAAGCCGCTGTGCTAACCAAAAATGAGGAAATACCAGAGCGCATTGACCGGATTGGTTTGTTGGTTACAATTAGATAAGCGGCGAATGATTCGCTGCCACCCGGGTTCATTGGTGATTTTCACATCTTTATTGCGGCAGCCTTGTGTCGCCCGGGGCTGTTGCGGCGCTGTATCTATGAGATGGCTCACACATTCTATCACGAGGTCGAAGCAAATACGCATGCTGCGCTTGGCTACAAACTTGGCAACCTCTTCGGTGAATTGACACGCGCGGATGTCGCAGAAGCGGGCGCGCAAAGAGACTGGAAGCACAAGGTTTCTGCCTCAAGACGCCTGCTTAAGAAAACCGAGCAGTATTTCCCACACTATGTCGAGGAGCTGAATGCCTACGCTGATGCTGCCGGTATTCCGCTTCTTGAGCTTTGGGCCTTGAGCGTTGAAGATGAACTTGATGAGGCGGGGCGGGAAAAGTGTACGACCGTTGTGACCAATGGCGGAAAGCTCATCTCGCACAACGAGGATTGGGACGAGGATGCCGATGAGGCCATTTGCATCCTCAGGAAAACCCTCGCCGGTACAACCCTATTCGAAATCTATTATTCTGCCGTTCCGTTGGGTGGATGCGCGATCAGCATTAATTCGAACGGATATCTCCAGGCCATTAACAGTCTGACACAGTCGGATAGGCAGATCGGCGTTCCCCGCAACGTCATTGCCCGATGGTTATCTGAGACGCGGGACGTCCCAGCTGATTTCGAAGCGTTGAAGGCGATACCCCGCTCTTCCGGATATAACCACGTCTTTGTCAACAGCCAGGGCGAGGCATTCGATATGGAGTGTACAGCTACCAGACAAGTTCTGGCGCGCCCGTCCCTGCCTTACGTGCACACTAATCATTATCTTTCCTCCGAACTGGAAGGCTATGACGGCGCCGAAAAAGGAGACGGAACGTTTAAGCGCTATGTTGCGGCATGCCGTCTGATGACGGCCAGAATGACGGTGAGCGAGCTGATTACGCTCAGCAGCGATGAAACTGGCGGGCGCCGAACCAGTATTTTGAACCAAGATACCATTGGAAGAATGGTCGTCGATCTAGAGAACCATATTGTCAAAGTCTGGCTCCGCAGGGAGAAAAAGGACGGATGGATAGACTATCCGCTCGATTTTCTCTCCAGCCCATGAGAACCGTTCTGGCCGCCACCGACCCGTGTTGCCGCAAAGCCACATTCGGGGATTCAAAGCGTGAACCGGCGTTGATCACCAAATTGCTGCAATGCGCGAATCACATTACAATCACTACGAAATTCACCATGGCCGCTATCTTTGTATTGCATGTTTGTCGCGTCAAGCCGCAAGCATATCCACCCATTTGAAGATCGTTTTCCGGCATCTGGCACATTCTTTGCTGCTTGGAAATATGCTGGAAAATTCGTGACCCATTCCGATACGTTTAGGGGAGGGGAAATATAAGAATAATAGGATAACCAGGTTTACCTTAGTTCGATGATACCATTGATATATTGGTATTCATGTTGCATTTCAACGCTTAGTCATAGAACCTGGAGGCTATACCATGAAGAAAAGCTTACTTCTTATTGCAGGGATGCTTGTACCTCTATTCCCAACCAGTTCATTAGCTCAGACTGATACGAAAGCAGTGCAACAGTGCTTTTACAATGGAGAAAAATTCAACCAAAACGCTCATATAAGTATTGGCGGAAAGTTATACAAATGTATTAAAGGTGGATTATGGAATAATAACGACGGTCCAAATGCAAAAGCAAATTGCTTCTATGACGGTCGCATATATTCAAAAGGGTCTAAGGTGAGTGTAGCGGATGACCAAATAATTGATTGTAAGGATGATGGCACCTGGGGATAGAACTGTTGTATTAAACGTCCCGAACGCTTCGTTTATTTCCTCTCGATTTGCGACTGTCTTATAACCACATCGATAGCTCCGGCTTTTCTCTGGATGTAGCCCCCAGCACCTTAGTGATGGGGGCTATTCTTGCGTCGTCCCACCGCTGATTGTCGTACGTCTTCGAATAAATGGATTATTAGAGCATTTTCAGGAAAAGTGTGCGGTTTTCCGCCCAGAAAATGCCTGAAAACAATGGGCTCTAAGGTCCGGACCCTCATATCCTTAGAGACTTGACGCTCCTCAGCCGCCAGGCGTCTTAAGGGCTTCGTGCAACTTCTTCAATTCAATGCTTTGCCGAAGGCTGGCAGGTTTACCCTTGCACGGTCGGGATGCCGTGCCAGCGGCTGCCCTGGGGCATGATCTCACCCTTCATCAGGAGCGATAGCGGGCCCAGGACGGCACCCTCCTCCATGCGCGTGTCGTACAGCACGACGCTCATATTTCCGACAGTGCATCGGTCCCCTATGTACAAAGTGGAGGACTTCATGATGCGATCCTCGAACAGATGATTTTGAATCACAACGCCCTCGTTGAGGGCGACATAGTCGCCGATTTCGAGCAGATCGAATTCGGAAAACAGGCTTGTGGCAATGTAGCAACCGCAGCCGATCTTACACCCCAGAAGACGCAGAACCGGCGCCGCGAATGGCGTTCCTGAAAGCATCGCGATCGCGGGGGCCATGATCGATTCATAAGCGCCGTTCACCATCTCATTGAGCCACACATAAGGGCACCACAACGGCACGACGACCGGCTTGAAGCACCCCATGACCGCCCGTTTCAGAGTCACCACCAGGACAACCGCGCTCATCGTCAGGGCGATTGCCAGCAGCGGACCGGCGGCAAGCATGGTCCAATAGCCGTAAACTTCGAAGGCGTAGAGGAGCGCGGCAATCCAGGCCAAGCCCATCGCGAGAGCGGTGTAGCTGGGAATAAGAATCCGGACGGCATCGATTACGGCACGCTGGGCATAGAGCTTGCGGGTTGGGACATAGGTAACGCTGTCGTCGAAGCCGTCCACCTGCTGCCGATTGGGCAGGCGGAATGCCGGTGAGCCGAGCCAATCGCTACCATTGGGCGTTGTGCCATGAGGCGAAGGCGGCGTGGAGAGCACGCCCAGCAGACAATTGTCGCCGAGGCTCGCCCCCATCGGCAAGATGGCGCTGTTGCCAACGAAGCTGCGGCGGCCGATTTCGTTGGCGCGGATCTCATAACGCCCTCCATAACAGCGCGGTCCACTGCCCAGAATGCAGCCATCCGCGAAGAAACTCCCATCATGGGCCGTCAACAATTCAGGCATGAAGCTCCATATCGTCGACAATTCGCAGTGGGCGCCGATCTTGGCGCCCATCAGCCGCAGCCAAGGCGGTAAATACATGGTGGTGAATACCGGCAGGAACATGTTTTTCGTCCAGCGCATGAGACCATAGGCGAGCCAGTGGCGCAGGTAACAGGACGAATACATGTTGTAGACGCCGGGCTTGGCACGGCGGAGAATCAAAGCTTTAAGAAGGGCCGCCCACACACAGCCAAACGCGACCAGAACGGGCAAGGCGGCGAAAACGCCCAGAATGGCGCTTACAAGCCAGCCGTCCTGGAAAGCGATGATCCACAAAATCAACAAGCCCACAACAGGGGCAAAGAAGAAAAAGCTGGAAATGGCGCTGAGTGCAAGGGCGGCAATCGTAAACATGACCTTGTGGAGTGTGCTGGTGCGGCGTGGCTCGCCTGCCGGCACATAGACCTCGGCTGTTTGCGCCGGAGAGCCGTGCCGCTGCTCGCCTGCCGCCATAACCTCTCCGTCGGGGAGCATTGATTGGTCATCGAGTCTGGCGCCGTCGCCCATCTTCACATTTAAGCCGAGGGTCGCGTGTATGCCGACAAAGCAGCGCTTCCCTATTTCGACGTCGCCAATGAGTAAATATCCGTTTTCCACCCTGTAACCCAGGATTTGGGTGTCGGCGCTGATGTTCGTATCGTCACCGATGGAGATCCGATCCCAGATCGAGCATTGCGCTGTTTCGAGTATGCAATCGCGCCCTACCTTGGCACCCATCAGACGGTAATAGACAGCCATAAGGGGCGTTCCGGCAAACAGCTCGGCACCGCTTAGCCCTTGGAGTCCGGAGACGAGCCACCAGCGGAAATAATATAGTCCCCACAAGGGGTAAGCGCCTGGCTTGTAGCGCCCGATGATCACCCATTTGGCGGCGATGCTCGCCGCCATGATCACCGGCCAGATGGCAATGAAAATAGAAAACAGTATGAGAACGGTTTGGAGCAATGAAATGCGGCCGTGCAAAACATCGGAAGCGAACGGAATCGCGACGGCCAATGGCGCCGACACCATCAGGTAAAAGCCACAGATGGCGAGCCCCTGAAGCACGGCGATGGCGATACCAGGCTCTCGCGGTTTGCACATCTCCTGAGCGGCGGAACTGGGCACGGTGGCCGCAGGTTTGCCGGCGTTGGCCGTCGCTTCTATATGCCTTGCAAGCTTTCGGACAGTTGGATAAGCGTAAACGTCCCGTACGGGGATATGTATCTCCGCTTTCTTGCGCAGCGCAGCGACCAACTGTGCGGCCACGAGCGAGTGACCGCCGAGGTCAAGGAAAAAATCCTGCTCGGCGCCCACCCTCGCGACTTTAAACAGGTCCGCCCAAACATTTGCGAGCTTCTCTTCGAGGGGCGTATTTGGCACGTCGGCCATCTGGGCATCGGCGAGAAGCGGCAAGCGAGGATCAGGCAAAGCCGCCCGGTCAACCTTACCGCTCGCGAGCATAGGCAGGGCATCGAGGATATCGAGATAAGCCGGAATCATATAAGAGGGAAGCCGCCCGCGCAGCGTTTCAAGGATGTGGTTTCGGTCGAGCTCGTGCGCCCCTTCGGCAATGACAACATATGTGGCCAGGCACGGGACGCCCTCGTCATCGTAAAGGCGGACGGCAGCGCTGGCGATCTCCGGCTGCTCACGGAGAACCGCCTCGATTTCCGAAAGCTCGACCCGGAAACCGCGAATTTTTACCTGCGTATCGATGCGCCCAAAAAACTCAAGCTCACCGTCCTCGTTGAGGCGCACAAGATCTCCGGTTCGATAGAAGCGAAGATTTCCAGCCTGACTGAGGCGGATGAATGAGCGTTCCGTCAGCTCAGGCTGGTTGAGGTAACCCCGCGAAATACTCGGACCTCCAACGAAAAGCTCGCCCTTCGTACCAGCGGGAACCGGCTGCATATCGGCGTCGAGGATGAGGGTCGTGTAACCATCAAGGGCGTGCCCGATCGTGACCGGCTGCCCAGGCTTGAGGACGGCGATGGTCGTGTTGACCGTCGCTTCCGTCGGGCCGTAGACGTTGAGCATCCAGCGTCCCGGCTTCGCCCAGCGAGCAACCAGCTCCGGCGGACAGGCTTCACCGCTGACGACGAGTTGGCGCAGAGATGGAATATCCTCTGTCATCGTCGACAGCAGCGTCGGCACTGTGGAGAAAAAAGTTACTCCGGCCTCTGACAGATAGCGAGCGAGGTCATCGCCGAAACGGGGCGTGTGTTCGTTGCCGACGATGAGGGTTGCCCCGTTCGAAAAAGCCATCCAGATTTCTTCGACCGAACCGTCGAAACCGAGGGCGAAACCCTGGAAGATATGGTCCTCCGCCGCCGTTGTGCAGGCATTGTTGAACGCCGCCACAAAGTGCGTGACATTGCGATGTTCGGCGACAACGCCCTTCGGGCGGCCGGTCGTGCCCGAAGTATATAGGACATAGCAAACATCGGAGGGCGCAAGTCCCGTATCGGGACGCGTTAGCCGGTGCGCCGGTTGGGAGTCGATTTCAGCGGTGCATTCGTCGAGCACAACCATGCGGCCATCGAAGAGCTGAGAAATGCGCGCCCTGAACCGCGTCTCGGTCAGCATGACCTTGATCCCGGCCTCGCCGGCGATAAAGCGGATGCGTTCGTCCGGATGGGCCGGATCCAGCGGCACATAAGCGCCGCCGGCCTTGAGGCAGGCCAGGATCGCAATGATCGGGATCTCCGATCGCGAGACGCAAAGGCCGACAAAGGATCCCGGGCCGACGCCTAAAGATCGCAGGAAATGAGCCAGCCGATTGGCCTGCGCTTCGAGTTCGGCGTAAGTCAATGACGTGTCGCCGCAGATCAGCGCCTTGGCGCTGCCGCGAGCATTGACCTGGGCTTCAAAGAGCTCATGCAAGCAATATTGCTCGCCTGAGATCTGTGACAACGAGACACGATCGCTTAGGGAGACGGTATTTACCGATTTGAGATTCAAGTTCGTAGCCTCCAAGCATTCCGCCGGAATTCCGTGCATGCGGTCACTGTGATTGCAATATCCATGCCCTTATTGCCTCTGGTGCAGATGTCTCGTGCCCGCAGCGATATGCGGAATGGACGAGGCGATGTTGGGGATCGCCCGCGACTAGAGAATTTTCACGAAAAGAATGCCCTCCGACTTGATCGGTGGGTGTGGACGGCTTTCCGCTCGGAAAATGCTTAATAACAAAGAGCTAGAGACATAGTCATCAAATTACGGTGGACGAAAGAGTAATTTTCGTCAATTAATGATTGATGTAAGTGTCATTTGCGTCATAGTTAATATTTATACCCATATTGTTTATACAATGACCAAATATTTGTAGATTAATACTTAATTAAGATGTTTCTCGCCTTACAGTCAATAACATCTTACTACATGTCTACAAGTTCGACAGAGGCATCCAAGGTTTAATTCTCTCTTAAGGAGCTGGAGAGAACGGGTTCCGACAGAGGGAGTAGGCAGTGCAACAGTTACAGGTTCGTTCGGAAAACCGGACGCTTTACGATCATGCGAGTGCTGCGGAATTCAATGATCATCGGTGGCAGGATAAGAATTCGGTTGCACGTTTTAAGCAGCTTGAGGCCCTGCTCGAAGGCTTGATCGCACCCTCGCTCCTTGATGAGATTGGCGCGGGCTTGAGCAAGGTGGGGATGTCCATACGGTTAACGCCCTACATCATGTCACTCATCGATTGGCGGAATGCCGATACCGATCCGATCCGGCGCCAATTCCTGCCGATGCTCTCCGAACAAGAGGCCGATCATCCTTGTCTGGCGGTCGACTCTTTGGGTGAAAGAGAAACCTCCCCGGTACCGAGCCTTGTGCATCGCTATCCGGATAAGGTCTTGTTTCTGGTGACATCGGTGTGTCCGGTCTATTGCCAATATTGCACAAGAAGCTACGCCGTCGGCCAGGATACACTCCTGGTGCAAAAGGACCATGTGACGAGCGCCCGTAACTGGGAGGCGGCCTTCGACTACATTCGGGCGCATCCGGAGATCGAGGACATCGTTATATCGGGAGGCGATGTGGCGCGTCTGAAACCGGCAAACATTCGCCTGTTGGGGAATACGCTTCTCGAGATCGAACATGTTCGCCGGCTGCGTTTCGCGACGAAAGCGCTTTCCGTACAACCAATGAAGTTTCTGAGTGACGACGATTGGTTCCAAGCCATCGTCGAGGTTGTCGAATATGGCCGCTCGATGTTCAAGGATGTGTGCGTGCACACCCATTTCAACCATCCGAACGAAATCACGCCTCTCGTCGAGCAGGCGATGCGGCGGCTGCATAATGAGGGTGTCTATGTCCGCAATCAGGCGGTGTTGCTCCGCGGTGTCAACGACGACACGGATACTTTGATCAAACTCTTCAGAGGGTTGGGTCGTATGAACATTCACCCCTACTATGTCTATCTCTGCGACATGGTGATGGGAACGGAGCATTTTCGCGTACCGCTGAGCACGGCCCAGGAGTTGGAAAAGACCGTACGCGGCACCACGGCGGGCTTCAATACACCTCTATTTGTTGTTGATGCGCCTGGTGGCGGCGGCAAGCGCGACGTGCACAGCGCCGAGTTTCAAGAAGTGGAATTCGGCATTTCCGGTTTTCGCTCACCGGCGGTCGATCCCCTGCGAATGTACCACTATTTCGACCCGCTCCGCTCGCTCGGCCAAGCCGCCCGTGAGGCATGGAAAATGCCGGGCTCCAAGGATCAGATCATGGCCAAGCTCGGCTATCAGTCGCGCACGGCCACCGCCGTCGCGTGAGAAAGCCGCAAGGCCTAGAATTCCCGGCCCTGCGGATTGTGCATGGGCCAAGCGGCCCGGTCGATATTGCCGTTTGCATTGCGGACATAAGAGAAATCGCATTTGCGGACATTCTTAACCTCCTAAGCAAGACGGAGCTGGATCGCTCGTTTCGCCATGCCTGTGATCTTCAAGCTGAGCAGACTGCAAAAGCCCGCGGCGTGCTAAGGCTAATGCTGGCACAGTGTACCGGTGAGCATCCGGAGAGTTTCGAAATCGCCGAGGGTGGAGGCCGGGCCCCGCGGCTCCTGAGCAATCCCTGGCAACTGCATTTCAACATTTCGCATAGCCATCACCATGTCGTGGTTGCCATTGGCCGGACTCTACTCGGCGTGGACATTGAGCGCATCCGCGCAAATTGCGAATGGGAGGCGATCGCGGCTATTTGCTTTCACCCCCATGAGAATGAGCATTTGCGGCGCGCAGGCGAGGAGGCACGCCTTGATGCGTTCTTTGAAATCTGGACACGCAAAGAAGCCTATCTCAAGGCCAAAGGGACAGGCATGACCGAGGACCTATCCGCATTCTCGGTCGTGGCACCAGATGAACCGGTATCGCCCGATGACCCGGTGCCAATATTACAATTCTGGTCTATTCAGGAGTTCAATGCGCCTTGCGGCTATAAGGCGGCATTGGCAAGCGATCGGCCACATCCCGCCGTGGGCTATTGTGACCTCCAGCTTCTCTTTGCGGCCCCATATGAACCGCCGGCCGCCGCCGCGCGCGCAGGGGCACTGATTTAGCCGCATCACGCGCCCGCGCGCGCGACCAAGCCTCAAAACTTCCTGGCCCACGCCTTAGCTGGGCTTTTATTACCTGAAAACCTCCGGCTGCCACGCCCCGCTCGGGACCTCTTCACTCTTCACAAGGAAGTAGGCGCAAGCCTTCCTTAAATTCTTGCTTTCTTTCTGTCTTGTTTGTCTAGGCTTAAGCGTGAGAGAGAATCGCCCCCTCCACCCCAAAATCTCAGAGCTGAGTGAAACCTCTCATTGGGTACCTCTCACGCGACACAAAATTGCTGATAATTTTGAAAAAAAATACCAACTTTTAATATGCTGGGGCGCATTTTAAGGGTGTGGCTCAAAGCGTGGGATGAGAGACCAGGCAAATGACAGAGATACTTGGCGTTGGCTTGCTCTACTGGATCGCGATCATCGGGGGGGTCATAGGGCTATGCGTCATAGTTTCACAAAAATATCCAAAGCATTCGAGACTGGTTTCGACACTGGTGACACTCGGAGCGCTTGGCGGCGCAGCCGGATTGGTCCTGGTATTGGTTGCGCTTGGAAGCCTTTGATTGTTCGGATCAATCCCGCGTAATATGGAAGGGTTTGGGGCGCTGCGTCTCAGGCCCTTTCCATTCGCGGGAAACCGATATGCTGGATTGGCCGTTATTGTCCTGGATCGCAATGATCATTTTCATGATTGGAGCGATCATATTTTTTGTGGTTCGCGCGATCCTAATGTTGATCCGCAATTCCCGCCTGTCCAATTCAGACCCTGAATACCGTGACACTGAAGAATAATCCGAAGATCTCACAAAGACCAGGCGCACCACACTTGGCAGTCGTGAACGGTTGTGCGGAAGCTCGACACGCCGCTTTGCCGGAAGATCTGCGCCCACCACTCATGAAGGATTTCGCCGCGATATCGTAGCCTCAATCGGTACGGGACAACCGTTTCTCAATCTACGCGCTTCGCGTTTACCTAATAAGAATCTAATCAATGCCGCATCGGCACTTTGTCTTTATCGTTGCAACGGCCCCTCCTTTAGGGGTAACGGCAACAGCCATTATGTCCGAGTAATGCGTCACTTCATGAGAACCACGCTTTTGGCCTGTGTTCTGTCCCTCTGCCCTGTCGCTTCGGGGTCCGCTGGGCCAGGCGAAGACGGTGTGAGCGCGTTCGAGCGCGGCGACTACACGGCGGCCCTGTGGCTTTGGCGTCCTCTGGCCGAAAAAGGCAACGCCACCGCCCAGTACCTTATCGGGCATATGTACGACCGGGGTCTGGGCGTGCCCCAGGACGATGTGATGGCGGTAGAGTGGTATCGCAAGGCCGCCGAACAAGGGGACGCCAGCGCGCAGCTTAAGCTCGGCGTGAGGTACGCCAAAGGCGAGGGCGTGCCGCAGGACGATGCGGTGGCGCACAAGTGGCTCAATCTTGCAGCCAGCCGCTATCCCGCGTCAGCGGTGACATGGCGCGAAAAGGCCATCGAACTTCGGGAAGCAAGTGCTACGCGGATGACGCCCGCCCAGATAGCCGAGGCGCAACGCATGGCGCGGGAATGGAAACCGAAGAAAAAACGAGCAAACGCTTCGCTGGGCCTGAAATCCGGGACAGGTGGCGCAAGCGATTGATGCGCTGGTGAGCGATTGAGAAGGCAGAAAGCGGTGGCGGGCAAGCTAGGGCCTGTACTTCAATGAGACTCAGCCAGATGTCCGTGGAGCCAATTACGGCGAAGATGTTTCGCTATGTACAATGTCGCAAATCTAAAGGTGCCTTCGAGCGGTTCTTGTTCCCGAAGGCACCCTCGTCCTTACTATCCAGAGAGGGATAGTTGGGGGACAATTTAAATAATGAAGCCAACTTGACGATGCGCCAATGATATAGATCATAAAACGATAAACGTGAAGCTGGTGGCCTGACCGCTCACGTGAGGCGTTCCATGCCTGCCCTGTTGCCAGGCGAACGCCAACATCGGCGCATCCGAAAGTTGCGAAGTCCTGAGGCGCTCGCTGTACGGCCTTGTGCAGCCGATCAGAAGGGCTGCGATGAGGATGAGGGGTAACAGCCGGATCATTTGTT
This sequence comes from bacterium MnTg02, assembly GCA_008974985.1. Classification (GTDB taxonomy): domain Bacteria; phylum Pseudomonadota; class Alphaproteobacteria; order Rhizobiales; family BFAS01; genus MnTg02. The sequence goes on from BFAS01000279.1 coordinate 24,978, forward strand.
TAGCTCCCCTTATTGTGGATAACAGATTCCGAGTACGAGTGAGGGGTGGCAAAGACAACAATTTATTACCTACAGGGTCTCTAACCGCCGTTCAAGCTCCGCGTCCCGTGGCAGTACTTTGCAGGCCATATCCTTGAGGACATCATGAGACTAGGTGACCTACTCAATGCTGCGGGTCGCAGTGAGATCCGCGATTGTGACTGGTCTTGCCAATGTTGCCGCCTTCATTCGACTATCGCCGCTTCGCTCACACAATCCAGACGATGAGCGATAAGCCGGTAATGAAGACAATCATGGTAAGCCCCCAAAAAATAATTTCCGTTTCCATAACGAAACTCTCGAACAGTTAGGCGGTGTGTCCTTGAACCGTCGGTCAGTTCCTGCTTCTCGGCTTCAAGCGCCGCTCAAGCACATATTAAATCCTCAATTTTGAACGTCAGAGAAATCGCCTGTTCAATCCCCGTTCACAAATTGCGGGAATCGGTCATTGGGGTTACGAGCGGCGGAGAGAGGGGCCAGGTGTGATGCTTGTCGGCTTAGCGGTCCTAATCCGACGTTCCAATGGGTAGGCTGCTGCTTCTCAGAAGTGCCCCTTGCGGTCGTCGCGGCCAGGCTTGAGATCTCATTCAGGTAACATTCATCATAGGTACAGCAATCCACAATCCTGTCATAATTTTTGACCAGATGAAGTCGTAAATTGCAAAATCGATAATCAGCTGCAAGGCGAAAAATATGCCAACCATTGCTCTCGTCGATGACGACAAAAACATCCTCACCTCCCTTCGCATGGCATTTGAAGCCGAGGGCTACAAGATTCGGACATA
>BFAS01000280.1 GCA_008974985.1 bacterium MnTg02
CTAAGAGCTTCGCATGGTCCGCCATTCTCAAAAAGCGGGCCCTCTGCGGGGCTCTTTTTTATTGTGACGACAGCAGAACCAATTTCGCCGTGGAACAATTTTCGCTGCAAAAGGTATTTCTGCCCGGTTGCAAGAGGCTAGGGTCTTTTCGTTTTTGATTGACTCAAAAACAGACCCTAGTTCTTTGATTTTACGTGCAACTTAATCAGAAAACCGGTTTCCACTTTATCCGGAAGCACTCTAAGCCACGCAACCACCTCCCATATGACGATTGCCACCCAGCCATATCCCGGACCACACCCAACAAAGAATCCAGTAGCCACGCCACATTCGCCAGGAAATGAAACAAATTTCCGCACCAACTTGGGGCGAATTGTGGAACGTGGGCGCACCTTGGGCGCTTCTAAACTGCCGAGATGCGCGTGCGAAAGGCGCTTACTCGCACCGTTCCCCTAAAGGCACCTATTGCAAATTAGCCACAACGCGCCATGAAACTGTTGGCTTTTTTCCCCAACACCTATGCAAATCTTGACCGAATCACTTTACATTCCCGCTCGAAGACGGTCGATGAATTAATCATTTGGTTAGGTTCGCAATAGAGAGTGGCGGAACCTGATAACCAAAATGCAACGGTTGTTGATTAGAAATTAGGAATCCAGAGGGTTTGATTTAGTTATTTCGAAACTCTAATCAGTACGCGGATTAGCTAGCTTGTGGTGCGGATTAGCTGGCTCAAAGAGCGGATTAGCTGGTTCAAAGTGTGGAGTGGCCGGCCAATAAGCAGCGGGGAATAAAATGAATAAGTGGAAATTTTCTGCAGCTGCGGCTGCGGTTTTGTTGGCCGGTGGACTGAGCCTTACGCCTGCTCAGGCAGCGGATCTTGGCGGCGATTGTTGCGCTGATCTAGAGGAGCGGGTTGCCGAACTTGAGGCGACTACCGTTCGCAAGTGCAACAGAAAAGTCTCGCTGAAGATATCTGGCTGGATAAGCCAGCATCTCATGTGGTGGGACGATGGCGACCTGAGCGACACCTATATTCTTGACCAGGGCAGCACGTTGTCCAGCCACACAACATTTTCCGGTTCGGCGAAGATCGATCCGAATTGGTCGGCTGGCTTTCAGCTTCAACTCGAATGGTTTACATCCCAGTCAACTGCCGTCGATCAAGCAACTGCGGTGGCGGGGGCAGGCGGTGATCCTCTGACGCTGTTTTGGTGGTTGAAGAGCGACCAGTTGGGCAAGATTTCGCTGGGCAAAGTGAGCCAAGCTTCGGATAACGCGGCACTTCTCCCGGACGTATCAGGTTCCAACCTGATCACGGCCAACTGGGTTATTTTTGATGGCTTAGGTTTCTTCGTTCGCCCAACCGGCGGGCCAGGCGGCTTTGCGGGCCTTGAAACTGCGATTTGGGGACAGTTCGCTTTTTGTGATCAGATCGGTGCCGGGATTGCCGCGGACTGTAATGGTGTCCCCAGGCAAGCGATTCGGTATGATTCTCCAACCTACGGCGGATTTTCAATGTCCTCCTCCTGGGGCCCGGATGATTTTTGGGACGTGGCGGCTCGCTATAGAGGAACCTTGGGCGATTACAATGTCGCTATTGAGGGTGCCTTCTCACAGGTGGACGGTCTTCAGCTTCTCACCGGCGCCAGCGTAGACTCCGATTATTTCCAAATTGGCGGCAGCATTAAACACATGCCAACCGGTCTCTTCATTTATGGCGCCTACGGTGTTGAAGACAATGATACGGTGTTTGCGGCCAACTTTGCCGGCGAGACCACATTGCCGGATGGTTCGCACTTCTACCTCAAAGGCGGTGTTCAGAAGAAATGGTGGCAATTGGGAAATACCACGATTTGGGGCGAGTATGCCGAGCATGAGGATATGGCTCAGGCGGGCTTTACCACGGCTTCGCCAGGCGACGGCATCTGCACCGGCCTTGGCACTGTCGCTGGAACAACTATCGCTGCTGCATGTGGAGGCGGTCCTTTAACAATCACGGACTCGACGTTCACCCGCTGGGGCTTGGGTATCCAGCAGGACATCGATGCAGCCGCAATGGCCCTGTACATCAAATATCGTCACCACGAAATCGATGTGGACTTCGCGAATGCTGGCGGAGCAGTCGTTCAAGGTTTCGAGGATATCGATATGGTTATGGGCGGAGGAATTATCCACTTCTAAAATAAGAAGTTAGCCTATCGTTCACTTCTAAGAGCCCACGCAAGGTCTGCTTTATTAGCGGACCCTCTGCGGGGCTTTTTTTTTTTGGGTCTCTTGCGTCCGACGCAAAGAGAATTTTTCTTCCAACAAAATTGTGGCTCTGCCTCCCATCGACCAGCAATTCATTCGCTGAGTCATTCAGCTTAGAATTGCGAAGCCGACGATTGTCAAAAAAACGCCGATCGGCTTAATGCGCGGCTGACCGCACCGGTTGAAGGTGGTAGAAAGCCGAAGCACCGGATCAAATATTTATTGGTTTGACGAAGCTGCGGCTCGACCATGATTCTCTTCCCCGCCATAGATCTTAAGGACGGACAATGCGTGCGCCTGAAACTTGGCGACATGGATCAGGCGACGGTCTTTAACGACGATCCAGCGGCCCAGGCGCGACTCTTTCAGGAGCAGGGATTTGAGTGGCTCCATGTTGTGGATCTGAACGGTGCCTTCGCTGGGGAGAGCGTCAATGGCGCCGCGGTGGACTCTATCCTCGATACCATCACCATCCCAATGCAATTGGGCGGCGGCATCCGTGATTTGGCTGGGATCGAATCTTGGCTCGAAAAAGGGGTGCGCCGTGTGATCTTGGGAACCATTGCTGTTCGCGACCCGGACTTGGTTCGTTCTGCTTGCCAGATGTTTCCGGGGCGCATAGCCGTCGGCATCGATGCGAAAGGCGGCAAGGTCGCCATCGAGGGGTGGGCCGAGACGTCGGAACTGACGGCAATCGAGCTTGCACAGCGCTTCGAGGATGCCGGTGTCACCGCTATTGTTTATACCGACATCGATCGGGATGGGATATTGCAGGGACTTAATATCGATTCGACACTTTATTTGGCGCACATGGTGTCGACTCCGATCATTGCTTCGGGGGGACTCGCCTCCATCGATGATATTCGGCGGTTGCTCGAACCGGACTGCGCTATTTTGCAAGGTGCGATTTCTGGCCGCGCGCTCTATGATGGCCGGATCGATCCATCAGAAGCCCTTCGCCTGATCAAAGAGGCCCGCTAAAGCGGCGCTTAAATTCGATGCTCAAATTTCGCGTCATTCCTTGTTTGGACGTTAAGGACGGCCGCGTTGTCAAAGGTGTCAATTTCGTCGATTTGCGCGATGCCGGTGATCCGGTCCAATGCGCGACGGCCTATGACGCGGCCGGGGCAGATGAACTCTGTTTTCTGGACATTACGGCGAGCCATGAGGACCGGGATACTATTTTCGATGTGGTTCAGGAAACAGCGGAACGTTGCTTTATGCCGCTGACCGTCGGTGGTGGTGTCAGAACGGTAAAAGATGTGCGCAAACTATTGGAGGCGGGTGCCGACAAAGTCTCCATTAATACGGCGGCTGTTAGCGACCGGAACTTTGTGGCTGAGGCGTCTGAGAAGTTCGGCGCGCAATGTATTGTGGTTGCCATTGATACCAAAAAAAACTCTGGTGATGGCGAGCCGCTGCGCTGGGAAATCTTTACCCATGGCGGGCGAAAACCAACCGGTCTTGATGCCATAGATTTTGCAAAAGAAGTCGTCGCCCTCGGCGCCGGTGAAATTCTGCTGACTTCGATGGATCGAGACGGAACCCGGGAGGGTTTTGACTTGCCGTTAACGAGGGCCATATCCGATGCCGTTTCTGTTCCGGTCATCGCGTCGGGAGGGGTCGGCTCGCTTGATCATTTGGTCGACGGTGTCACCAAAGGCGGGGCAAGCGCGGTTTTGGCGGCATCGATCTTTCATTTCGGTGACTATTCAATCGGCGAAGCGAAACGGCATATGGCTGCTAACGGGGTTTCTGTCCGCCTCGATTCCTAATTGTTTTAAACCCCCGGACCGCGAACTTTAGTATTGAAACCGTTGACTCCAAATCGGATCGCCGGTCACTTGGACATTGCAACGATATTCCGTTTTAATTCTTGTCGATTGCGCGAAAGAAATGTGCATCTTTCTTCAGGAACATATCGGCCAAGAGGATTACAACGATGAGCGACGATGTCTTGAAGCGCCTCGCCAGCGTCATTCGTGATCGCCGCACCGCAGCGGCGGATAAATCTTACACGCGCCAGCTTCTCGACGGCGGTGTTGGAAAATGTGCAAGAAAGCTCGGAGAAGAAGC
>BFAS01000281.1 GCA_008974985.1 bacterium MnTg02
GGCATCATCGCTTTAATCTTCTTGTGCGGCGGCTTGACGGACTTTGTCGCAACCACAGATTTTTTCTCGACTTCGGATTTCGTTGTCGATGGCGCGACGTCAACCGGCTTCACTGCTTTAATATTATCACGCGAGCCAACAGGTTTTGTCTCGGATGCCGGCTTCATTGCGGTCTTTTTCGGCGTATCTTCCCGGCCATTTTTACGCGAACTGAACTTAAACGCTCCGAAAAGAGCTTTCCGCCGTGGTTTCTTTTCTGCGGTCATCGGCACCGCATCGCTCTTTGGCTTAGCCGCGAGCTGGGTATTTTGCGCGGCAGCGGGTTTAGCGGCTGGATTTTTCTGGTGCGCAGGCTTTTGCGCGGGCGCCGGATCGGCCATAGCGATCCGCTTTGATTTGGCGGCGGCGACGGGCGCGGGAGTCTCGGCAACCCGAACCATTCGGCGAAGAAAATCAAGGTTTGAATCGGCCACTTTGGTTGGTAACGATTTTTTGGAAATTTGCCGGGCCTCGTCGAAACGGCCTTGCAGGCCGAGGACGAGTGCGAGGTTTTCGGTCACGCGCTTGGGCGAGCGGTCTTTGTCCGCTGCCCGGCGCAAAAGGGATTCCGCTCTGTCAGCCTCGCCATCCAAGGCATATGTGAGTGCGAGATTATTCAAAATAGAAGGTTCATTCGGCGCAATTGCTAAGGCGCGCTTATAGAACTTCCGTGCTTTTTCATGTTTGCCTTGTTTGGCGCGGATTGTGCCGCGCGCCGATATCGCGCGCCAGTCCAGATTGTTCCCCCTGTCGATACGCGCCAGGACCGATTCAGCTGTTGCAAGCTGGTCGAGATGGACGGCCAGCCGGCCAAATTCAGATGCAATGAGAACATTATTAGGATGCTGGGCTGCTGAGTTGCGCAAAACAGAATAGGCGCGGCTCATTGCACCGGCGGCCTTTAAGCTTTTGGCAAGATTGAGCGCCGCATCGGCGTTTTTTGGATCGTTTTTAAGCGCTTTCTCCCAACGCGCGACCTTCCTAGAATGCGTTGCCGATCCAGTTTGCGTCAGCGATGCGCCCGTAACGCGGGTTCCAATCGAGCGTGTCAGAAGGTCGCTCCCTTGACCGGAATTGGCACACGCTCCAAGGAATGATAACGCCGCAGCACACGCCATCAGCTTGCAAGAGGAATGCAGTCCGCTCGAACTCAATATTGAGCGTATTGTTGCCATACGTACTTTCCCTATTCGAGCGCGCAACGCGCAAACTACGACGGCTTCATTATTTGGGGCAGGCATCAAAAAAGTCTTAAACATAAACCACTTATTTTCGGGAAAGCAGATCGGGGCAAAGTCTTTACAAAAGCTAAATGTTTTTACTTTGTGCTTTACATCGTCAATTCTTGAGTGCCTTTGCCCATCTTGTATGTCTGTTGGTGCCGAAATCGAACTCATTGAGGCTTACGCCGCTCTGCCATCGCGATGGATGGTGCCGCGTGATTGTGTTGGCGAAAGCGAGGTGCCATTAATGCTTTCGCAAGATGTTGGGCGCCGTCATGCGAATAATGAACGCGACGCCGATGCTGAAGCCGGACCTGCCTGAATGATACGAAAATCGAAGACATCCCATGATCTGGGCCTTGCCGGCCTTCTGTTAACTGCCGAAAGTCGCAAGAAGACCTGCCCTATTTGGCTGGTCAGTCCCGGTGATGCGGATGCTGGGCTTGAAGGTCTAACCAAGGCACAGAGGGTTTGGCTCGAGAATTCGGGTTGGAGGGCGACCGTCGGGTCACATGCGTTATTACCGGACGAAAAGGGGAACATTGCGGGCGTCGTCTTTTGCCAGGGCGAGCGCGAAAACGGCGCGGCGGCTGGAATTCAGTCGGGCGTCTTGTCCCGGGTGCTTCCGCAGGGTGACTATCATTTTGCTAATGATAATGATTCCGAGCCGGAGTTAGCCGGCCTTTCTTGGTTACTTGGCGCATATCGCTTTGGCCGCTATTCCTCAGAGGCGCCGCCGCCGCGGCCACGGCTCAAACTGCCCAAGGGCACTGATATCGATCATATTCTTGCCATCGCCAACGGCGTCGAACTTGGCCGGGATCTCATCAATACGCCGGCCAACGATCTCGGACCCGAAGAGCTTGAGGAGGCGGTCCAAAGGCTCGCCAAGACTCATGGCGCGCAAGTTAAGGTGATCCGGGGCGACGATCTGGTCGCGAAAAACTACCCGATGATCCATGCGGTCGGCCGCGCCAGCACACGACAGCCGCGCCTTATTGACTTGAGCTGGGGCAAGAAAGGCGCCCCCAAAATTACCCTTGTCGGCAAGGGAATTTGTTTCGACACAGGCGGGCTTAATATCAAGCCTGGCAGTTCGATGACGCTCATGAAAAAGGATATGGGGGGTGCAGCGGCCGTACTCGCCCTTGGGTCTATGATTATGCAGTCCCGATTGAAGGTGAACTTGCGCATCTTAATCCCGGCAGCAGAGAACAGTATTTCCGGAAACGCTTTTCGTCCTGGCGATATTCTGCCCAGCCGCGACGGTATGACGGTTGAAATCGGCAATACAGATGCCGAAGGACGCCTTGTCCTCGCTGACGCGCTAAGTCTCGCCGATGAACAGAAGCCGGATTATCTGATAAGCATGGCGACATTGACCGGCGCTGCCCGCGTCGCTCTCGGTCCGGATTTGCCGCCATTTTATACAGACGATGACGGGTTGGCGGGGGAAATTGCTAACGAGGGCGATAATGTTGGCGACCCGGTTTGGCGGCTGCCCTTCTGGAAGCCTTATGATGCGTTATTGCAAAGCAAGGTCGCCGATGTGAGCCATATCTCCGATGGACCGTTTGCGGGCTCGATTACGGCGGCGCTGTTTCTCAAGCGGTTTGTCAAGCAAACGCACCATTACATTCATTTCGACATCTATGGATGGACACCGCAGACCAGCGGATCGCGCGTGCAAGGGGGCGAACCCCAAGGCGCGCGCGCCTTATTTGCATGGCTGTCGGCTAAGTTTGCGGATTAATACCAAAGGAAATAATGATTGACCCATAATTTCCTTTGGCAAGCGCGACTGCGCGTCGCGCCTTATGGCGCGTAAGCCTGCGTGGCGCTTGAACGCCGATCGGTCATTCCCAATGACCGGTGGTATAAGTCAAAAGTTCGGAGAGGCGTTGTGGCGGACAAGAAGCTTGATGCTCGGCTGAATGCATATAGGGCCGATTTGGCTGCTGCGTCGCTCGAAGGATCGGTCGACGCGCCGAAATATGCCGCAGGAGACGTCCGGCAAGTGGTCGCGGCTGCCGCGCCGGTTCGCCGGTTGCCGCGTTTCGATGCGCCTCTCGACACTGAGGCCCTCCACGGCGAGCTCGTACGTGTATTCGACGAATCTGAGGGTTGGGCTTGGGGCCAGCTCGAGCGGGATCGCTATGTCGGCTACCTGCCGGCGGAGTGTCTTTCCACGCATATTGCTGAGCCAACGCATAAGGTTCGGGCGTTGCGGACATTCGCCTACCCGGCAGACGATATCAAAACGCCGCCCCTCGAACTCCTAAGCTTCGGTTCCTCGGTTCGGCTTATGGGTCTCTCCGGTGACTTTGTTCAAATTGGATCCAACCGCTTTCTCTTTGCCCGCCATGTTGTGCCGTTCGAAGCTGTCGAAACCGATTTTGTATCTGTCGCGATGCGTTTTGTCGGAACGCCCTACCTGTGGGGCGGGCGCCAAAGCCTCGGCCTTGATTGTTCTGCTCTGGTTCAACTCGCCCTGTCGTCGGCGGGCGTCGCTTGTCCCCGCGATAGCGATATGCAAGAGGCCGAACTTGGCGATCCTTTGCCTGACCCGGAAGACATATCGGCGTTGCAGCGTGGGGATCTGTTATTCTGGACTGGACATGTTGCGATTGTCGCCGGCGATGGCCAGCTTCTGCACGCGAACGCTTTTCATATGGAGACCGTAATTGAACCATTGGCGCCAGCTCTCGCGCGAATTGAATCGGGCCATGCAAAAGTCCGCGCGGTTAAGCGGCTGGCGGGCGCGTGTTTAGAGCGCACTTCTGACTGAAACAGAACCGCGCTCTATCTGTTTGTTTGAGCATGATCTTTTCCGAAAACCGGTTTCCACTTTTCGGGATCATGCTCTGGGTTAGTAGCCGCGTGCGAGATCGACAACATTCTCAACCGGTTCGCCGCGCTCATAGCGGGCGATTTGCTCAAGGACATAACGGGCCACGGCACGCGGCTCGCTCACGGCAGCATTGTGTGGGCTGACAAAAACACGCGGATGCGTCCAGAGCGGATTGTCCTCAGGCAAGGGTTCGGTTTCAAACACATCCAAGGAAGCGGCATGGAGTACGCCCTCATCGAGAGCGCCGAGAATATCAGCTTCGTTTTGAATGGGTCCCCGCCCGGCATTGATGAAAACCGGCCCCGGCCCAGCACCGTTGCGGGCCAGCTTTCGTAATAAGACGCGATCAATGAACCCTTCAGTGTCTTTGGTATGCGGCAGCAGGCAGACCAAAATATCGGTCCGCGCTAAGAAACGATCGAGCCCGCTCTCGCCCGCGAAACATTCAATTCCGTCCAGTTGTTTTTGCGAGCGGCTCCAGCCGGCAACTTGAAATCCGAGCATTGCAAGCTTTTGGGCGGCATCGCGTCCGAGAACACCCATGCCCATCACCCCGACCCGCAGCTCGCTTGCTGCAGGTTGCGGCAGTTCCCGCCAAATCTTTTGCCGCTGCAGGTCCTGATAGTCGAGAAGCCGCCGGTGATGCAGGAGAACGTGGAGAACGACATATTCCGTCATCCGTTCGGTCAAATCCGGTTCGACATAGCGGACAACAGGGCAATTGGGCAGGTTTGGATCGCGGAGCAAATGATCTATCCCGGCTCCGTAGGAGAAAAGAATCTCGAGATTAGGAAATTTCTGGAAGACGCCTGCCGGCGCGTTCCACGCAAGAATGTAGCGAACATCTTCCGGCGCGCCGGGATTGACCGGCCAGACCTCAACCGGGCGTTGGGGCTCAAGCTTGGAGAACGCGCCGGCGATGAGATCTGAAGGAGAACCGGTAATGATAAGCAAAAGTGTCATGACGCGGGATCAGGTTGCTACGGCATCCTGGTGCGACACCTCAAGATCAAAGGCCGCGGCCATGAGAGCCTTGGTATATTCGGATGTGGGCGCGTCGAAAATTTGTTTCGAGGGGCCCTGCTCCACGACCTCGCCTTGACTCATGACGATGACATTGTTGGAAAGCGCCCGGACAACCTTTAGATCGTGGCTAATGAAAAGATACGCCAATTTGTGCCGGTCCTGCAGATCAAGCAGCAGATCGATAATCTGCGCCTGTACGGACATGTCGAGGGCGCTGGTCGGCTCGTCAAGCATTACGAATTTTGGCTCCAAGACCATGGCACGGGCAATGGCGATCCGTTGGCGCTGGCCGCCGGAAAACTCATGCGGGTAGCGATCTTGGAAGACCGCCTCCAGGCCCACCTCCTCAAGCGCGCCGGCGACCCGTTCGCGGCGTTGCTCATATGTTAAATTCGGGCTCTGAATGAGAAGACCTTCCTCGATAATTTGTCCGATGGAGAGCCGCGGGCTGAGCGAACCATAAGGATCTTGGAAGACGACTTGCATTTCGCGCCGCAGCGGACGCATTTGTTTCGCGCTGTGGCCGTCTATGCGCTGGCCGACATAAGCGATCGGTCCCTCGCTTGAGATAAGCCTGAGAAGCGCCAAACCAAGAGTGGTCTTGCCCGACCCCGATTCGCCGACCACGCCAAGGGTTTGGCCTTGGCGAAGCTGCAAGCTCAATCCGTTGACGGCTTTCACATGGTCGACAGTCCGGCGCAGCACGCCTCGCCGGATCGGAAACCAAACCTTCAGATTTTTCGTCTCAAGCACAATGGGTGCGTTCAGATCAGCCGGCGGTGGATCGCCTTTCGGCTCAGATGCCAGCAAATGTTTGGTGTAAGGGTGTTGCGGGGAATTGAAAATCGTCTCCGTATCACCATGCTCGACAATTTCGCCGTCATGCATCACGTTCACCCGGTCGGTCATCTTGCGCACGATTCCAAGGTCGTGGGTGATCAGAAGCATGGCCATGCCAAGTTCTTTTTGCAGGGATTTCAGCAACGCCAATATTTGCGCCTGAATTGTCACATCAAGCGCCGTGGTGGGCTCGTCGGCAATAAGCAAATCGGGTTCGTTTGCAAGCGCCATGGCAATCATCACGCGCTGCCGTTGGCCACCGGAAAGTTGATGCGGATAGGAGTCGAGCCTTTTTTTCGGGTCGCGGATGCCGACCTTGTTGAGCAGATCCAACACAGTGTCCTGCAACTCCTTTCCGCCGAGGCCGCGATGAAGCTCGATCATCTCGCCAATTTGTTTCTCAATCGTATGGAGTGGATTGAGGGACGTCATCGGCTCCTGAAAAATCATCGAGATCTCGTTGCCGCGAATGGCGTGAAGGTCGCCGGTTTCCATCTTCAGAGTGTCGCGGCCTTGGAACCAGATTTCCCCGGACGGATGGCTGGCGGCGGGATAGGGAAGGAGGCGCATGATCGACAGCGCCGATACGGTTTTCCCGGATCCGGACTCACCAACGAGCGCAACGGCTTCGCCGGGCTTTATGTCGAAGGAGATTTTTTTCACCGCATGGGTGATCGTGTCGGCGGAATGGAAGTCCACCGACAGATTTCTAATGTCCACGAGTTTTTTTGTTGCAGCGTTCATATCTACGTGCCGCCTGAGTTGAACGTCTTGCGCGGATCGAGCGCATCGCGAACGGCTTCACCGACGAAAATCAAGAGACTGAGCATGATGGCAATGACAAAGAATGCCGTCAGGCCAAGCCAGGGGGCCTGCAAATTAGCCTTGCCTTGCGCCAGCAGTTCACCAAGAGAGGGAGAGCCTGGCGGCAGACCGAAGCCCAGAAAGTCGAGGGACGTCAAAGTCGTGATCGATCCGTTCAAAATAAACGGCATGAACGTCAAGGTTGCGACCATGGCATTCGGCAGCAAATGCTTGAACATGATCTTCCAGCTTGGCAGGCCGAGCGCGCGGGCGGCGGTAATATATTCTAAATTGCGTCCGCGCAGAAATTCGGCGCGCACGACGCCGACCAAGGCGACCCAGCTAAACAATAAGAGTATGCCGAGCAATATCCAAAAGGTGGGCTCGATGATGGAGGCAACGATGATGAGCAAGTAGAGAGCCGGAATGCTTGTCCATACTTCGATAAAGCGTTGAAAGACAAGATCGACCCAACCGCCGAAAAAGCCCTGTATAGCGCCCGCGGTCACGCCGATGATTGATGAGAAAACCGTCAAGACAAGTCCGAACAGAATGGAAATTCGGAAGCCGTAAAGCGCACGGGCGACGACATCGCGGCCTTGATCGTCTGTGCCGAGCCAATTCTCCGCCGAGGGCGGCGCCGGCGCTGGAACCGGTAAATCGAGATTAATCGTATCGTAGGTGTAGCGAATGAGCGGCCAGATCATCCAGCCCGAATTTTTTTCGATAAGCTCTTTGACAAATGGATCGCGATAGTCGGCTTCCGTCTCGAATTCGCCCCCGAAAGTTGTCTCCGTGTAGGCGACAAACACCGGGACATAGAGATCACCGTCATATTTGAGAAGGAGCGGTTTATCGTTGGCGATAAACGGGGCAAACAGGCTGATAAAAAACAGCACTATAAAGATCCAGAAACTCCAATAGCCGCGCCTATTGGCCTTGAAATTATTCCAGCGGCGCTGATTGATCGGCGAAAGCCTGGCCCAGCGATTCTTGTGCGCGAGGGCATCGGTGATAATCAGGCGGGCTTTATCCCTCCATGAGAAGATTTCGGTGCGGGCGTCCAAAACTCAGACCTCCCGCGATTCGAAATCAATCCGAGGATCGACGAGCGTATAAGTGATATCGGAGATGAGGCTAACGATGAGTCCCAGCAGGGAAAAAATATAGAGGTTCGCGAAGACCACCGGGTAGTCCCTGTTGACAATTGATTCAAAGGATAGGAGGCCAAGTCCGTCCAGAGAGAAGATTGTTTCGATGAGAATGGATCCAGCGAAAAAAGCGCCAAGGAATGCGCCGGGAAACCCTGCAATTATGATGAGCATGGCATTGCGGAACACGTGGCCGTAAAGGACACGCCGTTCCTCCAATCCCTTAGCGCGGGCCGTTATCACATAGTGTTTTTTTATCTCGTCCAGAAAGGAGTTTTTGGTCAAAAAAGTTATCGTCGCGAAGGCGCTTAAGGACATGGCGATAAGCGGCAAGGTCAAATGCCAGAAATAGTCCGTGACTTGACCCACTAAGGATAAATCTTCCCAATTTTCCGACGTTAAACCGCGAAGTGGAAACCAGTCCAGAAACGTGCCGCCCGCGAACAAAACGATCAGAAGGACAGCAACCAGGAAGCCTGGAAGGGAATAGCCAACGACGATAAACGCGCTCGACCAAACATCGAATCTGGCACCATCGCGAACGGCTTTCATGATGCCCAGCGGAATCGAGATGCCGTAGGACAAAAGCGTCATCCAAAGACCGAGTGAAATCGATACCGGCATCTTCTCGATAATCAGATCGATCACACTGACATCGCGGAAATAGCTTTGCCCGAAATTGAACGTCAGATAGTTGCCGAGCATTAGTAAAAACCGTTCATGCGCTGGTTTGTCGAAACCGAACTGTTTTTCGAGCTGCTTGATGAATTCCGGGTCGAGCCCTTGCGCGCCGCGATATTTGGAGGTCACGGAGCTGTCGCCGGGCCCGCCCGTTTGGCCGGATTGCCCGGTGCCGAAATCACCGCCCGGCGCACCCCCGATCCGTGCCGTAGCTGAGACATCGGTCCCGCTGAGCTGCGCGATTATCCGCTCGACCGGTCCGCCTGGCGCGAATTGGATGACGACGAAGCTGACTGTCATAATCCCCAACATGGTTGGGATAAACAGCAACAAGCGTCTGATAATGTAAGCGGTCATTCCGAGCGGTCGCTCCGGTTATTTTGACTTCGCCAGTTTGTCAGCCTTTGCATCGTCATACCACCATGTTGAGATAATTCCACGGCTGTAGCGAGGTTTGACTTTGGGACGGGAAAACTTATTCCAATAGGCGATGGTATGCGATGCTTTGTACCAGTGCGGCACCCAATAATGCTCGGATCTGAGGACACGGTCGATTGCCCGCGCCGCGATGGTGAGTTCGGCACGGTTCTTAGCGGCAATGATTTTTTCAATCAACGCATCAATGATCGGATTCTTAATGCCGGCGAGATTTTGACTGCCCTTGAAGTCAGCCGCCGCCGATCCCCAATAATTTCTGAGCTGCACGCCTGGCGTATTGGGCATGACGTAGCGCTGCGTCGTAATATCGAAATCAAAGCTTTTCACCCGCTCCTGATATTGGGCCGGGTCGACACGCCGGATCGAGGGCGAGAGCCCCAACAATTTCAGATTTTTCACAAAGGGCGCAATGATGCGCTCGAAGCTTGGCGAGAAGATCAGAAATTCGATTCCCATCGGCTCGCCTTTGGCATTTACGCGTTTGCCGTCTTTCATTGTCCAGCCGGCTTCGCGCAGCAGCCGGGAGGCTTTCCGCAACAATGTCCGGTCCTTGCCCGAACCGTTCGAAACCGGCGGCGAATAGGGCTTGGCAAAGACTTCTTTCGGCAACCTGTCGCGATAGGGCTCCAACAGCTTGAGCTCTTTTGGACTTGGCACGCCCACGGCCTTCATAGATGAATTTTCGAAAAATGAGTGCGTGCGTTTATAGTGATTGTAGAACTGATTTTTGTTGGTCCACTCGAAATCGAACGCCAGATCGAGCGCTTGGCGCACACGCCGGTCCTGAAACTTGGCGCGCCGCGTATTGATGAAGAACCCCTGCGCGCCTGAAGGCCGGTCATCGGGCAGAGTTTCACGAATAAGCCGGCCGTCTCGCACGGGCGGTATATCATACTGCGTTGCCCACACTTTTGATGTGAACTCCTCGCGGAGATCGAAGGCATTTGCTTTTAGGGCTTCGAACTCGGCAATGCGATCGCGGTAATATTCGTAGCGCAGCTCGTCGAAATTATTGCGGCCGCGGTTGACGGGCAGGTCCTTGCCCCAATAGTCAGGCCGGCGCCGATAGGTGACGAATGTGCCCTGCTTGAATTTGCCGATTGTGTACGGTCCAGATCCGAGCGGCGGCTCCAACGTCGTTTTGTCAAATGGGTGGGTGGTGTAATAGGCCTTTGAGAAGATCGGGAGCTGCGCCACGATAAGGGGCAGATCCCGCGTATTCTCGCCTGTAAAGAAATAGCGCACGGTGAGCTTGCCGGGTGTCTCCGCGCGTTCGACGTCGCGCAGTTGCAGGCGAAAGGCCGGATGGCCTTTTTCCTTTAAAATATTCAGGCTGAAGACAACATCGCCAGCTGTCACTTCCGAACCATCGGCAAAGCGCGCCTCAGGCCTCATAAAGAATGTGACGGACTTTTTATCCAAGGCGACTTCGGCGGAATGAGCGACAAGGCCATAAACAGCGTCTGGCTCATCAAGCGCCCTGATCATCAGTGAGTCAAAGACATGGTCCTCATTGGCGAGATAGCCAAGCCCCTGAGCCGGATCTCCTTTGAGAATATAGCCATTGAAGCTGTTGAACGTGATGACGCCCGCAGTGCCGATCATCGAAAGCCGTCCGCCCGTCGGTGCATTGGGGTCGACATAGTCGAAATACTTGAAATTTTTTGGGTATTTGAGTTCGCCGAAGGCCGACAGCCCGTGCGTGGAATTGTCTGCGTAAGTTTGGGAAATGCCGTCGAGACTTAGGAATAGTCCGGCCGCCAGAAGCGTGGCCATGGCAGCTCGGCCGCGCCATTTTCTGCTGGATCTACTCACATTCATACCTAACGAATAGCCGTTAGTTTATCTGCTGCTTCCTTGTCGTACCACCAAACCTGGAAAAAGCCGACGCTGAGCGAAGGCAATGTCTTCGGTTGTCCGAAGCGTATCCAATAGGCAATTCGTTCATAAGGCGCAAACCATTGCGGAACGACGTAATGGTTCCACAACAGAACTCTGTCAAGCGCGCGTGTTGCGGCAACAAGTTCGGCACGGTCTTTAGCAAAAATGATTTTGTCGATCAGTTTATCGATGGCGGGACTCTTAATGCCGATCAGGTTTCGGCTGCCGTTCTTTTCCGCCGCTGCTGAGCCCCAAAAATCCCGTTGCTCGTTACCGGGCGATTGCGATTGCGGAAAATTTGCGACGATAATATCGAAATCGAACCCATCAAGGCGGCGCGAATATTGTGCCGAATCAACAATTCGGATGGAGCCTTTGATCCCCAGCTTTTCAAGATTGCGGATGTAGGGCTGCACAATGCGCTCGAAAAGCGGGGAGACCAGCAAAAATTCGACACTCATCACCTTGCCGGTTCGTGTGTTGGTGAGCTTGCGGTCTTTTATTTTCCAGCCGGTCTGCTTCAACAGCTGGGCGGCTTCGCGCAAATGCCGTCGCGTATGTTGCAGTGATTTGTTTGTGGGATTTTCGTATGGTTTCGTAAACACCTCTTCCGGCATGAACTGATTGACTTGGTCCGGAGAAAGTGAGGCTTTTACCTCGTTCAATATCGCAAGCTCCCGGCCTTTGGGCAAATCACGGGCTGCAAGTTCACTATTCTCGAAGTAACTTGAGACGCGGCGATACTGGCCGAAGAATAAGTTCTTATTCGCCCATTCAAAATCAAATGCCAGGTTGAAGGCGCGGCGTATACGAGGATCGGTGAATTTCGACCGGCGCAGATTTAAGGCAAAAGACTGCATGGGCTGGCCAGTCTTTAGCGTTATTTTCTGCCTTTTGATCCACCCCTCCTTAACCGACTTCACATTATAGCCCGTCGCCCAGTTCTTTGAGCTTGTCTCGCGGTGATAATCGAGCCGATCGGCCTTGAAGGCTTCGAAGGCAACGGTCGTATCTCGGAAATATTCAAATCGAATCTCATCAAAATTATAGTGGCCAATATTGACGGGGAGATCCTTGCCCCAGTAATCGGGCACGCGCTCATATGTGATCGAGCGTCCAGAGTCGACTTTTTTAATCCGGTAGGGACCGGACGCTAGCGGCGCTTCGAGTGTCGTCTTAGACAAATCGCGTTGCTTGCCGTTCTTGTCCGTGCCCGTCCAGTAATGTTTAGGAAGAACCGTGAGTTGTCCTGTGATCATTGGCAGCTCACGATTGCCTTTTGTGTCAAATGTAAAGGTAACAGCGTGCTCGCCGGATTTTTCAGCCTTTGTGATGTTCTTATAATAGAAAGCCCATCGCGGATTGACCTTTTTGATCATCTCCAAGCTGAAGATCACATCTTCCGGTGTAATGGGCTTGCCATCGTGCCAGCGGGCCTCCTTTCGCAATTTGAAGGTCACCGACGAATAGTCCGCAGGATACTCCGCCCATTCGGCAATCAGACCATAGGACGTGGAGGATTCCTGCAAACTGTCATACATGAGCGTCTCATAGATGAGACCGATACCGAGGGCCGCGACGCCCTTGAAACTAATCGGATTTAGGCTGTCATAGCTGCCAACTGCGGCGATACGCACCCGGCCGCCCTTAGGCGCATTCGGGTTGACATAGTCGAAGTGCTTAAAATCAGCGGCATATTTGGGTGTGCCGATAAGCGAAAGCGCATGGTGGCGGCTCGCATTTTCCGATTGCGCTCCATGAAGGGGCGCTATCGTCGCTATGCCAATGATCGCAAGGCTCGTCAGGAATTTAGGAAACCAACGCATTTGTCGTCCACACGGTTATTTCGGGCGCAAATCTAATTGCAATCAATAGTCCACAGTCTCTTAAGATGGCGAACACATTCGCCTCAGCCAAATTAAATATTTTTCATTCTCAGCTTGAACAACTGCCGTCCCGATAATCTGCCCGATAATCTGAATGAATATTGCGAAATTAAAACGTTTTGGCGAATCTTATTGCGGGGCTCGCGAAGATCGATCCGAAGCGTAGCAAGAACGGTGCCGCCGCCAGCGCTATCCAAGGCAGCGACCGTCAATCTGGCGTTGCCTATCGTTTTGGCGTGATCTATTGCCAAATTAGCGATTTTTGTGGGTTAATTTGCCTGAGCGGTATCTTGAGTTTTAGGCTTCGTATCTATTTGTGATTTCGAGGCCTTTTCGGCGGGTAGCGGAACGGGACTATCGCTCAAACTCCGCAAATACAAAATAAGATCGGCACGTTGTCCGGGTTTGGAAATGCCCTTGTAACCCATTTTGGTATTGGGAACGGCCTTTTTAGGATTGGTGATAAAGGCGTCGAGTATTGTAAAATCCCATTTCCCGCCCCTTGCCAAGAGCGCCGGGGAATAGCTATAGCCCGCGGCTTTTCCAATATCGCGCTGAACGATACTCCACAAATTCGGTCCAACGCCATTCTTGCCGGCTTTGTTAAAGCTATGACAGGCTTTGCATTTTTTCGCGACGGACTGGCCGCGCCCAATATCAGCACCGGCAAGGCGCGCGCCGATTGGCTCTTCTTGAGCAACAGCAGATGGCTTGCTGTCCGCACCGGTCGTGTTCGCCGCGGCCACTTTGATTTCATATCCGGGTTTTTCCGGCGGGGGCTGCGAAAATATAATTTCAGATAAGGTCTTGGAGCCGAATATCACGAGCAGAGCTGCGAGTATCGACCCGGCGATTTTATTGAATTCGAATGTGTCCATCGAATGCCGCTCCCAATCCGATCACATATCTGTTAGGGAAGGCCAACGAGCCTCAATATCCGAACTCTATAGGCGTTCCACTCCCCCCATGCAACAGGCCAAAGGATAAGGTCGCCTGCGCGGGGCAATTCGCCGCATCAGGGTCTGAGTACGCGAATATGGCAGAGACACTGATTGTCATTCCAGCCCGCGAGCAAGCCAGTCGTTTGCCGCGCAAGCCGTTGGCGGATATTGCGGGCGTGCCGATGATCGTTCATGTCTGGCGCAGAGCAGTGGAATCTAACGCCGGACGGGTCGTGGTCGCGACGGATAGCGAGGAGATTTGCACGGTCGTTGGTGATGCAGGCGGTGAAGCCATACTGACACGCAACGATCATGCAAGCGGTTCGGATCGCGTGTATGAGGCTGTCTCAACGCTCGATCCCGACGGCAAGTTTGGCTGCATCGTGAATTTACAAGGAGATTTGCCAACGCTCGCCCCTGAGCTCATACGAAGCTGTCTTGCGCCACTGGCAAACGCGGAGACGGATATTGCGACGCTTGCGGCGGAAATTGTTGAGGATCACGAGCGTGCGGATCCCAATACGGTCAAAGTCGTTGGCACGCCGCTGACATCCGAGCGACTGCTCAGAGCTCTTTATTTCACCCGGTCGACAGCACCCTATGGACCAGGCCCGCTTTTTCATCATATCGGCATTTATGCCTATCAGCGTGCGGCGCTCGAGCGTTTCGTCGCCCTGCCGCCGTCGGGGCTTGAGAAAAGGGAGCGGCTGGAGCAGCTTCGGGCGATTGAGGCAGGTATGCGTATCGATGTTGCGCTCGTTGACACTGTTCCGCTCGGCGTCGATACTCCTGGCGACCTCGCAAGAGCCCGTGCGCTGCTCGCTTTGGAGCCGCGTTGAAGAGTTTGACGGGCATCTTGCCGTTCGCCTCGCCTCCCGCACCGGAGCTATTTTATGACCAAGACTTTGCCGAATGTGATCGTCTATCAGGGCGAGCCAGGCGCCAATTCGCACTTGGCCTGCCAGGACGCTTACGCGGATATGGAGATCAAGGCTTGTCCGACATTCGAGGACGTGCTTGGAGCGGTAAAATCAGGTGAGGCGCAGCTGGCGATGATGCCGATCGAAAATTCGGTCGCTGGCCGGGTGGCAGATGCGCATCATCTCCTGCCGGAATCGGAACTCTACGTTATTGGCGAGCATTTCGAGCGTGTTCGCCACCAGCTTCTGGCTTTGCCTGAAGCCAGTCTCGATAGTCTAAAGACAATTCACAGCCACACCATGGCCCTCGGTCAGTGCCGCAAAGTTATTCGCGAGCTTGGCCTGAACCCCATTCCCGAGGCGGATACGGCCGGCTCGGCACGTATGGTCAAGGAAAGCGGTGATGTGACCATGGCGGCAATCGCTTCCAATCTTGCCGCCGATGTTTACGGCCTGCAGATTCTGCGGGAGGATATCGAGGACGCCGCGCACAATACCACCCGCTTTCTGATATTGGCTGCGGAACCCGACGACGCCGAGCCCGGCGACGGTCCTGTTATCACCACGTTCATCTTCCGCGTACGCAACGTGCCGGCGGCACTTTACAAGTCGCTTGGCGGGTTTGCCACGAACGGGGTGAATATGACGAAACTCGAATCCTACCAGCTTGAGGGCACGTTCGAGGCAACCATGTTTTACGCGGACATCGAAGGCCATCCCTCGGTGCGGCCTGTACGGTTGGCGCTCGAAGAGCTTTCTTTTTTCTCGACAGAAGTGCGCATTCTTGGATCCTATAAAGCAAGCGAATTCCGGAAAACCATTTTGGAAAACAGCCCGGAGCTGAAACTCGCCCGGCAGCGGGCTTAGAGAATGATCCCGAAATCTATGTCCCCGCGAAGGTGTGGATGGGATCTGTTTTCGGAAAAGATCACGCTTAAACAAAGAGATAGAGCTCGGTTCTGAGTCAATCAGAACCGATGACGCGCGAGGCGAGCTGCGATCATTGATCGAAAGATGCAAAAAGATGGTTTGAGGTTGCGAGCCACCTCTTTAGCGCATGCGCCTGAGCATATGTTTCATCGAGTGGCGAAGGAGAAATTTCCGTGCAATTAAAGGAAAAAGTCGCCGTTGTGACCGGCGGAGCCTCCGGGTTCGGTAAAGCAATCGCCAGACTTTATGCGCAAGAAGGCGCTCGTGTCGTGGTCGCCGATCTAAATGGTCCAGGGGCAGATGCCGTGGCGGCTGACATTGGTTCAAATGCCGTTGCTTGCCAGGCTGACGTCGCGAATCGTGACGATGTTGAAAAGATGGCGAAAGCCGCCGCCGACAATTTTGGTGGCATCGATATTCTGGTGAACAATGCTGGCTACACGCACCAAAGACAATGGATGTTAAACGTTGACGAGGCGACCTTCGACCGTGTGTTCGCTGTCAATGTCAAAGCGATTTATTTCGCGGCGATCGTCTTCGTTCCGCTTTTGGAGGCGCGGGGGGGCGGCGTTATCATCAATACCGCCTCAACCGCCGGGCTCAGACCCCGTCCGGGTCTCACATGGTATAATGGTTCCAAAGGAGCTGCAGTGATCTTGACGAAATCCATGGCGGTTGAATTGGCGCCAAAAAAGATCCGCGTCAATGCGCTCTGCCCGGTTATCGGAGAGACGGGCTTGCTCGAAGATTTTATGGGTGTTCCAGACACGCCGGAAAATAGGGCGCAATTTATTGCCACGATACCGTTGGGACGGATGTCGCAGCCAAAGGATATAGCGGCGGCGGCTCTCTATCTTGCGAGCGACGCGGCGGAGTTTATTACCGGTGTGGCGCTTGAGATCGATGGTGGGCGCTGCGTCTGATAAGCGGATGCGAGCTCCCGATCACGCAAGTCCTTCCGCAAAACTCCGGATGAGCATGTGCGAAATGGAAATGTTTGCTGGCACGCGAAGGCCGTCTTCATGTTCGCTGGCAAGCATGCGCCCGACTTCTGCGCGATCCGCCCAGAGGGCATGGACAAGCTCCGAATCCTCAAGTTTAATCTCCGTCGTCAGCGCCTCGCCGACACAGCCGATCATCAAGGAGTGCGGAAACGGCCAGGGCTGGCTGGCCAAATAGCTGACCTTGCCGACTTCAATCCCAGCCTCTTCCATGACTTCTCGGCGCACGGCATCTTCAATAGCCTCCCCCGGCTCCACAAAGCCGGCGAGGACCGACATGACGTTTTCCAAGAAGCGCTCTTCGTGACCAAGCAAGCAGCGCTCTCCGTCTGTGATGAGCATGATCACGGCCGGATCGGAGCGGGGAAAGGCACTCTGGTCACAAGCCCAGCATTTTCGCCGCCAGCCGCCATCCCGCGGTTTCGTGTGTGCGCCACATCGCCCGCAGCAGCGATGGGTTTGGTGCCAAGTCGCCAATGAACGCGCGGTGGCGATGAAAGAGAGCTCCTCGGCAGCCATAATCCCTTGCATTGCCAAGCTTCGAAATTCAACCAGCGGCTCGAACTGCTCCACTCCCCTCGGCAGTTGCTTCGCGTCGTTTTCGCTCATGGCGATGGAGAAATGGGGCCGGTCCTGCCCATCGATCCCTAAGAACAGAACGTCATATTCGCCGAGCCCGAGATCGGCGCGTTCAGCGGGGTTAAACCAGCGGATCTCGGTAGTGCTCCGGTTGGCACCGCTGGCGAGAATGGGTTTTAGATTGATCAGGACAAAAAACCGAGCCTCAGGCCGATTGCATTGCGCTTCGACCCATTTTTGATCGGCCCGTTCAGCGCTTTTCCTGTCGACATGCAGCATGGCGCCGATCGTAGGATAGTGGGGCAGTGTTTCGAATGGCATTCAGATGATGCTCCCTAAACGTCAGAACAGCCGCCGTGAAATTGGTCCGTACGACAATGAAACACCTACACCAAAGATGCGACGAAAGGGAGGTCTAGAGCTCTTTTAGAGAATTCGGAGCCATTCTGGAGGTCGCTATTTCACAAAGGCGCCAACATCTTTTTGGGAAATCGCATTTACCGGGCTTTTCCAAGCCTCTTTCGAACCTTATAATCACTCCGGGAGGTTGGCGGTGGACGGGTCCCTCGCCAACCGGGTCAGGTCCGGAAGGAAGCAGCCCTAACGAGTTTGACGCGGGTTGCCGTCCAGCCTCCCACCTGATGCGCTCTCTGGCAGGCGTAGCCGCACTTCCGGCGGGGGTAAGGTACGCCGGATCTCAATACAATGACCAAAAGCAAGACACACGGAACAGGGTCCGGGGCAGCCGGTTCCAAATCGACAAGGGCCAAGCCGTCCGACGCCGAGTCGCGGGACTCTAAGTCATCGAGCGCCAAATCGGGCACGAAGGCTTCGGAGAAACCGTCTAAGGGCGCCAATACCGTTTCCGTCAGCACTTCGGCGCAAAAAAAGGCGCAAGCGGCAACGATTGTTGCCGGTGGCGAAGCCTACCGGGTGCTGGCGCGGAAATACCGTCCGCAGCGGTTTGAGGGTCTTATTGGCCAAGAAACAATGGTGCGCACGCTGCGCAATGCTTTTGAATCCGGTCGAATCGCGCAAGCCTATATGCTGACCGGCGTGCGTGGTGTCGGTAAAACAACGACGGCGCGACTTTTGGCGCGGGCGTTGAATTATTCCGTAGAGGGCGGCCCGGACCGTCCGGTGACGGAAATGCCCGAACCTGGCGAGCACTGCCAGGCGATTATGGAATCCCGGCACGTAGATGTGCTGGAAATCGACGCGGCATCTCATACGGGTGTCGATAATATTCGCGAGATTGTTGAGAGCGCGCGCTATAAGCCCGTCGCGGCGCGCTATAAGATCTACATCATCGACGAGGTGCATATGCTCTCGAAGGGGGCGTTTAACGCACTCCTCAAGACGTTGGAAGAGCCGCCGGAGCATGTGAAGTTTATTTTCGCCACAACAGAGGTGCGCAAGGTTCCGGTAACCGTGCTGTCGCGCTGCCAGCGTTTCGATCTCAGGCGCGTTGACGCCGAGCTTCTCGTGGCGCACTTCAAAGAGATCGCAAAACAGGAAAAAGTCGAGATCGAAGACGAAGCCCTTGGGCTGATTGCCTGGGCCGCGGAAGGTTCGGTACGCGACGGGCTTTCCATTCTCGACCAAGCTATTGCGCTGGGATCCGGTCAGGTTGCTGCCGGGAGTGTTCGCAGCATGCTCGGACTTGCTGATCGAACACGGATCTTCGATCTCTTGGAAACTTTGTTCCGGGGCGACGCTGCGGCTTCTCTCTCGTGCCTTGATGGATTGCACAGCGATGGCGCGGAACCCCTTCAGGTGCTCGCGGATTTAGCTGAAGCGGTTCACACAATCACCAAAGCCAAAGTCGCCGGCTCTGATGTTTCAGCGCAGACCTTAAGCGAAGCGGAGCGCAAACGCGCAGGGGCGCTTGCCGAGAAACTTTCAATACCATTATTGTCGCGTGCCTGGCAGATGCTTCTCAAAGGATTGGAGGAAGCAAATTCGGCGCCTCGCCCAATCGCCGCCACGGAAATGATTCTTATCCGCATGGCTCATCTTGCGGATATGCCGACGCCGGAGGACGTCATTCGGGGGCTTGGTCCAGATCGGCCGGATGGTTCGGGGGGTGGACGTTCCACCGCTCGTCCGGTTGCGGCCGATGGCGGGCCGCTTGGGGCTGATCCTGCACGCTCTCTGAGCTTTGAGACAAGGGGTCAAAGTGGCGATGGTCCGCAGGCAGCCCTACAGACGGAACCGGCGGCCACCCCTATCCAGTCCGTTGCTCTTCGTTCGTTTGCTGACGTCGTCTCATTCATTGGAGACAAAAGGGATATCAAGCTCAAGATCGCAATGGAGGAATGCGCCCGTCTGGTACGCTTCAAACCAGGACATTTGGAATTGCGGCTCACCGACGGTGCGCCGAAAGGGTTTGCCAACGAGCTTGGGCAGAAACTAAGTGCTTGGACCGGCGAACGCTGGATCGTCGCGCTGGCGAATGAAGAGGGCGAAAAGACGATCGCGGAGCAAAGGCGCGAGCAGCATGAAGCAGCCGTCGATGAAGTTAAGAAGCACCCGCTCGTTCAGGATATTTTTGAACATTTTCCCGACGCCGAAATAACGTCAATTAGGGACCGGCCGGATGATGACGGGGCTAAAGAGGATCAGTAGAGAAGACCTATGAAAGATTTCATGAGCATGATGAAGCAGGCGCAAGAGTTGCAAAAGCACATGGCCGATATGCAAAACCAGCTTGGCGATCTGGAAATTGAAGGCAGCTCTGGCGCTGGGCTGGTCACGGTTACGCTCACGGGTAAGGGTGACATGAAAGCCGCTAAGATCGATCCAAGTCTCCTTAAAGCGGATGAGTTGGAAATTCTTGAGGATCTTATCGTCGCGGCACACGCGGATGCCAAGCTTAAAGTGGAAGATGTGGTCAAATCCAAGATGCAGGAGGTTGCCGGTGATCTGCCGCTGCCGCCCGGCATGAAGCTGTTTTAGGTTTATGAGCCGTAGAGAGTCCGGGCCGGAGATTGGCCGGCTGATTCAATTGCTCTCCCGTTTGCCGGGTCTCGGTCCGCGTTCGGCGCGACGCGCGGCACTGCACCTCGTGAAGAAAAAGGACCAACTGTTGGCACCGCTCGCCACTGCCTTGGCCGATGCCGTTGAGAAGATCACCGTCTGTGGCACTTGCGGGAATGTCGATACGTGCGAGCCCTGTACGATCTGCCAAGACCCCCGCCGCGACGCTTCGATGATTTGTGTGGTTGAAGAGGTTGGCGATCTTTGGGCGCTTGAACGCGCTGGCGTCATTAATGCTCGCTATCACGTTCTAGGGGGCACGCTGTCGCCACTTGATGGCCGGGGCCCCGAGGATCTCAATCTTGCTAAGCTGTTCGAGCGCGTACGGGTCGGGAGCGTTGTCGAAGTCTTGCTGGCATTGAATGCCACCGTTGAGGGCCAGTCGACGGTCCATTACATAACCGAGCAGATCGAGCGTGATGGCCTGACAGTATCGCGCCTTGCCCATGGCGTACCGGTCGGTGGGGAGCTCGATTATTTGGATGAGGGCACGCTGGCGGCCGCGATTAAGAGCCGGCGGCCGCTTTAATAGGTGCGGAGGCGCGCAATTGATGAAGTTCGTCGAGCCTCAGAAAATGCCCCTGGCGTTGCAACCGCACGAGGAGCAGAAGCGCGGGTACCGCAGCGCCTACGGTGATCAAAAAGAAAAGTGGCCAACCCGCCGCCGCCGCGATAAAGCCAGACGAGGCCGAGAGGATTGTCCGGCCGACAGCGGCGAGCGCGGTCAACAGCGCAAACAGCGTTGCCGTATGGCGAGTGGCGCCGCAGAGTGCCGAGAGATAGGCGACGAAGATCACCGTACCAATGCCGCCGGCAAAATTCTCCGTGATGATTGTGATCACTAAGGCCCAATGTTCGGGGCCGATCCACGCTTGCCAGATGAAAATAAGGTTCGACAGCATTTGCAACAGGGCAGCGAGCCACAGGCTTTGTATCTGCGTCAGCGCGCGGGCCGCAAAGCCGCCAGCGAAACCACCGGCGAGAACCGCTGCAAGCCCGGCGCCCTTGACGATGGCCGCATAGCTTTCTTTGTCAAATCCAATGTCCAGAACAAAAGGCCCGGTCATCACACCGGCTAGGGCATCACAAAATTTGAAGAGCACGACAAACGATAGAATCGCAAGGATATGAGGCATGGATAGGATGTCTTTGAACGCATCAACAGCCGTTGCGATAAACCGCTTTATGGCGCCCTCTTGGTGGACCGACGCGTGTGCACTGGAATCCTCTTTTGCCTCGGGTTCGTGCGCCAGCAGGGATGCGGCCAGGCCGACAAGGACCAAAACCGCCGCGCCCGCATAGCCATAGAACCAGACATCGGATTGGCTGACGCCTATGCGTTCGAGAAAGGCTACGGTAAAGATGACTCCGGCGGTCGAGACAAGTAGCGCAACCCTGTAAGCGGAGACATAATAGGCCATCCCCGCAGCCTGCTCATCATCATCAAGAGATTCGATGCGGAATGCGTCGATAACAATATCCTGCGTCGCCGAAGCGGTGGCGACAATGACGGCGCCCAGTGCGACAAGGAATGGTGCATCCAAGGGATTGAGTGCACCTAGAAACACGATCGCAACCATTAACACAAGCTGGGACAAAACGAG
>BFAS01000282.1 GCA_008974985.1 bacterium MnTg02
GCCAATACGGGGTGTGTGCGCGCTTAGGCCCAAACGGACTGACATACATTCCATATTGAGTATCGGCGCCGGTCCCATCGTGATCGGCCAGGCCTGCGAATTCGACTATTCCGGAACGCAAGCCTGCAAGGCGCTGAAGGATGAGGGCTACCGGATTATCCTCGTCAATTCCAATCCGGCAACGATCATGACCGATCCGGATCTTGCCGATGCGACCTATATCGAACCGATCACGCCGGACATTGTCGCGAAGATTATTGAGAAAGAACGCCCCGACGCCCTGCTGCCGACCATGGGCGGACAAACAGCATTGAATACGGCCCTCTCGCTCAACAAGGCCGGTGTTTTGGACAAGTTCGGCGTTGAGATGATTGGCGCGCGCGCCAACGCCATCGACAAAGCCGAGGATCGCGAGCTTTTTCGCGAAGCCATGAAAAATATCGGCCTGGAGACACCCCGCTCCGAGCTTGCCCATAATCTGGGCGAGGCACTTACCGCCCTTGAGGTGATCGGCCTGCCGGCCATTATCCGCCCCTCCTTCACGCTCGGCGGCACGGGCGGCGGCATTGCCTATAATCGTGAGGAATATTTGACGATTGTCGAGCGCGGGCTCGACGCCTCGCCGACAGCCGAAGTTTTGATCGAGGAATCCGTTCTCGGCTGGAAAGAGTTTGAGATGGAGGTCGTCCGCGATTGCCAAGACAATTGCATCATTATTTGCTCCATCGAGAATATCGACCCGATGGGCGTGCACACAGGCGATTCGATCACTGTCGCCCCGGCCCTGACGCTCACCGATAAAGAATATCAGATCATGCGCAACGCCTCGATCGCCGTCCTGCGCGAGATCGGCGTCGAGACCGGCGGCTCCAATGTGCAGTTCGCCGTAGACCCCGAGACCGGCCGGCTGATCATTATCGAAATGAACCCGCGCGTGTCGCGATCATCGGCCCTGGCGTCAAAAGCCACAGGCTTCCCGATCGCCAAGATCGCGGCGAAACTCGCCGTCGGCTACACCCTCGACGAGCTCGACAATGATATTACCGGCGGCGCGATGCCGGCATCATTCGAGCCGACAATCGACTATATCGTGACAAAAATCCCGCGCTTTGCTTTTGAGAAATTTCCGGGCGCGGAACCGCATCTCACCACGGCGATGAAATCGGTCGGCGAGGTTATGGCCATCGGGCGGACGTTTGCGGAATCCCTGCAAAAGGCGTTGCGCTCGATGGAAACCGGCCTTACCGGCCTGAATGACATTGATTTCGAGGGTTTGGGGCAAGGGGACGATAAGAATATTATCCGCGCCGCGCTCGGCGCTCCCACTCCGGACCGCATTCTCAAGGTCGCCCAAGCGTTCCGCCTCGGGGTTGATCATGAGCAAGTGTTCGCCTCCTGCAAGATCGACCCCTGGTTTCTCGAACAGATCCAAATGATCATCGATACCGAAAAGAAGATCGTGGAGCTTGGCCTTCCGGAAAACGCGCCGGCGTTTCGGCGGCTCAAGGGCATGGGCTTTTCCGACGCCCGGCTGGCGGAGCTTGCAAATCTTTCCGAGCACGACGTCGTGAAAAAGCGCACGAGCTTGGCGGTTCACCCGGTTTATAAGCGCATCGACACTTGCGCCGCCGAGTTCGCATCGCCAACCGCCTATATGTATTCGACTTATGAAACAGGGCTGGTTGACGAGCCGGTTTGTGAAGCGGCGCCCTCGGAGCGCGAGAAAATCATCATTCTTGGCGGCGGCCCGAACCGGATCGGACAGGGAATCGAGTTTGATTATTGCTGCTGCCACGCCGCCTATTCTTTGTCGAAGGCCGGTTTTGAAACGATCATGATCAACTGCAATCCGGAAACCGTCTCAACGGATTATGACACCTCCGACCGGCTCTACTTCGAACCGCTGACAGAAGAAGATGTGCTGGAAATTATCCGCACCGAACAATCGAAGGGCACGGTCAAAGGGGTCATTGTCCAATTTGGCGGGCAAACGCCCTTGAAACTCGCTCATGTGCTCGAAGCGAATAAGGTTCCGATCCTCGGCACATCGCCGGACGCCATCGATCTTGCCGAAGACCGCGACCGCTTCAAGTCTTTGGTTGAGAGGCTCAAACTCCGCCAGCCGAATAACGGCATCGCGCGCAGCGCCGCGGACGCCAAACGAATTGCCAAAGAAATCGGGTTCCCGGTCGTCATCCGCCCCTCCTATGTGCTCGGCGGCCGGGCGATGGAAATCGTCCATGACCAGCCCCAGCTCGACCGCTACATCGCCGAAGCCGTGGTGGTGTCGGGTACAAGCCCCGTCCTGCTCGACAGCTATTTACGCGACGCCATCGAAATCGATGTCGATGCCCTCGCCGATGGCAAAGATGTTTTCGTTTGCGGCGTCATGCAGCATATCGAGGAAGCAGGCATCCATTCAGGCGATAGCGCCTGCTCGCTGCCACCCCACTCCCTCTCCGATGAGATGATCGAAGAGCTCAAGCATCAAACCCACGACCTGGCGCGCGCACTCAACGTCGTCGGGCTGATGAATGTGCAATACGCCATCCAGGACGACAAAATCTACATTCTCGAGGTCAATCCGCGCGCCAGCCGCACGGTGCCCTTTGTCGCCAAGGTCATCGGTCAACCGGTCGCCGGAATTGCCGCCCAGATTATGGCCGGAACGCCGCTGAGCTCCTTTAACCTGAAGCCACCCGACATTCGCCATATCGCGGTCAAAGAAGCGGTGTTTCCGTTTGCTCGTTTTCCAGGCGTGGATCCAATTCTTGGGCCGGAAATGCGGTCCACTGGCGAGGTGATGGGAATTGATACGGACTATTCAATCGCGTTCGCCAAAAGCCAGATTGGCAGCGGCAACGATTTACCGTCCGCTGGCACTGTGTTTGTTTCTGTAAAAGATTCCGATAAGGACGGGATTGTCAGTCCAATTCGCGATTTGGCGGAGATCGGCTTCAAGATCATCGCGACCGGCGGTACAATGAGGCATCTCACAGCCCAAGGAATAACCTGCACGAAGATAAACAAAGTTCTTGAAGGACGGCCGCACATCGTCGACGCTATGAAAAACAGTGATGTCGATCTTGTATTTAACACGACCGAAGGAGCGCAAGCACTTGCCGACAGCTTTTCAATTCGGCGAACAGCCTTGCTCTACCACATTCCATACTATACAACGCTTGCTGGCGCGCGGGCGGTAACCGAGGCAATAAAGTCTATGCGCGCCAATACTCTTAAGGTGGCGCCGCTCCAGAGCTACTTAAATCAGTCTTTTTAGTGGATTTGATTGCCGGATCCCGAAAGCTGTCGTTGCAGCCTGATCTTGTAACATTCCGAGCGAGCAGAGGCACCAGAGGGGCGATCTGGGCCACAATGGAGAAATTGAAATGTCCGTGGAAAAGGTTCCGATGACGATAGAGGGCTATGATGCCATCGAAACGGAACTGCTGCGTCTAAAAACGGTTGAACGGCCAAGTATCATTCGGGCCATTGCCGAGGCGCGCGCGCATGGCGATTTGTCGGAAAACGCCGAATATCATGCCGCGAAAGACGCCCAAGGACTAAACGAGGCGCGGGTCTCGGAACTCGAGGCCCAAATTTCACGCGCCGACGTGATCGATCCTACCAAGCTAAGCGGCAAGCAGATTAAATTTGGCGCAATCGTCAGCCTTATTGACGAGGACACCGAGGAAAAGGTCACCTACCGAATCGTTGGCGAGTACGAGGCCGACGTAAAACAGGGTAAGATTTCGATAACATCTCCAATTGCGCGCGCCTTGATCGGCAAAACGGTCAAGGATATTGCGGAAGTATCGACGCCAGGCGGCGGAAAGTTGTACGAAATCCTCCGAGTCAGATATCCTAAATAATGCGTCCAATGGCATTCACCGGCTAATCGTCGGGCATTCTGCTCAATTCACTGAAATGATTAGAGATTTTGCCTGCAAGCTGTTGAGCATTAGCCGCAATAATATGTGCCGTTTTCCGATAAGAAACTGCGAAATAGCAAAAAATTAAGATCGTATTCGGTCCCCTTGGAACGGAAAACGCTATAGAAAACCGCAATATTCAGAGTTTTTTCAACATACCGTGTCAGAGTTGTACATCCGATTTGCTAATACCATAGTGAACCAGCCGATATGCAACCAAAACCCGAAAATATCGACGAGCTAAAGACCCTTGTATCGGACCCAGCGCAACAGCAGAATCGCGCACTCCTCCAACATGTGACCGATCTCTTTATGCGCACGCTCGACCGGCAAAGCAGCGGCGAACGGGATGTCTTTGGCGATGTGTTGGAGAAAATCGCCTATCAGCTTGAAGACAATTCGAGAGCGATGCTTTCCGGGCGCCTCGCAATGGTCGACCGGGCGCCACAAAAACTGCTTCAAAGACTCGCGAACGACGATATCGAAGTGGCAAAGCCGATTTTGGAGTTTTCACCCTGCCTCGACACTAGTTTTTTGGTCGGTGTCATCAGAACGAAGAGCCAGGATCATTTGTTCGCGATCGCCGGGCGGCCCCAATTAATGCCGGCTGTCACTGACGAAATCGTTATTCATGGCGAGCATTATGTTCTTTACCGGGTGACCTCAAATCCCAATGCGGCTTTTTCGGAGCAAGGTTACGAAGCACTGGCAGCAAGCGCCGCCGGCAACCCGGAACTTGGACATGCTCTTGGTACGCGTCCGGATTTACCTGAAGAGATGCATGACCGGATCCAAGCCTCCACAAGCGAGCTCCGCCCCAGTGAATTTTTTGCGCTCGACCTCGACAATCTGGGCAAGTAGCGCAACGCAAACCAGTCTTTGACTTTCAGACGCTGGAAAGCGAACCAACTCTGCCGCTAGAGTCTGAAACCTAGGGGATCGGCGCACCCGGCTCAAATTTCGATCTGCGAATAGCGAGCGACGTCTTCACGCTGTCAACGTTCGGCGCCGACGTGAGTTCGTGAATGACAAAATCTTGAAAGCTTGTCAGATCGGAGGCCACACATTTTAAAATGAAATCGATCTCGCCGGACAACATGTGACATTCGCGAACAATCGGCCAAGATCGAACCCGTTCCTCAAAAGCCACGAGATCGGCTTCCGCCTGGCTGGTGAGCCCAACCATCGCAAAGGCTGTCAGCTCATATCCGATCTTCTTTTCGTTAAGAAGCGCATAATACGCTTCAATGACACCAGAGCGTTCCAAAGCGCGAACACGGCGCAAACATGGCGGCGCGGATATGCCGACGCGGCGCGATAGTGCGACATTGGTTACGCGGCCATCGCTTTGCAACTCCCGCAATATTTTCCAATCGGTGCTATCGAGTTGCGATCTCAACTGCTGCTCACTTTCCGATAAATGCGGCCCCTGTCCGAATAATTAGGCGCGCCACATATCTCGCTCCGCCTTATACAATCGGTCATGTCTTATGACCGATGGGCGTTCAAGCGCCACGCAGGCTCCCGCGCCATAAGGCGTGGACCGCGCGGTCGCGCTTGCCAATGGTCGCCAATCGTTTGTGAGTCAAGCTCAAGGACCATTGGTAATACACACCAAACCTGCAAGGCTCGGCTCTTGGCATGGCGCCCATCAAGAAATAATATTACATTTTTGGGATCGATCCAGAAAGATTAGATCAATTTTCGGAAAGAATTTTTGCCGCCGTCCGGCGCACCATTGCGCGGCGCGATGACACAGAGAGCGCCCGGGGAAGGCAATGTAAGGTCAGACATGGAATTGACCAGACGAACGGCCTGGATCATTACCGACGGCAAAGCCGGAATGAACGCACAATGTATCGGCGTGGCCGAAGCGCTCGCGCTTGACTATGATCTTAAGCAGGTTCGCCCCACCGGCCTTCGGCGCATTCTCTCGCCCTGGATTCAGCCATCTCCCCGCGAGCGGATTGGCCGACCGGCGAGCCAGTTTGCCCCGCCATGGCCGGACATCGCCATCGCCACGGGGCGGCTCGCCATTCCCTATCTGAGAGCGATCCGCAAATCCGCCGGCCAGCAGACTTTCACCATCATTCTACAAGACCCGAAGACCGGCCCCCGGACCGCTGACCTGATCTGGGTGCCAGCCCACGACAGATTGCAGGGCGAGAATGTGATAACGACAATGACATCGCCACACGCCTTCACGCCGGCCCGTCTCAAAAGCCTCCGTCAATCGCCACCGGCCGAACTTGCCGCTCTGCCGCGTCCGCTGATCGCGGTGCTGATCGGAGGCTCAAATACCGTCTATAAATTTTCCGGCGAAGCTATCGCCCGCTTCGCCAAAGCCATTCGGTCCATGGCGGAGATGGAGGTTAGCTTCATGATCACAGCCTCGCGACGTACACCACAAAAACTCATAAACGCCATTGACCAGGCGACGAGGTCCCGGCCGCGCATCTTATGGAATGAGGAGGGTGACAATCCCTATCCGCATTTCCTTGCTCAGGCGGACATACTTGTGGTCACCGCTGATTCGGTCAATATGACCAGCGAGGCTTGCGCGACAGGGCGGCCGGTTTATGTTTTTGAACCTGATGGGGGATCGGCTAAATTCGACCGGTTTCATGAGGCTCTGCGGCGATATGGCGCGACCCGGCGCCTTCCTGATACTCTGTCCGATATTGAATATTGGGACTATTCGCCGTTAGATTCCGCGAGCGAGATCGCGAAAGCAGTAGAACAACATCGAAAAGAACGATAGTGCGCCTATCGCACGCCTTGGATAGGGTCCCGGTTCGATCGGGCGGAGGAAGAGATTAAGATGCACCTCAATATCGATAAACTTCGCGCCACGGGCCTTGAAAACAAGCCCTTTGACTATGTCATCGTGCCGGGGTTTCTGTCGTCTGAATGCGTCAGCGAGATTGTCGCCACCTATCCGAATATTTCAAAGGGCGGCTCATTCCCATTAGACAGCGTAACCATTTCCGATACGCTGCAAGGCGTCATAGACGAATTGGACGGACCGGCCTTCGAGCAGGCGATCGAGAAAAAATTTAGCGTTTCTCTTCGCGGCAAACCAAAAATGTATTCGCTGCGTGGCTATTGCCGCTGGACCGATGGAAAAATCCATACCGATTCCAAGGACAAGATCGTCACCGTTCTGCTCTAC
>BFAS01000283.1 GCA_008974985.1 bacterium MnTg02
TCCAGATTTTCGTCTGTTTTCGGGGGTTAAAAGGACGTTTTTCAGCGTGCCCCAATACGGGAAAAATGACCCGAAGGCGACACTCGGCGTGCGCCGGCGAAGTTGCTATCATCCACATCGCGACATTAATTTATGTCGGCACGGTTGGGCATGCTCCCGGTTGCTCCTCGGCAGCCAGGAAAAAGGCGCTCAGCGGATTCCAGCTTTTGATTTGGCTCGAAAGGCGAATGAAAAGATGACTGAAAAGGTGACGATTCTCGACCACATCGGAAACACTCCTCTACTCAAGCTGGGTCATGTTACGGACTCGCTCGGGGTGGATATTTTTGTCAAATGTGAGTTCACAAATCCTGGCGGGAGTATCAAGGATCGTATGGCTCTCTGCATGATTGAGGAAGCTGAGAAAAGAGGTGAGCTCAAACCTGGTGGAACGATTGTTGATCAATCGACCGGGAATACCGGGCCAGCCTTGTCCTTTGTGGGAAATGTGAAGGGTTACAAGGTTCAAATCTTTCTGCCCGCGCAGCTTTCCAGTTCCTATGATTCTGCGGATCGGATCCGAATTGCCCAACTCTATGGCGCCAATGTGACACCGATCGATTTGAACGAGCACATGGAAAATGCCGATCGTTTGCAAGGAGTAGAAAGAGCCGCCACCTTTGTGGCCATTCGCATGAAACAGGCCTACGACCTGCAACAAAGCGACCCGTCGAATTGGTGGGCCAACCAGTTGTGCAACGTTGATAACACGAGGGCTCACCGGGAATTTACGGGAAGAGAAATCCTGGAACAGATGGACGGACAAATTGATGGCTGGGTGGCTTCCGTGGGGACAGGAGGCACCCTTCTCGGTGTGGCCCAAACCCTGAAGGAAAAACATCCCGAATTGAAGGTTGCCGGCGTCGTGCCAACGGATGATCCCCGAATCGAATGGGTGCGTTCGCGGGCCGTTCACAAGGCCCTGGAAAAGTTTGGTGGTCCAAAACTGAGGTTTCTGATTGAAGATATTCTTGAAGGTAACGTCATGGACGATGAGATCACCATCGAAAATGCCGATGCCAAGAAAATGGCCGACAGATTGTGCCAGGAAGAAGGCCTGTTCTGCGGCATGTCATCAGGAGCCAACGTGTGTGCAGCTATCCAAATGGCCAAGACAATGAAAAAGGGGTCAAAGATTGTGACCGTAATCGTCGACAGAAGGGACCGATATTTCGCCGAGTATCCTAACGAACATTACGTCGTCTAGTTAGTCGCTGGGCTTCGACATCATTCGGAGATCGGGATTATCCCAGATTTTGTGCGTCGAGGAGTGCGATTGGATCGATCCAAGACGCAGCATTCTGAAACCGGAAGAGCGTGAAACTATCTATAGCGAAGCTTTCAGCCCCTGCGAGCGCAATATCTCCGCGCACGGGAATGCTGAGAAACCAGCAGTGTCGCAGATGCCCATTGCGCCTGCGGCGGGGCGCTTAGGAACTTCTCCTTATGGCACTGGGCGGCGGTCGCGCGTGGTCAGCGTTGACGGAGAGTCTTGAGGGATAAGCGGACTAGTTGTGCTCTCACTGAGACTTACCGCCCATGACCCACCGCAGACATTGCTGGGAATTTCTGGAACAAATGTAGCTCAGCGCGAATGTTTTCGGCACTTCCTAACTGTTTCGAAAAAGGCGCCTCGGCAAAATTGGCGTTCCCGTTACAAGAAGTGTCGTCTATTCCCCTTAGTCGGGGTCAAAATTGGTTCACATTTGGCACAAGGTTGTGAAGTGCATTTCGCCGCCATCTAATTACACTGATGTTCATGATAGAAAGTGTTCTTGGACGACGTCGCGGAGGAGATGGACGCGAGGTTCAACGTTCTGGTGGGCACAACCGACGTGCTGGCGTTGTGCCTTGTCGCATTGCCACATCGGGCATCAGCACGGCCACAATTGGCTGGTGGATTCGCAGGACCGAATCGGCCCAGCTGCCGGTTGAGACGGGCGGCAACAACCGTGACTGTCATTATGGAAATGGCGGGTGCGGAGGCTAAAACTGCACGACCGTGACTGATGGGCTACGTCGAACGTAGCGATCCGCTATAGAGCACAGAAACCACTTTCTTATCTCATGGTCGTCTGCTGCGCGGCTTGCACGTAACCATACTGTAGGTAATCGACCCTCAAAATAGGAGAGGCCCCCCATGACTAAGTTTATTGGCTTTCCCCTCACCGTCATTCATGTGCCGGTGATAATCCTTGTCTTGATTTTCGTAGCCACTCAGCTTTACACAACGCCGGTTTTTGCGGCCGGCTCATCGAGTTCCAGCACGCCCAAGAAGAAATGCAAGAAGGGTTATGTCTGGAGCAAGAAATACAAAAAGTGCGTCAAGAAAACTTCCGAGCTTTTGACCGATGACGATCTCTATTGGCAGGCCCGCGCTCATGTCGAAGACGGAAAATATAACGTAGCGCTCGATTTGCTCTGGCGGGTTAAGGACCAGAATCAGGCGCGTGTGCTCAACTATATCGGCTATTCGACCCGCAAGCTCGGCGACGTCGACGAGGGCATCAGATATTACAAGAAGGCGCTGTCGTTCGACCCGAACTACAATGTGGCGCGAGAGTATCTCGGCGAGGGCTACCTGCAAAAGGGCGACCTAGGATCAGCCAAGCAGCAACTCGCGGAAATCGCGACGCGCTGCGGCACCAGCTGCGATGAATATAAGGAGTTGGCAGAAGAGATCGCCAAATATGTGGCCAAGGGCGAAGTCACAGCTCAGTGACGCGAGAGGCGGCGGCCACTGATTGACGAAGTTGCTACAGGCTACCGATGACCTTCTCGTTTTTCCTCGGCAGTTACGGACCGTCCCTCGTGGCCTTCGGAGCTTTCGGCCTGTTGCACTCCATCTGTGCCCGGGAGCCCTTCAAAGACGCCTTGGCTCGAAAGACGGGGCCGTTCTTCGTCGATCATTTCTGGCGGCTGATCTATTGCGTCGTCAGCTATGCGGCTCTCTATTACGGCGTCGTTTCCTTGCACTGGGCCAGGAATACGGAATACGACTTCTGGGTCTTCATTTATCCTGAGTGGCTGTGGCAGACCATCACGTTGCTTCATCTGGGGTCGGTCGCCTTCATGTATGCAGCGTTCATTCAGAGCGATTATTTGGAGTTCTGGGGTTTCAGACAGGCGTGGCGGGGTATCTCCGCACTCCAGGGAGGGGCCACGTCAGAGGTCAAGCTATTCGGAACTCACCGCCTGGAAACTCAAGGCGTGTACGGCTGGGTGCGCCACCCCATGCTGTCGGCTGGTCTGCTCTTCCTATTGACCAGCGGGCCGTCGCTGAACAACATTGTGTACACGGTCATGTACACGGCCTACATGCTGATCGGCGGGTATTACGAAGAAAGGCGGTTGCTCCGCATCTTCGGCGAGGACTACCGCGCCTACCAGCGCCGGGTCGGAGCGTTTTTTCCGCGCGTTCGGTCACTGGTAGCTTAACATGCTGGAACGGCTGGCAGATTGGTTTTACGACCCGGTTGTGTTCTGGGGCATTCCGTTCGTGCTACTGGGCGCTTGGGCGGTCATGAAATGGGTCCGCGGATGGCTGCGGCGAAGAGAACCCCGTCGCTGACGAGAACCTACCCCGTATTGTTACGGTACAATGTCCTGGTTGAATGTTCTCGCTGCCGTTGGCCGGCGTTCGGTAAGCTTGCGCCGTCTGGATGGATCAGGCTGAGTTTCGCGAAGCGCCCGATCTGCCTGGTTTGCTGCGGATAAAACTCAAGAGATGGTAGGCCAATTTAAAGGCAGGCACCGCAAGCCCACCCACCGACGTACGGAACACATCCCCTGCTAGTAATGAGATCACGGCTTTTCTCATGTTCAAGGGGTTCGCCGACGCCATGAACAAATCCTGCATCGCAGGGTCGTTGAAACGGTAAATGAACCAGGATAGGCGTCGCAGACCCCGATCCATGATTTGGGCATGTCGGGCAAGATAACAGCTTCTATTGGCGGGATCGCTCAGACAGGCGTCAACTGTTTCCGCACCCCTCATGGCGCTTTCCATGGCTAAGTAAACGCCGGTCGAAAAAATCGGGTCAAGGAAGGCGTAGGCGTCGCCGACGAGCAAAAACTGATCGCCGTACATGACCTTAGCCTTGTAAGAGTAGTTTCCGGCAGCATAGACTTCCGTTACCAGTTTTGCGCGGCTCATTCGCCGAGCGATTTGAGGACAAGAGGCGACGCTGTCTAAGAGAAAGCGGTCCAGCGGCGTTCGGCGGGTGCGCAGGTAATCGGCCCGGCATACGACGCCGACGCTGTCGTTTCCGTCGGGCAACGGGATCGTCCAAAACCAGCCCTGTTCGAACCAGATAATGCTTGTGTTGCCGGCATCCGCGCCGTAACGCCGCCTAACCCCATCGAAATGCGCAAAGACCGCCGCGCTGTTGTGTTGCGGATCTCTGATTTTAAGCTTTAGGCGGTTGGCCAGTAACGAGTCACGGCCGGAGGCATCCACCAGGAAGTCCGCATGCCACACGGCTTCTTTTCCCGCATCGTTGACGGTCGTGACCTGGGCCCGTCGATCAGCACCGAAGGAGACCGCCGTTGCCTTCGTTCCTTGTAGAACACGGGCGCCTTTGGCAAGGCTGTTATTCAGCAACAATGCATCGAATTCTGCCCGTTTCACCTGGAACGCGCTTGGCTGTAGAGGGTCGGCCTCGGCGAATTCGAATTTACGGTAATCTTCGCCCGATGGTAGAGAGAGATCGGCGCCATATTTGATAACCGCAATGCGGGAAACATCTCGCAGTACCCCGAGCCGTTCCAGTATCGGCAGGTTGCGTGGGAGCAGCGACTCACCAATGTGAAAGCGCGGGTGCCATTCTTTCTCGATCAAGGTCACGTCCCAACCCATCTCGCTTAATTGCGACGAGATCGTCGAGCCGGCCGGCCCACCGCCGATAACCAGAACGTCACAGTTATGAGAATTGCTGGGAACGCGGGCCATCTACGGCCCTCCACATGGCTTGAAGCTGACACGCTAGTTTATCAACGCCGTAAATTTAACGGAACTGACTCTGATTGAAGCCGTCTTTCTACAACCGGGTTTAAATTTGGCATCTAGCAGAAATTGTCAAAGACGGCTTATCATTGCAACTCGTTGCATGCTGTCTTGTCGTATGTACCATAGCCGCGTCCTCAACTCCAATCTGTCACCATCGAGGTCCGAGCGTTTTTCCAAAAATATTTTCTTGCAGTCGCTGAGTTTATCGAGTTGCCTACGAAGCCAATGCGATTGTTCTCTTATGCGAGCACTGGCGCGAGGCTTCACAAAGTATCGTCGCCTTTTGGCACAAACTCACCGTTAGACACCCACATAATTCTGGTCTGCTTTCAGAAGCTAAGCGGCAGTGCTGGCGTGCTTTTTCCGGTTACTGGTACAAAGCGGACATGCCCGACGGCCAGGTCGAAATGATGAAACCTGACCTTTGCAAAGACATTGAGGGCGGGCGCAGTTCCCCCGAAAGCGCGGGGATAGACCACGAAATATAAAGGTTTTCGACGTATTGTCTGCGGTTCCCCTGCACACGCGGGGATAGACCCCTTTGACTATTAGCCGGGAGCGATCCCGGCCATTTGGTAATTTTCAAACGAAAGGAGTAGTTATGAGAGACAGATTCAAGAAAACAGACCTTTATTTTGACGCCGTTGAATTAACGGATGCCGAGCTAGACGCCGGTTATTCCGGGCATGGAAACTATCTCGTCGCAACCGACAATTCCACCGTTACCGTATTAAAAAAGACGGGCCCCTCGATTTTGGGCGAACCGGATTCAGATGTGATCGACGGTTTTAAGCGCGAGCACGAAGATAAGACTTGCTACATAGCCAGCGGAACAAAGCGCGTGCTTATAAACTGGTCCGAGGTCTAATCGGTTCATCCCGGCGCGGGCGGGGAACACGAAAAAGCGGACAGGCCACCGCCGATAGGCAAGCCACCCCCCTGACAGCGGCTCGCCAATAGCTCAGAGAGCACGATTTCTCTCAGCCGAGCCTCCGGCTCATTGCCACCGATCTGGATGTCTCCGACGCAATCCGTCTATCCAAGTCACCTGCCCCCTGGGCTCTTTCGAGGGTCGGCGGTGCGAATTTGCCTTTGCTTAAGCAGTAACCTTTTAAGGCGCTTTAGATCGGCTTCGGCTTCCGGTGCGCTCGTCTTCAAAAAGCGTGCGGATATCTCGGACACGGCTATTCTGATTTCGGCTTTTAGTTTGAGGTCGGCATTGTCAGCCGCTGGACGGCTTATCAGAATGGCCGCGCAACCGAGCATCATGATGTA
Organism: bacterium MnTg02; assembly: GCA_008974985.1. Lineage (GTDB taxonomy): Bacteria > Pseudomonadota > Alphaproteobacteria > Rhizobiales > BFAS01 > MnTg02. The sequence continues at coordinate 6,323 of BFAS01000283.1, forward strand.
AATGCCGACAAGCGCTTTTAGGCGTTCGGTCATATCACTCGCTCTCCCTTTATTTTTCATTTGCGACCATTCCTTCAAGCCTAACATTGTCGTTTGCTGGGGTCATGTCGGAATGAGAAACGAGACAATCGATATTCCCGTTCGCGATCTCTCCAGCGAGTTCATGCTGAAAATGATGGCCAATGAGAACATGGCCGAGTGGAGACATGACGCCACCATTGACCGGGAAACCATTTTAGCGGTCGTAAAAGATCATAAAAACAATGAGTTAAGTTTGTTCCGATCGGAACAGGAGCTAACAGTTAAACAAATCGCAAAATTCCTGTCATGGAACGAAATAAAGGTTCAGGCCGCCTGAGCCAACTTCCGCCGTCTCCTCCGTTGCCGCTCCCTCGTTCAGGCTGGCATTAGGGGGTCATCGACGAAAGGCTGTGGATCTTGTCAGTATGCCATTGAGCACAATCCACAAAGTTGGGATTGTTCCACAAGGTTGCGGTGTCCTCGTGTCTTGGCAGCAGAAAACAAACTCATAAGCAATCGAGAGGGCAGCGACCAATTCCGTCGCTCATTATCCGTTTCGAGGTGAAATTCATGGCTCCAAAAATGCCAACCGATCTTGCGCTACTCAACGAGATATACGAAAGGAATTACGGAAAATTTATCGATTTTTCCGATGCGCAGAAATCTCGAAGTTCGAAAATTTGGCTGCCAATCGATATTGAAGATTTAGCCCGGATTTTTAATCTGGACTCCGATATTGTTTTCGGTCGCCTTTACTATCATTTGAACGAAAAATACTCACATCAAAACAGCGACGGTTCCAAGTCAGAGTTCTTTGCTATCCGCGTTGGCTCTGACCATCACTGCGTCAATTTCCCCTATTTATCATCCATTTTGGCGTCTTTGAGAGATGAACATACAAAGTTTCTCACAGCAACTGGGATAGCAGGTTTCTCACTGGTTATATCAATCTTGTCGATTATGATCGCCGTGATTGCGTAAAAGCCAACATGTCCTTTCCTGGCATCAACCCGCCCTGAATCCGTTGCCGCAATATCGTCTGCCTTGAAGCGCTAAGCGGCCCATTGTACGTTTACTCCAGCGCCGCTTAGACTGCTTATATGTGCAATCTGTACTCTCAAACTCTGCCGCGCGATGCCGTCATCAAATACTTCCGCGTCTCTCATAACCGTGCGGTAGCGATAAAGCCAAAACCGGCGATTTTTCCCGCCAATGACGCACCAGTCGTCCGGCGAGCCGAAGACGGTGAGCGAGAACTGGTCGAATTGAGTTGGGGCTTTGTCCTCCTCATGAAAGGCAAAGCGCCGCGCCGGGTCACCAATGTCCGCGACGACAAGGTGCGGACAAGCCGATTTTGGCGCGGCTCTTTCGAGGAACGCCGTTGCCTGGTGCCGGTCACGTCGTTCTCGGAGCCCAAAGGACGCAATCCGGCGACCTGGCATTGGTTCGCGCTCAAGGGCGATGCGCCCCGGCCGCTTTTCGCCTTCGCCGGGGTTTGGCGCAGCTATAACGGCCCAATCAAGAAGGACGGCGAAAAGGTCACGCTTAACGTCTTCGCATTCATGACCACCACACCGAACAAGCTGGTGGCAATGATCCATCCCCAGCGCATGCCAGTCATTCTTGGCAGTGAAGAAGTTCGTACGACCTGGCTTGGGTGAAACTCAATTGTCGCAATTGGGCCGAAGAACTTGAAATGGATCTGGAGTGGCCAGGTTGGGTGCTTTTAGACGGGTTGACTCGACTTCGGCACTGTTTCGCACACGAATACGGGCGAGCGACCCAACGGCATCTTCAGCCCCTTATTGATCTCAGTAATAATCTTGCAGATCAGCCTGTGACGATTACTTACGGTGACCGCGAATTCTCCATCGGGCCATTCTTCTCAGTCGATCGGGAGAGCAAGGACATCATTCTCTCCCCACCAGCTGGAAGGACGCCAGATGAAGCGCTGGTCGGAGCATCTCGAGCAACTCGCATCATAGTCCTGAGCTTCCTTGTCGAACTCGAGAAAGTCGGCGTTGTTGACATGCAAGAGTGGAGAGCTGGCGCTGGTCAGTGAGCTTCGCCTATGACGACGACTTAGCTAGCCAGTTCATTCCAGCGGACGCCTTTTGATGCCAGTGAATTCAGAAGTTCGTCATTTTGCGACCCTTTGCAAGCCGCGCACTAAAGGGCCGGTATTTGCGGGTAGCAGCAAAAAGCTGAAGGTCCTCCTCCGGATTCGACGGCTCGCGGCACTTCCGGTAATAGCACTTCGCTGCCGAACTTGCCGCCCTCAGAACCTTCTGCTGCCAAATGAACAACGGACCTATGTCTTTGGCGTTTTAGCAATGATCCCAGCCTTGCGTTTGTCCTTGAGCCGATAGCTGTCGCCTTGGATTTGGATGACATGGCTGTGGTGACGTTGAGCGCTGGTGTGGCCTCGCCACGGATGCCGCCGTCGGACCACTGGGCCACGTTCTTCAGGCTGAAGATGATGGCGGCGATGCTGGTTTGGCGAAGTCCGGCCCGCGCCAGAGCCTCGACGCGCTCTATGGTTACCTCGGTGAGCTGGGTGGGTGCGCCCGAGATGCCCGTGCCCTTGACAACCATTACGGCCTTGGTGCGCGGCGTTGCGCTTCATGACCATAGTCCTCCCGAGGATGTCGCAGGAGCAACGTCAGTGGCTTTCGCTGGGGTAGGGGCCCAAGAAAACAAGACGATTGCGAGTGAGCCTCTATGGGTATGATATTTTGCGCCACGGTCCGCATCACGGTCCGCGCGTGCGTTGCTATTTGCAGAATGCTGGAAGGCCCAGGGGAAACTGGGTGCAGAACCACGGATTGGAACTCCGACGACCTGCCCCAACGGAGTGAACCCAGCCCGCAGTTGCAGGCGCGACGGGCTTTGCCACACGCTTCGTCGGCTCCTTCTTGGTGTTCGCGCGCGCGCGCGTTAGGGTGCCAAGTATGCAAAGGTCTGAAACTGGGTGCTGAACCGCGGATTGGGACTCCGGCGACCTGCCCAAACAAGGGACTAGACCCAGGCCGCCGGAGCAGGCGCGGCTGGCTGTGCCACGCTGTTCTTTGTCTCTTTTTTAATGTTCGGTCGGACGTTGATCCATGCCCAAGGGGGAGTAAGGGTGGATGGGACGTTCCTGCCCCGTTCCGCGTACAGTTCCCCTTACGAAGGAACGCGAAAACCCCCAGCAATCTCGGAGTTATTACTACCGTTCCTTAGAGTTCCCCCTAAATCTATAATAGAACTATATAACCTGCTTCCTCTTATCCCACTTGGGCGTTTATAGGTATAGGGGGGTGGGGAGAGCGCCCAAGAACGGGGGAACGACAGGCTAATACTCCCTATAAAACAATAACTTAGACCGTTCCGCCAGAACGTTCCGCCGAGGGGCAATGCAGGAACGGCCATCAGAACGCCCTCCGTGCATTTTCGGGTTCGGCGTGTGGTCTATCCCGGTGGTCGCGACTTACAACGATGCGCTGGCGACGCTTGGCCTCGCCCTTGATGTAACACCACTCCGGCACCCCGTTGCCGAACCGCAGCTTCGTTCGCTCCCAGCCAAGCTCGCGCATGGCCTCGCCGAGCCGGGCATTGTGATCCTGTGTCCGTTGGCCCGGCGGGACACCGACGATCTCCCACGCGTCCCCTGCCAGCAGCTTGCCCTCGATGTCGCCTAGCGTCGCGGCCAAGATCTCGGTGAAGGGGTCCTCAATTCGATGCTCATCCTGCGCCTCCGCCGCCGCCGTATAGAGCGATGGGTCGAGACGAATGCTCTCACCGTCGGTTTCGCGTTGGGAGGCCTCGGCCCATAGTTGGTCACGGATCGCTGCAAGTGATTTCGTATCAAACACTCCAACCTCAATGGGCCAGAAGCGCCGGTTGCCCGTGGTGTCCCGGAGAAATTGCTCGCTGTTGGTAGTACCGGCTATTACACACTGACGAGGCACCTCCTTGGGCACTCGGCCATAGGCCATGCGAGCGCGGTCAATCTGCCGAGAGAGGAACGCCTTGAGGTGTTCGACATCACCCCTTCGCATGCCCTTGAGCTCAGCCGCCTCGACGATCCATCGTCCATGCAGCCGCTCAATTACGATCTTGGTGTCCGCGTTGAGAGGCAAGTCATCGCCAAACCAATCCGCCTTGGGACAAAGAGTCTCGAGAGCGCTCGACTTGCCCGTGCCCTGCGGTGAACGCAGAACGAGCATCTCGTCGAACTTGCATCCCGGTTGACGAACTCGGCGCACGGCTGCCAGCAGGAACAAGGCGCTGACCGCGCGCGTATACTCTGTGTCTTCGGCGTTGCCATACGTGATAAGCCAGGTGTCAACGCGTGGCTTGCCATCCCATCTAAGACCGTCAAGATAGTCACGAACCGGGTGAAAGCCATTCTGCCGGGCAAAGTCCTCAACAACCGTCCAAAATAAATCCTTGGTAGGGCGGAAGCCGAAGCGCTCGTCAATGATCAACCAAATCCGTGCAACGGCCTCGTCCTGCAGCGCTGGCCCGAAGTCGGGAAGTCCCTCTATCAATAGACGGTCGGCAAACTGGTCGTGGGACAACCTAATGCCGAGTTGTTTCAGAGCAACACGAATGTTGTAGGGGGTCTTGTAAGGCACCCCGTTTTCGTCACACTTGAACTCTTCTACATCTTCGGCCACTGCCTTCTTGGCCTTCTCAATCTGTCGGCGGGCGTACTTCTCCGCGCCCGATCCGAGCTCCACGACGCTCTCAGAGATGCCCCAGTCCGGGTCGAGCAGAAGGCCGAGGATGATGTCATCTGGCACTCTGCAGCGCACAAGGTTGCAGCACACGTCGAATACCCACGCCGACCGCGAGTTGTCCCCCTTCTTGGGCTCGTCGGGATGGCTGCCCTGCGCGATGATCATCTTTACCCGGTTGGGAACGTTCCACTCGTCGAGCTCGGAGAGCTCTTCTATATGGCGCGGGGCCGCGTCGACGGCTCGCGCCTCCGGCGCGCTTGCCTGTTCCTCGCTCTTGGAGAACCGAGCAAGGGGATATGCCTTGTCATTATGGTCTACCCAACGAGCCAGCGCGGGCACGCGGCCCTTGGCCGCCTTCTTGGCGTTCGGCAAGTTTACCGTGCCGGGCAACCGCATCACGCGGTCGATGTTGTGGCAGTTGTCACCGCCGAGCGCGCGCTCAAGAGCGATGTTCCAGAGCTTGGCGTCGTCCGGCTCCTCGATCGGCAAGGGCTCGTCGAGACGCCAGAACGCTTGGTAGCCACCGCCGCTGTCAATGATGCAGCTCGGCTCGGGGTCGTGCGCGCACAGGAGCCCAAGAATGCGCTGGCGCTCGGCGTCGATGTCCTCGCGGGCACGCGGGTCTATGTCGACATGCAGCCAGCGCAGCTCGGATATGTGCTCTGCCTTCGGCTTCCTGTTCATGAGCTGGCGCACCGGGTTGACGGTGAAGTAGAGGTTGCTCTTGCCGTTGTGCTCTTCGACGAACGCGCGGGTCTCGTCGAGAGCGGTGAACGCTCGCGTGCATATGTCGCCCCTCGGATCGATGGCAGTGAGGCTCCACGGGCCGCCGGGCCGCCACCATTGCAGGAACTCTGTCGCCTCGTCGGTGTTTGTCTCGATGCTCATGACAGCCACCCCGCCCAAGCTACGCGGTCAATGTCGGCGCGGAGCCGCAGGAAGCCCGTGACCAAACTGTTGTCTTCAGGTTGGTGCCAGCCCGCGACGCGGATGATGATCTTGCGTCCGGTGGCATAGTCCAGCCAGAGGAATGCCGACCTGACCCTAGGCGGACAACAGAACCAGCCCTCCCCACTCTGTGGCCTCACCGGCCAGCCCGACCTCTCGTGAAGGTTCCAGAGATCAGCCCAGCGATTGTAGGCGTCGATGACGCGGTAGGCATCATCCACCGAGACCGGCAGGGCCTTGCCATAGCTCCTCGGCGGCAGAGGCAAGAAGTTGATTTCGTTCTGGTCCGAGGGGAGGCATAATGGAGGAGCTTTGAATTTTCTTGCCTCGTCCGAGCCCCCGTTCGCCCCTGTGGTGGCGGGGGTTTCTTCTCTATGAGACATACCCAGCCTCCATCCAATCGTGCAGATCTGTCACGCGGTAGCGAACAAGGCGCGGACCCTTCTTCGAGTAGCGCGGACCCTCGCCATCGAGGCGGCGGGCTTCGAGGTTGCTGGCGGAGATGCCAAGGATGATCGAGGCCTCGCGCGGTGAGACCCACTCGGGCTGCGGGACGGGCTTGGCTGAGAGCACACGGATGACCTCCCGTGCAATGACACGGGCGTGCTCTAGGTCTTGGGGAAGCAGTTCAGGAAACATATGCAAGACTCCAACAACGCTCCCCGTCGGGTGCGTGGTTGATGCCTTGCCACGGGCTATATTCGGGCCTTCGACTTCTGACCGGCTATAGGGGTCTCTGAGTCCGCCGTCGCGGTGTCAATCCCAGTGACTTTATCGGCCTTGCACACGGGGATCGCCCGTGTACATACACCACCATATAACTCATTTGTCCACTACTGTAACCCTTGGGGGCCTCCGATGGTTAATTTATGAGACCGACGATCCCAGGGTGAGCCGCCAGGAGTTCGTGTGGGCCTGGAAGGACGCGCGCTCGCGGACCTGCGCGGAGGTCATCTCAATGATGGTGTGGCTCTGCAGGTCCTCGGCAAGCACGACGACCACGAGCCGGTCGAACGGGTCCTTGTCCATCTCCCGCAGTGCGCACGGCTGGCGATTGGGGAGGCGCACACCCTTTATCTGCACGCGGCGGCCCTCAGCGTCGGTGGCGTCGTAGCCCTTCTGGCTTGCACGTGCGCGGGTGAGGCCCAGCTCCTCGCAGGCGATCCACTCTGCGACATCCCCGACAAGGTTGCGAGTGCTCAGAACGCCCATCTCGCGCAGCGCCGTCTCGGCCTCCACGATTGCGCGAAGGTGCTCAAGCATCAACTTCGGCCGTCTCAAGAATGTGCGCGGACACGCGCTCCTGCTGGTCAACCAGGTCGTCGTGCATCGCCGCCGGAGACACATATACGTCTGACATTGTGCCGACCTTGTGGTGAAGAAGCAGAGCCGACTTGAAGTCGCTGACGCCCGCCACGAGTGCCATTGTCTTGTGCGTGCGGCGCAGTGGGTGGCCGGTCCAGCCGGGCATGCTCCTCTCGCGCGCGACGCTCGTGGCAGTCACTCGCCCGCTGATCGTTGATCGCGTCGGGAACAACCACGGCGAGCCACTATATATAATGTCGCCCGCCGCCAGTGCCGTCTCTATCACACTCACCATCGGCCCGGACAGCGGCAGGCTGAAGTCTCCCCGGCGCTTCATGACGCGCGCGGGGAGGCGGATCGCCCGACCCGGCAGGTCCAGCCACTCCCGCTCGAGCGCCATCAGGTTGCCGGGCCGCAGGCCGGACAGAAGCCCAAGGCGATGCATGCATCGGCGCAGCGGGTTGGGCAGCTCCTCGGTCAGCCGCCACCACTCCGGCAGCTCGTCGGGAAGAACCACATCGCTGCGCGCCCTCACTGGGTGCCGCCGGACGGTGGCCGCCGGGTTGGGCTGCAGGGGAACAGGGTCAGTGTGGTCCGAGCGCGGCGCGGCGGTCCGCCGCCAGGCCGTGTTCAGCGCGGCCAGCACGTGGTTCGCGGCGACGGGTCCGACATTGTCGGTCAGCTGCTCGAACCGGTCATGACACATGGAGTTGGTGATCTCTCTGAGGGGCCTCTCGCGCCAGTCGTCGAGGTGGCGATCCATGTACCCCCGGAAGTCCTTGATTGTGCGCTCGGAGCGGTCGCGGCGGCGGAGGTCCTGCTCGCGGGCGTCCCAGAGTTGCCCAAGGGTCCAGTTGACGACCGCGCCGGGGCTCAGGGGCGCGTCCGGGTTGTTGGGGTCGATGCCGCGACGGATCTGGGCCAGGATTTCCTGGGCGCGAACGCGGGCCGCGTCGAGCGTGAGCTCCTGGGTTGTGCCCATGGTATGGCGCACGGTCTTCACCAGCTGGCGGCGCTGCCACAGGTCCGCCTGCACCTTCCAACTCATGCTGTTCTTGTTCACCGCCAGGATGAGCCCAGTGACCTTGCTGTCCCGTATAAATACGGTCTTGCCCTCGTACCGCAGGGCATCTATCAGCCTCTGTGTAAGTCTCTGCACTGCCATCGCGAACCGTCTCCTGTTGCTTGCGAACCGTCTCCGAACCGTGATGGCCGGGTGGCGGGGGGTGGCTAGTGAGGGCCTACATACCAAATTATGCCTTGAAAAGCAATGGGTTGGTGGTGACTGAGGTTAATGAAGGGCGAGGGACCTAGTAATCATAATCCGCGTGTCGGGGGTTCGAGTCCCTCCTCCGCTACCAATATTTTCAATGGGTTAGGCGAAAGTAGCCAGTTCTTATCCGCTGTTCCTGGGCCCTTTTTTGTGCCTGCAATTAAGAGTTCGATTGCCTCTGAATTAGGAAGGCTCTGAGGGTCGCGTTTGGCATCGAGGCGGCGAACCTGTCCGTGCCAAGGTTAAGCTGGTTTTTGGTTGCAAGAGGACAATCCACAAGTTGGCGTCCGCGCTGCCGGTACGGACAGACAATTATCGGATTGCCGCTACGGGCGCGCGCGGCCCGATCTCGATACCCTTCAGCGATTTGCATTGAGCCAACTCAACATGATGCGGTTGAAGGCTTCGGGACGCTCTACATTGAGAAAATGCCGAGCCTGAGCAACCTCTTCGTATCTGCCGCCGGGAATGAGCTCGGCGATGCGCTTGTTGCCGGCGGGTGGCGTCCCTTGGTCATCGGCGCCACACACAACCAGTGTCGGCACTTTTATTGACGGGAGCTGTTCCACGAAGTCGAAATTGAGTATCGCAGCGGCACAACCGAGATAACCTGCAGGCGTTGTCCCGGCGATCGTGGCGTGAATCTGTTTCCACCGTTTGGGACTTTCCGTGTTGTACGCATCCGTGAACCAGCGATCCATCGTCGCGCTAGCGAGTGGTGTAAGCGAGTTTTCTTTTCTCACGGCCTCAATGCGCGGCGCCCAACTGTCCTGCGCGCCGGGGGGTGTTTGCGGTGCGGTTGCGCATAGCATTGCCGAGTTGAGCCGCTGGCCGTGTCTGATAGCAAATGCCTGACCCAGCATGCCTCCGATGGAAAGGCCAATCAGATGGACCTGGGCAATGCCAAGAAAATCGAGCGAAGCTGCAACATCGTCGGCCAGCTCCTCCATGGTGTAGTCGCCGGATACGGGGTCGCTACCGCCATGGCCTCGCATGTCGAGCCGCAGCACACGGTAGCCACTGTCAAGCAGCACAGGAAGCTGTTCGCTCCACATGCCTCCGTCCGAGGCGAGAGAATGTGTGAAGCACACAGTCGGTCCGCTATCCGGCCCGACAAGATCGTAATAGATTCGACGGCCGGCGAGATTGATAAGCATCCTTTGACCTTTCCAAGCGTCATTTGGGTCGTTGAAGAATTATGCGCAGTGAGTAGCGCCTACTCTGGTAAGGGACAATAGGCAGGTGTCTGGTTTTGATATCGTGGCGGCTGCGACGACGGCATCATTTTCTGTCCTATTCGAGGCGCAACGTTGCAGACATTATCTGACAGAGTTACTCTCGTAATCAGAAGCCTCATTTTGGTGTGGACTGGTGTGATTTCCGGTTGGTTTTCACCAGCAACTGGATTTTCCAGTGTGAGCGAAGGTTTGATAGCAGTACCGCACGAAGTCTGCAATTTTCACCGACAGAGAAGAGTAACGTTGGACGCCGATGAAGATCAACAATAGCTTCTGGGTCTCTAGGCCGCCCGAACAAACCTGGCGCGTCTTGAACGATATCGAGCTAATCGCACCAAGTTTGCCTGGTGCCGAATTGTTGGAATTCCGTCCAGATGGCAGCTATGTGGGACGCGTCAATATCAGTCTTGGCCCTATCGCGCTCAGCTTTAAAGGTAGCGTGGCCTATGAGGCTCGCGACGATATGGCCATGACCGCGACTGTAAAGGCCGATGGGAACGAAGAGCGCGCCCGCGGCGTCGCCCGTGCGGTCGTCAACTTCGCGGCGCATCCCGAAAAAGACGGTACCCGCGTAGCGATAGATACCGAGCTGAAACTCGCGGGATCAATCGCCCAATACGCGCGTGGTGTCTCGCTCATCGAAACGACCGCGCAGATCCTGATCGACGATTTCGCGGAGAATCTGGAAGCGCTCTTAGGCGAGGACAAGCTGCAGCCACAACCAAACTCAACCTCGTTCTCCAGCGAACCGGCCGCGCAACCCGTTGACGCCAAGGCTCCTCCAAGCACGCATACCCGTAAGATCTTGGGATTTAGATTGCTCTGGCGCTTATTAGTAAGATGGTTTTCGCTGCGCCGTGCGGGGCGCTCATGAAGGCAGCTCCATTTCGCTATCATCGGCCGGCGACGCAGAGAGAGGCGCTCGAGCTTCTCAGCCAGTGCGAGAATGCAAAAATACTTGCGGGCGGACAATCGTTAGTCCCGATGATGAATATGCGGTATGTCATGGCCGACGACGTCATCGATATCAATCGCATCGGTGCTTTGACGGGTATTGCGATTGAAGACGATCACCTTCTGGTCGGTGCCATGACGCGCCAGAGCGATTTACTGAACCATCAAGAGTTGAAGCATAGGGCGCCGATTTTTGCAGATGCCTTAAGCTATGTCGGGCACATGCAGACGCGCAATCGCGGCACGATCGGTGGCTCGCTAGCACATATGGATCCGGCCTCAGAGCTCATCGGGCTGGCCTCAATGCTTGACGCGACGATCACCGTCGAGAGTATTCAGAGAGGCCGGCGTGAGTGTGCCATCAGCACATTCGCAAAGTATTATTTCACGCCGGATATCGCGCCCGATGAACTGCTCACCGAAGTGCGGTTCGCTTTGCCCTCGGGCCATCACAGGCATGGTTTTGCAGAATTTTCGCAGCGTCATGGTGACTTCGCCATTGTCGGTGCGGCTGCTATCTTTGAGACGGATATTGATAAGTCGATTTCAAAAGCACGGATTGTCCTGATCGGTGTTGATGCCGGACCCGTGCGACTGAGTGCCGCCGAGAACATCCTGACAGGTCAAAAACCGACACCCGACGCGTTGCGCGCGGCCGCCGAAACAACACAAACGCTTGAATATAAAGGCGACGGGCTTGTCAGCGCCGACTACCGCAAACGCCTTGCCCGCATTATGACAGCGCGTGCCTTGGAACAAGCGGCCGGTCAGCCGCAGCGGGGGACCTGATGGACCAAACAATAATAACACTAACTGTTAACGGCACCGAGGTCACACAGCCGGTCGAACCGCGCATATGTTTGGCCGATTTTCTGCGCGGCCAATTGAACCTGACAGGGACACATCTCGGATGCGAGCATGGCGTATGCGGGGCTTGCACTGTTCTGGTTGACGGGCGTGCGGTTCGTGGTTGTCTCATGTTCGCCGTTCAGGCGCATGGCCTCAAGGTGGAAACCGTGGAGGGGCTGGCACCGGATCCACAGCAACTCAACCCCTTGCAGCGGGCCTTCATGAAACATCATGGTTTGCAGTGTGGATTTTGCACGCCGGGCATTTTGATGACGATGACCGAATTTTTGCGCAATAATCCGGCACCCGGCGAAAGGGATATCCGTGAAGTGCTTTCCGGAAATATTTGCCGTTGTACAGGCTACGAAGGTATCGTTGCAGCCGTCATTGAAGCCGCCGCGGAGATGCGCGGGGAACAGACTGAATCGTCCCTTCTGACGGAGACAAATCCGACATGAACCGTCCCGTATTCGTTGGCCAGAGCGTCCAGCGTCTTGAAGATCCGGACCTTTTGACCGGACGTGGCCAATTTGTCGACGACATCAAGCTGCCTGGGCTCTTGCAGGCGGCGTTTGTGCGCTCGCCATTTGCGCATGCACGGATTGGTGATATTGACGTTTCAGCGGCATTGCAAGTTCCCGGTGTCATCGCGGTCTTTACCGCAGAAGATCTTCCCCGTGCGTGGCGCGGGCGCCGCATTTTGCTGCAGGTCCCCAATCCAGCAATTCCCAATCCGATTACGCAGCAACCGCTGGCGGATCGCGAAGTTTGTTTCGTCGGCGAAGCCGTCGCCGTGGTCGTTGCCGAGACACGTCATGCTGCCGAAGACGGCGTTGAACGCGTACAGGTGGACTATGATCCGCAGCCGGTCGCTGGCGACTGTCAGGCTGCGATCGTTCCCGGTGCGCCTACAGCGCACCTCGCCATGCAGGACAACATCGCCGCCCGGTTCAATATTGGTTTCGGTGACATTAGCGCGGCGTTTGATGAGGCCCCGCACCGGCTTGATAATATTTTCCGTGTTCATCGTGGCACAGGGCATCCGATGGAATGCCGTGGCGTTGCAGCCTCGTATGATCCGATCTCTCAGGTGTGCACAATATGGTCGTCGACGCAGACGCCGCATAATACGAAGCGGGCGGTCGTGGACATGTTTGACGTTTCGGAGGAACGGATCCGCGTCATTACTCCGGATGTTGGCGGCGGGTTCGGTCCCAAAAACCAAGTCTATCCGGAAGAGATCATCGTCCCGTGGCTCGCGGAAAAACTCGGCACGCCTGTTAAATGGATTGAGGACCGGCGAGAGCATTTTTTGACGACCACACAAGAGCGCGATCAGGTCTATGATTGCTCGGTTGCGTATGATGACCGCGGCAAGATATTGGGCCTGAAAACACGGATTTTGCACGACGCTGGTGCCTATCTGCCATGGGGCACGATCATGCCTTACATATCTGCGTCGACCTTACCTGGCCCTTACAAACTTCCCGCCTACAGAGCTGACGTTACGGTCGTTTTCACGAACATGGTGCCCACCACGCCCATGCGTGGAGCCGGCCGCCCCCAGGCCGTATTCGTAATGGAGCGTAGCGTCGATCTCATCGCAGCGCAGCTAGGCTTGGACCCTGCCGATGTGCGCTCGGTAAATCTTATCCCGGTCGAAGACATGCCGTATCATATGGGGCTTACCTACCGCGACGGCCAGCCGGTCATTTATGACAGCGGGAACTATCCCGAATGCCAGCGGCTTGCGTTGGAACGAGCCGGCTATGAGGGCTTCAAGGAGCGCCAGCAACAGGCTCGCGCCGGCAACCGTTATATCGGAATCGGTATCGGGGCCTATGTCGAAGGCACCGGTCTCGGACCCTTCGAAGGGGCGATCATACGCATTCTGTCGAATGGCCGCGTGTCGCTGAAAACAGGCGCTGCGCCTGCCGGTCAGGCGCATCACACAACTTTGGCACAGATCTGTGCCGACGAGCTGGGCGTTGACATTACAGACATCGATATCGTGCTTGGCGATACAGGCGCTATACCGCGAGGCGCCGGTACCTACGCAAGCCGCGTGACCGTCAATGCGGGCTCTTCTGTGCGCATCGCATCGGGTGAGGTTGCCACAAAGCTCAAGGCGTTAGCCGCAGCCCATTTTGACGTCAGTGCCGATGAATTCGAACTGGCAGATGGCAACGTGTTTGTTCGAAGTCGCCAGGGTGTCGAAATCGCTTTTGCCGAACTTGCAAAGATGACCAGCGGTATGCCTGGCTATGTATTGCCGAACGGTGTTCAACCGGACCTCGAAGCGCACAGCTATTTCACGCCACCTCGGGCAACTTATTCGAACGGATGTCATGTTGCTGAAGTTGAGGTCGATCCCGACACCGGCCTGGTTAAGGTTCTCAACTACGTCGTCGTGCATGATTGCGGCAAAGTTATCAATCCGATGCTGGTGGACGGGCAGATTATTGGCGGTGTGGTTCATGGGATTGGGAACGCCCTGCTCGAGCGAATGGTGTTCGACGCCGACTCTAATCCGATAACGACGACATTCGCGGACTATTTGATGCCGACCGCCGAGCTCGTCCCGAAATTGCAAATTATTCACAT
>BFAS01000284.1 GCA_008974985.1 bacterium MnTg02
CGCCGCGTTATGCCCACGTATCTGCTCCGTCGTCTCCACCGTATCCTTACGGGAGTAGACGATAGGCTCCAAAGCAAGACATGATGTATCAATCACGCTTGTATTTGTCTTTGTCGTTTGCCCCGCGCATGCCTGAAGAGCGAACACGCTGAGCGCGACGAGCAATACGCGCTTTTTCGACCCTCCCGGCTTGTTCTTGTAGCCTGCGGGCTCTTTCACGAGCTTCACCATCTAACACTCTCGATCTTTCACGAAGCCAAATAACGAGATTGAGTAAAAGACGGGCAATACCAGCAAATAGCGTGCCCCATGCCATCAGCTATCGGTGGCGTCGCCGCCGTCACCTTCTTTTAAGAACACGGCCGCTGCGCCGGCGATGGCCGCCACCGCCCCAAACACCTGATTCCAATCGCTTTCGGTAAACCCAAGGAGACCAAAGCCTGCGAGAAAAGCAGCGATGCCTGCAAAGGTCGAGGGCTCCCGGAGCCTATCTATGATGAATTTCATTATTTTTCTCCTTATTACTCCAAGCCGAACATCACCGCGCAGATCGCGGAACAGCGCTGCGATCAGTCAAAATCGACTATTGGGAACAGTTTTTGCAGGCGGCTGCACTGCCACTTCTTGCATGCGGCATATCGAATAACCGTCAGTTGTTTCCGCGCTCTTTCCGCTTTTGTATAAAAAGCCAGAGACGGCACAAACCAAGGGTCAAACCGACAATGAGCGTCGCAGTTGTCAGAATTTCATTGAGCTCATTGAGCCACGGCACCCAAGCCGGCGATGTTATTAATCCGCTCGCAAGAAGACTGTCCTGGGCGCGCCCCGACACTTCGCTTTTCATTGTTTTCCTATTGCAGCAGTGCAGGCACAAACCGGCATAAGATACGACCCCCGCCATCAACAATGCGTCTATGGCTGTCCAACATCGCCGCTTTAGAGTCGTAAATTCCCCGACCCCGCCAACACATGGATAGTTTCGGCGTCGTTAAGCCTGCCGCGGATGCGATAGGGCGAAGGTATGTAGCAACCAATTTGGCAAGGATTTGTGTGGTCGTGTTTGACGGCGCCTGTAGCTGAGGCATCTAACGCACGACGGTTAACTCGATTGGCACCACGCCCTTAACCATTCTCAGTGTTGTAGACCTCAAGAACCTCTGCGGCAGTGAGTGCACGGTCATATATTCGTGCGTGCCGCAGCTCGCCAGTGAACGTGCTGCCGCCCGAGATAGTGGCCATGGCGACATCCCTAAACCCAGAACCTCCGACCGTCGCATCCGTAACTTGATCTTCCTCTGAGCCATCGATGTAGAGCGTCAAGGTCGAACTTGCTTCATCGTATGTGACTGCGAGATGATACCAAGTGTCGTTTGACGGTGAGAACGAGGATACAATCTGAGTAAAATTATTTTGGTGCCCGGCGGCGAAGTGTGCGGCACTGCTATCGTGATATAGGAAATGCTGGTCCGCTGCACCGGTTTTACTCGACATAATATTGCGCGATCCACCACCTGCATTCATCTTCACCCAAATGGATTTTGTATAGCTGTTCGGCAATTGTAGTGACGTTTCTAAATAGTCACCTCCATCCGCGGAATAAACAATTTCGTTATAAGTCGTATCGAAGGTGAGAACAGGGCTGCCCGTAACCGTTGGATCGTTCGACCCGGCACGGTCCTCGAAGCTGCCTGTCTCGAAGCGCCAATAACCAACCAAGTCTGTGTCAAAACTATAGGATGGCGCGGAGATATCGTCGTTGGATTGTGCAGCGAGCCACGCGTTATAATATCGTTCCGCAAGTTCACGTTGAGTCGGTGCGTCGTAGTGAGTTGAGTCTGTAGCGGGGACAGCCTTTTCAATGACCGTCGGCAACTCGGGATCTGCAAATCCAGTGTATGTGAGACGCTTTAGCGTTCCGTGTATACGCCCTTGTTGGACCCGTCTATCTGTCGCGGCATCAACCCAGAATGGCACCATGCCGCCAAGAATAAATGGCGTCGTCGCGCTGGCAGCAACTATGTCAGACCGCATCGCGGCAATCATTGCATCCAGAGCATCTAGGTAAGTGGCACTGCCTACATCATCTTCGCCCTGATGCCAGAGGATGCCTTTCAGAACGCTTCCAGGATTTCCGTCAATCGCTGTGTTCACCCTTAAAACGGCGTCCTCATAAAGATCGTCACCAGCGTTCCAGCGATTATCTGCAAAACCAGAGGCTGACAAGGCAGTGGGAATTAAGAGCACGTCACGCACGGCTGCGAGATGCGCGTTCGGGATGTAGTAATCGCGGATCATCGCTAGGGCATAACCAATTTTGCCCGCTTCCAGTACAACGTGATCCAACGGTTCGTCTGCGAGAATAATGACATTGTTATTTGGCGCCTCGCGGCCCCATTGAAATACATCAGGATGCGACACGTCTATTTCGGTGTCTAAACCCGTTCCCGCAAGATTGTTTGATTGACCGGCTATGAGAAAAACATCAAAGCCGGGGGCAGTTCCCTGGGGCGCTCTCCCAAAGATATTTAGACCCAGCCCTAACATCAGTAGAGCGCCCAGATATCGACCGCTGTTCCGCCCGTTTTAACGCGGGCCACGCGTATAGGGTTATATCCTTGCTGTAGCGGCACATTGGCAAGGTCATTGCCCTGTGCATCTACAATGTTTGCGGTTCCAGCTGTGCCGACCAAAAGCGACCGGCAGGTGCCGTCTGGCAAATCGCTAAGGTCATCTTTGGTGACTTTGGCGAGTTCTATGGCCGGCGAATCAAGCGCGACCCGGTGGGATTGGAATCGATCGGGCATCATCATCCCTTTCGTATCTCTTGTGGTTGAGTAGGAAAATTGAGGCTGATTAGGAAATTACAGCCCGGTCGGTACAGCGCCGCCAATCGGTTCCGTCTGAAAAAGCAAGCACTGCGCCTCCGGCCTCATCGCTGACAAAGATAAGAGTCCCCGCGCCCACCGCCGGCGCACTTGGTGCAGACGCCACGGTGAACGACGCAATTCTGACGGCGCCACTATCCTTGTCGATGACGAGCGCTTCGTGAAACGTGCTGCCATCTGGGCTAACCTTAAAATGGAAATCATCATCGCCGGTCAGTCCGATTTCAGCGCGTCCGGAAAATCCCGCTTGAAATAGAAAGCTTGCTGTATCGCCAGTCGCATTCTTATTAATCTTAAGCTGATGGTCGTCGCCCTCGTGATTGAAAAGCGAAGCCGGGCTCGAGACCGAAATGCGGTTGGTTGTATCGGCGGTCGCATTAACGCCGAGTTCCGATAGGTTTTGTAGGCTGCTTGGGAGGCCAGGAATGAGCGCACTGCCATCCCAAACAAGCTTCACGTCCTCATCTGCAATCCAAATTGTCCACCCCTCATTGGGCGCATAGAATTCCCAGGCGCCATCTTGATAGGCGGCAATTTTATTTTCATTACCGACCCACGCACCTGTTGCACCCGAGGCCACCCAGTAACGGTCGCCATCGCCAGGAGAGCCCGGCGGAGCGCTCAGATCACGGTCGAGCACGGCGAGTTGGACAATGGCATCAAGTGCTCTTAAAGCCTCATTGTGAGTGACATGCTTTTGTGCTTGTGCAGCCTCAAGAAATGGCAAATTCAGAAGGGGCGACTCAGCCATTGATCATTGCCTCTCGCGGGCTCCCTCGGCTTAGGGAACTGTTTAATTGATAAACGCGTATGTCGTAAGCGGCTTGCACAGTCCCCCAATCATCGATTTGATCAGCCTCTGAATAGGTGACCGTTGATGTGCTTGAGCCCAAGGTCCGCTTCACCGTTCCACTATCAAGGATGTCAACTTCGTAACGCTCCTCCTCCTCGCCAAGCGGCACTTCGGTGACATCCCAACTATCGCCTGCCAGGCGTGTTCTTCGTATCCAAGAGATAACAAGATCGTTTCCAGCGAACTGTCCCCGCACATGAACCGGGCTCAACGTTCGTAGTCCAACGCCTGAAAAAGCTTTCACCAAGGTCTGGTATGATGGCTGTCCAAGATCCCGATTGGCCGGTCCGTATGACCAATTAAATTGAAGATTGATTTCGTCTGCCGACATTGCGACGGGAACGACGGCTTGATCCAGCAGGACGAATTGAGCGCCGGAAGCAATAGGATCGCGCATTGCACTTTCTGTTCCTCCTTGGCCACGCAACAGCATTGACAACTCGTAACT